>NZ_JBHXQO010000017.1:0-38385 GCF_042717135.1 Streptomyces sp. NPDC058620
TATAGAGACAGGGCGCCCGCCGCTGCGTCTACCGTCACCCCGGCACCGGCCGCCCAGGCCGCGCCTTCCGGTGATGACGGCGCGTACGTCACGCCGCTGGTCCGCAAGCTCGCCGCCGAGAACGGTGTCGACCTGGGCGCGGTCAAGGGCACCGGTGTCGGTGGCCGTATCCGCAAGCAGGACGTCGTCGCCGCCGCGGAGGCCGCCAAGGCCGCCGCTGCCGCTCCGGCTCCGGCCGCCGCTGCTCCGGCCGCCCAGGCGCCGAAGCTGGAGGCGTCCCCGCTGCGCGGTCAGACGGTCAAGATGACCCGTATGCGCAAGGTCATCGGCGACAACATGATGAAGGCGCTGCACTCGCAGGCCCAGCTGACCTCGGTGCTCGAGGTCGACATCACGAAGCTGATGAAGCTGCGCAACCAGGCGAAGGGGTCCTTCGCCGCCCGTGAGGGCGTCAAGCTGTCCCCGATGCCGTTCTTCGTGAAGGCGGCGGCCCAGGCGTTGAAGGCCCACCCGGTCGTCAACGCCCGGATCAACGAGGACGAAGGCACCATCACGTACTTCGACTCGGAGAACATCGGCATCGCCGTGGACGCCGAGAAGGGCCTGATGACCCCGGTCATCAAGGGCGCGGGCGACCTGAACATCGCCGGTATCGCGAAGAAGACCGCCGAGCTGGCCGGCAAGGCCCGCGGCGGCGGCCTGACCCCGGACGACATGTCCGGTGCCACCTTCACGATCAGCAACACCGGCTCGCGCGGTGCGCTGTTCGACACCGTCATCGTGCCCCCGAACCAGGCAGCCATCCTGGGCATCGGTGCCACGGTCCGCCGTCCGGTGGTCATCAACCACCCGGACCTCGGCGAGACGATCGCGGTGCGCGACATGACGTACCTCTCGCTCTCCTACGACCACCGCCTGGTGGACGGCGCGGACGCCGCCCGCTACCTGACGACGGTCAAGGCGATCCTGGAAGCCGGTGAGTTCGAGGTCGAGCTCGGCCTCTGAGCCACGCACCTGTAACCAGCCTCACCAGCGGCGCCCCCGTCCGGAACACTTCCGGCCGGGGGCGGCGTCGTATTGTCTAGGAGGGGGCTGAAGGCCCTGGCCGGATCAGGGAGCGGCGTCTGGTGCGTGCAGTTGCAAGGCGCCGGAGTGCCTTTGTAGCGGAGCTACTCGGGCACTTCGGCAACGCCGCAGATGCGCGTGCCGGACGCCGCGAGCCCGGCCAAAGCCTTCAGCCCCCTCCTAGCACCGGCGGTCGCCCAGGCGGCCGTGCCGGCGCAGGCAGCGCCGGATTGCTCAGAAGGAGCCCCTCATGACCCCGCCCGTCGTCCACTCGCTGCGCGAACAGATCCGCGAGCACATCGTGGAGGGGATCGTCAGCGGGCGCTGGAAGCCGGGCGAGCGGATCGTGGAGCGCCGCATCGCCACCGAGCTGGAAGTGAGCCAGACCCCCGTGCGGGAGGCCCTGCGCGAGCTGGAGACCCTCCGCCTGATCGAGTCGGCTCCCAACAAGGGCGTACGGGTACGGAACCTGACCGCGGCCGACCTGGAGGAGAGCTATCCCGTCCGGGCCGGTCTGGAACAGATCGCGGCGGAGCTGGCGGCCCCCGGCCTCGGCGACGACTGCTCGGCGCTGACACCCCACGTGGCGGCCCTGTACGAGGCGGACCGGCTGGCCGACGGCGAGGCCCAGGTACGGCACACCGTGGCCTTCCACCGGGAGATGGTGCGGGCCGCCGGGAACGCCGTGCTGCTGCACACCTGGGAGGGGCTGGGCATCGAGGTGTTCACGGCCCTGTCGATCCGGTGGCTCGGCACGGTCCAGAAGTCGTACGCGGAGGAGCACGAGGCGCTCATCGAGGCGTTCCTGCGGAAGGACCCGCAGATCGGCACGCTGGTCAAGGCACACGTGCTGGGCTGCGCGCCCCGTGCGTGACCTGTCCGCCCATCTGTAGCACCAGGCGCTCGACTGCACAGTCGAGCGCCCTTTTCATCCCTTTCGCGGCGTCACTGCGTGCCCTGTTTCGAGGCACCGAATGCCACTTTCTTCATATCGAGAAATTTTCCCCTTCAACCCTTTGATCGATCATCGATCAGCGTTTTACAGTTCACTCCGCGGGCCCACCGGCCCCATCGCCCTGTCCTGCCAGTCAGGGCCTTCTCCACCCCCCTCCTCTCCGGAAGGCGGCGATCATGACCGACCCCGTAGGAAAGCTTCCGAGCGAGCTCGACCAGCTCCCGGACCGTGACCCCGAGGAGACCGCCGAATGGGCGGCCTCCCTCGATGCCGTCACCAAGGCCGCGGGCCCGCACCGGGCCGCGTACCTCATGCGGCGCTCGCTCCAGCACGCCGAGGGTGCCGGTCTCGCGCTGCCCAAACTGCTGGAGACCGACTACGTCAACTCCATCCCGACCGCCGCGGAGCCCGCCTTCGACGGTGACCTGGAGATGGAGTCCCGCATCACCGCGTGGAACCGCTGGAACGCGGCGGCCATGGTGACCCGTGGCGCCCGCTACGGCGTCGGCGGCCACATCGCCACCTTCGCCTCGGCCGCCTGGCTGTACGAGACCGGCTTCAACCACTTCTTCCGCGGCAAGGAGGGAGGGGGCACCTCCCGTTCGAGCGGAGCCGAGAATGGGGGAGGCTCCGGCGACCAGCTCTACATCCAGGGCCACGCCTCCCCCGGCATCTACGCCCGCGCCTTCCTCGACGGCCGGCTCAGCGAGCAGCAGCTCGACAAGTTCCGCCAGGAGGCGGGCGGCGAGGGTCTGCCCTCCTACCCGCACCCGCGGCGGCTGCCCTGGCTGTGGGAGTTCCCCACCGTGTCGATGGGCCTCGGCCCGCTCTCGGCCATCTACCAGGCGCGCTTCAACCGCTATCTGGCCAACCGCAACATCAAGGACACGTCGAACTCGCACGTCTGGGCCTTCCTGGGCGACGGCGAGATGGACGAGCCCGAGTCGACCGCAGCCCTCGCCCTCGCGGCCCGTGAGCAGCTCGACAACCTGACCTTCGTCATCAACTGCAACCTGCAGCGTCTCGACGGCCCGGTCCGCGCCAACTTCCGCGTGGTCCAGGAGCTGGAGGGCGCGTTCCGCGGGGCCGGCTGGAACGTCGTCAAGACACTCTGGGGCAGCGCCTGGGACGAGCTGTTCCAGCTGGACACCTCGGGTGCGCTGGTGCGCCGGCTCCGGGAGGTCCCGGACGCGCAGTTCCAGACGTACGCCACCCGCGATGTCGCGTACATCCGCGAGCACTTCTTCGGCGCCGAGCCCGCGCTCGCCGAGCTGGCCAAGCTGCTCACCGACGCGAAGATCGCCGAGTGTTTCTACACCTCGCGCGGCGGCCACGAGGCCCGCAAGGTCTACGCGGCGTACCGGGCGGCCGTCGAGCACAAGGGCGCGCCGACCGTGATCCTCGCGCAGACGGTGAAGGGCTACACGCTCGGCAAGGGCTTCGAGTCCAAGAACGCCAACCACCAGATGAAGAAGCTGTCGGTCGACGAGTTCAAGGACATGCGCGAACTCCTCGGTCTGCCGATCCCGGACAGCGCCTTCGCCGACGGCCTGGTGCCGTACGGCCACCCGGGCGCGGACTCCCCCGAGGTCCGCTACCTCCAGGAGCGCCGTGCCGCGCTCGGCGGCCCCGCACCGGCCCGCCGGGTGCACGCGGTGGCGCTGCCCGAGCCGGAGGAGCGCGCGTTCAAGGCCCTGTACAAGGGGTCCGGCAAACAGGAGATGGCCACCACCATGGCGTTCGTGCGCCTGGCCAAGGACCTGATGCGGGACAAGGAGACCGGCAAGCGCTGGGTGCCGATCGTCCCGGACGAGGCGCGCACCTTCGGCATGGAGTCGCTGTTCCCGTCGGCCGGCATCTACTCGCCGCTGGGCCAGACGTACGAGCCGGTCGACCGCGACCAGCTGATGTACTACAAGGAGGCCAAGGACGGCCAGATCCTCAACGAGGGGATCACCGAGGCCGGGGCCATGGCCGACTTCATCGCCGCGGCGACGTCGTACGCGACGCACGGCGAGACGATGATCCCGTTCTACATCTTCTACTCGATGTTCGGCTGGCAGCGGACCGCCGACCAGATGTGGCAGCTCGCCGACCAGCTCGGCAAGGGCTTCATCGTCGGCGCGACGGCCGGCCGGACGACGCTGACGGGAGAGGGCCTCCAGCACGCGGACGGCCACTCGCACCTGATCGCGTCCACGAACCCGGCGTCGCTCAACTACGACCCGGCGTTCGCGTACGAGATCGCGGTGATCGTCAAGGACGGTCTGCGCCGGATGTACGGCCCCGAGGCCGAGAACGTCTTCTACTACCTGACGGTCTACAACGAGCCGAAGCAGCAGCCCGCGATGCCGGAAGGCGTCGAGGAGGGCATCGTCAAGGGCCTGTACCGCTTCAAGGAGGGCACGCCCGCGAGCGCGGACGCGCCGCGGCTCCAGCTGCTGGCCTCCGGTACGGCGATCCACTGGGCCCTGGAGGCACAGGAACTGCTGGCCGCGGACTGGGGTGTCACGGCCGACGTCTGGTCCGCCACCTCGTGGGGCGAGCTGCGGCGCGAGGCGCTGCTCGCCGACGAGGCGATACTCCACGGCGAGCAGCGGGTGCCGTACGTGACGCAGGCGCTGTCCGGTGCGCCGGGTCCCGTGCTGGCCGTCAGCGACTGGATGCGTGCGGTTCCGGACCAGATCAACCAGTGGGTGGAGCAGGACTGGTCCTCGCTCGGCACGGACGGCTTCGGTCTCTCCGACACGCGTGAGGCGGCCCGCCGCCACTTCGGGGTCGACGCGCAGTCGGTCGCGGTCGCGGCGCTGGCCCAGCTGGCGCGGCGCGGCGAGGTACCGGCGTCCGCGGTGAAGGAGGCCCGGGAGCGGTACGGTCTCTGACCTGGCCGTTTCTGCCCTCAATCGCCGCGCGGGCTTGAAGAGATCAAGCTCGCCCGGCGATTGAGGGCTCTTTCGAACCTGCCCGGCGATTGAGGGCGTCGTTCGATCCCGCCCCCACAATGGCCCCATGCGCGCTGCCCGTCTGATCAAAATGGTGCTGCTTCTTCAGGCCCGGCCCTCCATGACCGCCGCACAGCTCGCCCAGGAGCTGGAGGTGTCGGAGCGGACCGTCACCCGGGATGCGCAGGCCCTGTCCGAGGCGGGTGTGCCCGTGTACGCGGAACGGGGGCGGGCCGGTGGGTACCGGCTGGTCGGGGGCTATCGCACCCGGCTCACCGGGCTAGCTCGCCACGAGGCCGAGGCGCTCTTCCTCTCCGGGCTGCCGTCCGCCCTGCGGGAGATGGGGCTCGACGACGCCGCGTCCGCCGCCCGGCTCAAGGTGTCGGCGGCCCTGCTCCCGTCCCTGAGGGATGCCTCCGCCACCGCCGCTCAGCGCTTCCATCTGGACGCCCCGGGCTGGTACCAGGAGCCCGTGACACCCGAACTGCTGCCCGCCGTCGCCGAGGCCGTCTGGGACGACCGCGTCGTCAGGGCGCGCTACCGCAGCGCCGGTGCGCGGGAGGAGGCCGAGCGGGAGCTGGCCCCGTACGGGCTCGTCCTGAAGGGTGGGATCTGGTACCTCTGCGCCCGGGCCCAGGACACGTTCCGGGTGTACCGGATCGACCGGTTCTCGGCCGTCACCGTGACCGACGCGCGCTTCGTGAGGGACGAGGGCTTCGATCTGCCGGGCTTCTGGGACGCGCGTGCGGCGCAGTTCGCGCGGTCCATCCTGCGTACCGAGGTGACCGTACGCGTATCCCAGGCGGGTGCCCGGCGCCTGGCGTACGCCGGCGACCGCGCCGCGGCGCAGGAGGCGCTGGAGCGGGCCGATCCGCCCGGCGCCGACGGCTGGCGCACGGTCACGCTGCCCGTGGAGTCCCTCGACATCGCGTTCGGCCAGTTGCTGGCGCTGGGACCCGAGCTGGAGGTCCTCGGACCGGCCTCCTTTCGCGCGCGGTTCTCCGAGGCGGCCGAACGGCTGCGCGATCTCTATCGCTGAAGGGCTTCATTTCCGTGTCTCCGCGTGCGTCGCCCGCCGCCAAGCCCGATGCTTGACCCGTGATGGACGAGACGGAGTTCTGGGAGATCGTCGACAGCACCCGCGAGGCCGCCGAGGGCGACCCCGAGGACCACGCCGATCTGCTCGTCGAAAGGCTGCTGCAGCTCGACCCCGACTCCGTGCTGGACTTCGCCCGGCACTTCGAGGCCCGCTACAACCGCGCGTACCGCTGGGATCTGTGGGGCGCCGCCGCCGTCCTGCTCGGCGGGGCGAGCGACGACGCCTTCGACTACTTCCGCTGCTGGCTGATCGGCCAGGGCCGGGAGGTCTTCGAGGGCGCGGTGCACGATCCGGACAGCCTCGCCGAACTCCTCGACGACTTCGACGAGGAGTTCGACGGGGACGGTGAGGACCTCGGCTACGCCGCCGACGAGGCGTACGAACAGCTCACCGGGGTGGTGGCGCCGGACCTCGGTGTTCCGCCCCAGCCCAACGAGCCGGAGGGCGTGCCCTTCAGCCTGGAGGACGACACCGGGCTGGCCGCGCGCTTCCCCTCGCTCTGGGACCGCTTCGGCCCCTCCTGAGACCTGAGACCCCCTGGTATGGCGGGACCGGACGCGGTACGGGTGGCCCCGGAGTCCTGGGCGACGGCCGGGGCGCCGGCCGCCGGACCGGGGGCGCCGGCCGAGCCCGCCGTACGCCGCCTGCACGAACTCATGTGCGGCATGCGGAGGTTCAGGCCATGAGGGGGCGGCCCATCAGTACGTCGTCGACGTAACGTCCGTGCAGGAAGAACTCGCCGGGAAGCACACCCTCGACGGCGAAGCCCTCAGCCGCGTACAGCGCGCGGGCGGGGGTGTTGTGTCCGAGGACGCGCAGGGTGATGCGGTTCGCACCCTGGCGCCGCGCCTCGGCGAACGAGGCGCGCAGCAGGGCCCGTGCGAGGCCGCGCCCCCGCGCCCAGTCGGCCACGGCGAGGCCCTGTATCTGGCGCACATGCGCGTTGCAGGCGAGCGGGGTGGGCGCGACCAGCCGGATGTACCCGGCGACGGCCGCCTCGCCCCCGGCGTTCTCGGCCTCTGCCACGAGGAAGTCCTGGGGCCGGTGTCCCTCGTCGAAGAAGGAGTCGTACGGGGGCTGGGGTCGCGGCTGCACCGCGTGCAGCGTCGACCAGGTGGCCCGGTCCAGTTCTCCCAGGGCCTCGTTGTCGGCGAGGACGGCGTGACGGACGGGGCGGGTGCGCAGTTCGGACATGCGTTCCACTGTGGCACGCCCCACCTCGTCCGGTCAGCGCGTTTTCCCGGCTCCGGCGACCCGTCGGGCGGGCCGGAAAGACGGCGGCGCGCGGCGCGGCTGAGGCAGGATGGGGCCATGCCGCACTCCCGTATCGCTGTCACCGGTTCCACCGGACTCATCGGAGCGGCGCTGGTGCGTTCGCTTCTCGCCGACGGGCACGAGGTGGTCCGCCTGGTGCGCCGCCCGGCCACCACGGGCTACGAGGTGGAGTGGGACCCCAAGCGCCAGTTCGTCGACGTGGCGGGGCTGGTGGGGTGCGACGCCGTCGTCCACCTGGCCGGTGCCGGAGTCGGTGACCGCCGCTGGACGGACGCGTACAAGCGCGAGATCCGGGAGAGCCGGGTGCTGGGCACGGCGGCGATCGCCGAGGCCGTCGCCTCGCTCGACACCCCGCCGAAGGTGCTGCTGTCGGGGTCGGCCATCGGCTACTACGGCGACACCGGGGACCGCGCGGTCGACGAGAGCGCTCCGCCCGGCGAGGGCTTCCTGCCGTCCGTCTGCGTGGAGTGGGAGGAGGCCACGGCCGCCGCCCAGGAGGCGGGCGTACGGACGGTGTTCGCACGCACCGGGCTGGTGGTCGCACGGGAGGGCGGGGCCTGGGGGCGGCTGTTCCCGCTGTTCAAGGCCGGGCTCGGCGGGCGGCTCGGCGACGGGCGCCAGTACTGGAGCTTCATCGCGCTGCACGACCACATCGCGGCCCTGCGGCACATCATCGACACACCGGCCCTGTCGGGACCGGTCAATCTGACGGGGCCGGACCCGGTCACCAACCGCGAGGCGACGGCCGCGATGGGACGGGTGCTGCACCGTCCGACGCTCTTCACCGCCCCCTCGCCCGCGCTGCGGATCGCCCTGGGCGATTTCGCGGCGGACGTGCTGGGCAGCCAGCGGGTCCTGCCGGGCCAACTGCTCGACTCGGGCTTCTCGTTCGCGTTCCCCGGGATCGACGCGGCGATCCGGGCGGCCCTGCGCTGACGCCGGTGTGCGACCCCGTGCCCCGGTGCCCGGTGCGCGCGCTGCTGTGCCCGTATCAGCCATACACCTAGCCTCGACCCGAACTCGGGTATTCCGGGGGCCTGTTGGGGGCAAGAGCCTCCCACCAGTCGCACCGACTCGGGGAGGGGCACGTGCTCAGCACGGCACATCACTCAGACGTGATCATCATCGGGGCCGGAACAGCCGGCCTGTCGGCGGCCCATCAGCTCAACCGTGCGGGAGTGAGCGTCAGCGTCCTGGAGGCCGCCCCTTGTGTCGGCGGCCGGATGGTCACGCACGACGTGGACGGATTCCGGCTCGACCACCTCGGCCCACTGCTCAGCTCCGCCTGCCCGGAGCTGGGTCTCGCTCCCGCCCTCGAAGGGCTGGTGCTGCGGGGGTTCGCCCCCGGGCTCCTGGTCCACAGCGAGGGCCGCCAGTACCGCACCGGCACCATACGGAGCGCAAGGGGCGCACTCAGGGCAGTGCGCTCCCGATCGAGCGCCCCCCGCGCACCGCTGGGCGGGGCGATCGACCAGGCCCGCCTGGGCGCGGCACTGGGACGGCTGGCCGCCACGCCCGTCTCCCGCCTCCTGGCCCGGCCGGAACGGACCGCCCTCGCCGCCCTGTCGGCGCGCGGCCTCCCGTCCCGTACCGTCAACGGATTCCTGCGCCCCCTGCTCTCCGCACTCCTCAGCGACCCCGAGCTCACCACATCGAGCCGCGTCGCCGATCTCGCCCTGCGCAGCTATGCGCGCGGGGGGCTGTGCGTACCGGCGGGCGGTTCCGCGACCCTGCCCGAACTCCTGGCGGCCACGCTGCCGCCCGGCACCGTACGGACCGGTGTCCATGTCACCACCGCCGGCATCACCTCGGTGCGCACCAAGGAGCACGGCGAACTGCGCTGCCGCTCCCTGCTGCTGGCGACCGGGGCCGGTGCCGCCGCCGAACTGCTGCCGGGGCTGCGGGTACCGGCCTTCCACCAGGTGACGGTGCTGCACCACACCGCCCCCGCTCCCCCGCCGACCGGCACCTCGCTGCTGCTGGACGCCGACCGCTCGGGACCGGTCGCGCACACCGCCGTCATGAGTGAGGTCGATCCCTCACGCGCCCCGCACGGCCGGACGCTGATCACCTCGACGGTGCTCGGCACACCTCCGCCGGATCTCGACCGCACGGTCCGCAGGCACCTCGGCGCGCTGTACGGCACCTCCACGGACGACTGGGAGCTGCTGGCCGCCCATCACGACCCGGAGGCGGTCCCCGCGATGCCCGCCCCGCACGATCCGCACCGCCCTGTCCGGATGCTCGCCGGGCTGTACGTGTGCGGCGACCACCGCGATACGAGCACGGTCCAGGGAGCCCTGCACTCGGGCCGCCGCGCCGCCTCCGCGATCCTCACCGACCTGGGCGTACAGGAGGGATACGGGGCCGAGGCGCCGCTCACCACGGCCGCCTGACGGCACTGCCTTCGCACATGACCGGTAAGGCGGGGCGGCCCACCGCGGTGAAGCTGCCGCCCGGCACCACGGGCCGCTACGTCCGGGTGCGGCTCGCGTCCGCCACCGACCCGCTGTCCCCGGCGGAGGTCAAGGTGAGGGGCGTCCGCAGGGGGTGGGTCACCGGCAGGTCACACCACTGGGGCCGGGTCAGCCGAGGGCGGCGACGCGGTCCCGGTAGTGGCGTACGGCTGCCGCGTCCCGGTACGGCTCCAGGCGCCGCTCGAAGTCGCGTACGTACTCGGTGGCCCGCACCGACCTCATCTCCGATGCCTGCTGGGCCGCCTCGGCTCCCAGGGAGCACGCCTGGTCGAGCTCGCCGAGCCCGAGCCGCGCGGACGCGAGAACCACCCGGCAGAACAGTCTGCTGCGGGCGTACGCCGGAGCGCGCAGCTGGAGCGAGCGTTCCGCGTGCTGGGCCGCGGTCCGGTGGTGCTGGAGGTCCCGGTGGCAGTGCGCGAACTCGTCGGCGAGCTGGGCCTCGTCGAAGTAGCGGGCCCAGTGCGGGGTCTCGTCCCCTGCCCGGGCGGTCTCCAGCGCGCGTTCCGCACGGGCGAGCGCGGCGGTGCAGGTCCTGGCCTCACCGAGCACTCCGTGTCCGCGTGCCTCGACCGCGTGCAGTATGGCCTGCACGACGGGCGGCGCCGACGAGCCGATGCCCTGCTGGGCGACGCGCGCCAGCTGGACGGCTTCCCTGCCGTGGCCGAGATAGACGGCCTGGCGGCTCATGGTCATCAGGACGTAGCTGCCGTAGCCCCGGTCCCCCGCGGCCTGCGCGAGCCGCAGTGCCTGGACGAAGTACCGCTGGGCGAGGCCGTGGGCGGCGATGTCGTACGAGGTCCAGCCCGCCAGCCTGGTCAGGTCGGCGGCCGCGGAGAACAGCCGCCGGCCGGTGGCCTCCCCGTAGCTCCCGCGGAGCATGGGTTCCGCCTCGTGCTCCAGATAGCGGACGAGGGCCTGGCGGGCATGTCCGCCGCCGTACGCGTTGTCGAGGGTGCGGAAGAGTTCGCCGACGGAGCGCAGGGCGGCGACGTCCCCGCTGCTGACCCGCTGCCCCGGGCCCCGGTCGGTCTGCCGTTGACGTGGCACGGTCGAGAGGGCGGGGGGCGGGGCCGCCGGGTGGGCCGGCGGGCGGGTGGCGCCGGGGCCACGCGCGCTGTTCCGGCCGGCCTGCCCGTGCACCGCGGTGGTGGTGTGGCGCAGCGTCTGAGGGGTGTGGGTGCCGTGCGCCTGGGGGGCGTGGGAGCCGTGCGCTCCGTGGGGGCCGCCCGCGACGGTCACCCCTCCGGGTCCGACGGAACCGGCGGGGCTGGTGAGACCATCCGGCCCACCGCCCCCGAAGCCGCCCGAACCGGGCCCGCCGGAGCCGGGCCCGCCGGAGCCTCTCGCCCCGGGCGAACCAGCCGTCCCCGAGGCCCCCGGAGACCCTGAAGGCTCCGCAGTTTCTGAAGTGCCCGCAGCACCCGCGACCCCATGAGCCCCGCCGCTCACCGGCGCCCCGCCACCCACGGCCCCACCGGCAGCCCCCGAGGCGGCTCGCGGCGCGGCAGCCGTCGCCGGCTGCTCCGTACTGCCCACCCACTCGTCGGCCCGCCCGATCAGCCAGTCCCGGCTGGGGACGACCAGCCCGGCCGGGGTGAACGCGATCTTGCGTAACTCCGCGTGGCTTCCCGAGTCCTTCCGCCACAGCCCGCTGACGATGTCGACCGCCTCGGCGGGCGTGGCCGCGAACTCCAGACCGGCATAGACGGGGGCGCAGGCGTCGAGCCCCAGGTCCTGGGCGGAGAGCCGGCGCCCCAGCCGTCGGGTGAAGACCTCGGCGATCAGCGCGGGAGTGGTGCCCCGGGGCTGCTGACCACGCAGCCAGCGGGTCACGGAGGTCTTGTCGTACCGCAGATCGAGGCCGTGCTCCAGACCGAGTTGATCAACCCGGCGGGCCAGACCCGCATGGGAGAACCCGGCTTC
Organism: Streptomyces sp. NPDC058620; assembly: GCF_042717135.1. Lineage (NCBI taxonomy): Bacteria > Bacillati > Actinomycetota > Actinomycetes > Kitasatosporales > Streptomycetaceae > Streptomyces > Streptomyces sp. NPDC058620. Next base: position 11,737 of record NZ_JBHXQO010000017.1, read on the forward strand.
GGCGATGAGCGAGGCGAGCCGGCGGTTGGGGGTGCGCTGCGGAGGTCGTTCCGACATCAGCTGTACGGTCTCCTGCCTTCGGGGCCGGGCGGGCAGCCCTTATGGAACGGCGCGAATTTAGCCGCCCCGGCCGCACCCCCCGGCGGCCTTCGCCCCACATTCATCCGATCGTGTGAGGATTGCCGGTGGCGCTGACGGAAACGACCTGCCGGGCTGCCCCGATGCGGGCGGTCGTACAGTGGCTGGGGGCGCACATCAGTGCATGGTGACGTGGTTCCGGGGACACCCCCCGGGCTTCCGGCACCGCTAGTAGGGAGGCACCTGAAGTGAGTGAGCTGCGGTTTGTCCGTCTGGGGTTCGGCGAGGACGCCGTCGAGTACCAGGAGGCATGGCAGAAGCAGCGCGAGGTGCACGCCGCCCGCTTCGAGGACGCGGTTCCCGACACGTGTCTGCTCCTTGAGCACCCGCCCGTCTACACGGCGGGGCGGCGCACGGCGGAGAACGAGCGCCCCCTGGACGGCACTCCGGTCGTCGACGTCGACCGCGGCGGCAAGATCACCTGGCACGGCCCGGGGCAGCTCGTCGGCTACCCCATCCAGAAGCTTCCGCGTCCGGTCGATGTCGTCGCGCACGTCCGTCGCCTGGAGGACGCGCTGATCCGAACGGCCGCCGAGTTCGGCGTGGAGACCTCCCGGGTCGAGGGCCGCAGCGGTGTCTGGGTCCTGGGCGACCCGGTCGAGGAGCGGGCGGCGCTCGGCGGGCTCTCCCTCGACTTCGACCCGCGCCTTCAGGACGAGGAGTTCGACCCGCGGATGAACGGCCCGGAGTACGCGCCGTCCAACGCGGGCCAGCGCCGCGAGGACCGCAAGCTCGCCGCGATCGGCATCCGGGTCGCCAAGGGTGTGACCATGCACGGCTTCGCGCTCAACGTGAATCCGGACAACACCTGGTTCGACCGGATCGTGCCCTGCGGCATCCGGGACGCGGGCGTCACCTCACTCGCGTACGAACTCGGCCGTGACCTGACGATCGCGGAGGTCCTTCCGGTCGTGGAGAAGCACCTCAAGGACGTCCTGGAGAACGCGGCTCTCGCACCACGGGTCGTCGAGCCGCCCAAGGCCGCCGCCCCGGCCTCCGCCTAGCTGGCGGGGAATAGGCCCCGTCGGCCCCAGGTTGGCCAGACGTAAAGCCGTTCTAACTACGGGCGTACCCTGGTGTTCGCCGAAGATTCGAATGCAGTGAAAGCAAAGGGGAGCCGGAGTGTCCGCTGTCGCACCCGACGGGCGCAAGATGCTGCGCCTGGAGGTCCGGAACAGCCAGACCCCCATCGAGCGCAAGCCCGAGTGGATCAAAACGCGGGCGAAGATGGGCCCCGAGTACACGCAGATGCAGAAACTCGTGAAGAGCGAGGGCCTGCACACCGTGTGCCAGGAGGCCGGCTGTCCGAACATCTACGAATGCTGGGAAGACCGCGAGGCCACGTTCCTCATCGGTGGCGACCAGTGCACCCGGCGCTGTGACTTCTGCCAGATCGACACGGGCAAGCCCGCCGCCCTCGATCTCGACGAGCCGCGCCGTGTCGGCGAGTCCGTCGTGACGATGGACCTGAACTACGCCACCATCACCGGCGTCGCGCGCGACGACCTGGAGGACGGCGGAGCGTGGCTCTACGCGGAGACCGTCCGCCAGATCCACGGCCTGACCGCGGAGCGGGAGGCGGGCGCCACCAAGGTGGAGCTGCTGATCCCCGACTTCAACGCGGAGCCCGCGCAGCTGGCCGAGGTCTTCTCCTCGCGCCCCGAGGTGCTGGCGCACAACGTCGAGACGGTGCCGCGGATCTTCAAGCGGATCCGCCCCGGATTCCGATACGAGCGCTCCCTGGAAGTCATCACGCGGGCCCGCGAGGCCGGCCTGGTGACGAAGTCCAACCTGATCCTCGGCATGGGCGAGACCCGCGAGGAAGTCAGTGAGGCGCTCAAGGATCTGCACGACGCAGGTTGCGAGCTCATCACGATTACGCAGTACCTGCGGCCCTCCGTACGGCACCACCCGGTCGAGCGCTGGGTGAAGCCGCACGAGTTCGTGGAGCTGAAGGACGAGGCCGACGCGATCGGTTACTCCGGCGTGATGTCGGGTCCGCTCGTCCGTTCCTCGTACCGTGCCGGGCGTCTCTTCCAGCAGGCGATCGAGCGGCGTCAGGCCCTGGCCGCGGCGCCCGCCGCGGCCGCACCGGCCGTGTGAAACCGAGCACAAGAAGCTGCTGAGCGGGTGAAGCCCGATCCGACGCGGCTCATGCGCTCCCCGCAGGTCGGGGACGCGTATGGGCCGCGTCGGCGTGCGCGGCGCCGAATTCCGGGCTTCATTGGTGTTTGACCGACCGGTCATGCGCTGGTAACACCAAGCAGTGACCCTGGGTACACACGCAGCAGCAGCTCTGTCGGCCGCTGCGGGGCGCCCCTTCCCGTACTCAGTCCGCGCCCAGTCAGCGCATCCGCTCCGAGAGGGAACTCCACCATGCAGGCCGTGCCGGTACGCGCCAACGCCATCCCGTCCGTCACCAGCGCCCTTCGTGCCGTCGAGTCGCTGCTGCTGAGCAGCGGCCAGCGCACTGCCCGTCGCAACGCCTGGACTGCGGTCCTGGAGGACCGGCGCAGGGCGAAGGACCGGGTCGAGGTCCAGCATGTACTGGAGGCCGTGGCCGACCGTCGTTCTTAGGCCACGTAAACTCGGGTACATGGCGAGGAAGGCAAACACGGAAGGCGCGGACAGCGCCGAGAACGCGGGGCGGCTCAAGCAGATCGCCCTGACCTACAAGATGACCAGGCGGACCGACCCCAAGATCGGTCTTGTCGTCGCGGGTGTGGGAATCGTCACCTTCGGTGTCCTCCTCGCGATCGGTTTCTTGATCGACCACCCCATCTACGCGGGCATCCTGGGCTTCGTCCTGGCGCTCCTCGCGATGGCGATCATCTTCGGACGGCGCGCCGAGCGCGCGGCCTTCGGGCAGATGGAGGGGCAGCCGGGCGCGGCCGCGGCCGTACTGGACCGGGTCGGCCGCGGCTGGACCACGACCCCCGCGGTCGCGATGAACCGCAGCCAGGACGTCGTCCACCGGGCCGTCGGCAAGGCGGGCATCGTGCTGGTCGCCGAGGGCAACCCGAACCGGGTCAAGAGCCTGCTGGCGGCCGAGAAGAAGCGTATGGCGCGCATCGTGGTGGACGTGCCGGTGCACGACATCATCGTCGGTGACGGCGAGGGCCAGGTGCCGCTGAAGAAGGTGCGCACCAAGATGCTGAAGCTTCCCCGCGTCCTGACCGGCCCGCAGGTCACCACGACCAACGACCGGCTGCGGGCGATGGGCGACCTGATGAGCAACATGCCGCTGCCGAAGGGTCCGATGCCGAAGGGCATGCGGATGCCTCGCGGCGGAAAGATGCGCTGACCCCCACCCGTACAGCTCGTTCCTCGTACCCCGTACCTCGTACGAGAAGGGGCGGTTCCGGACCCGATCAGGTCCGGAACCGCCCCTTCTTCACGTTCTTCAGGTCGTCGTCCTCACGGCGCCCGCGCCCTGCGTCAGATCCGGACCTGTACGGCGCGGGCCAGCCGGTCGTGGAGGCCGCGGCCGTCGCGGTCCCAGACCAGCGGCGGAATGACCAGGAGGACCAGCACGCTCCTGACGATCACGCGCCCGGCACCGAGCCGCTCCCCGTTCTCCGCGAGGACCCGCAGGCCCAGGATGCGCTTGCCCGGCGTACTGCCGATGGTTCCGACGGTCAGCGCACTCAGTACGAGGAAGACGCCGAGCGCCCAGTTTCCGGCTGCCTGCTGGTCACCGCGAGCGAGCAGCCCGTATGCGATCACCATGCACAGCGCCCAGTCGATGAAGATCGCCCCGAAACGCCGGCCCAGCGGGGCCACCGACCCCGGTCCGTGCTCGGGCAGCCCAAGGCGCTTTCCCCGGTAGCCGAAGTCGACGCCCATGTCCTCGGCGGCCGCGCGCGGCCCGGACAGCCACGATCCGATTACTTGCCTGTTGTCCACCCGTCCACGGTACTGCGCCCGTGTTTGCACGCGGCCGGGCGGGGCACGGAACACGTCGCTGAGATGCCGCGCCCAGTTCGCCCGGTTAACTTGGGCGAAACAAATGGGTCATGCTTGAGAAATCCCGTCTGCCTATGGTCGGGTCCAGCGTGTGCCACCGCACTGGCCGCACGACAGAGCTGCAACCCCGCCCTTCTCCGGGTCGGGAGTAGGAGGAGTTGGATGTTCCAGAACGCCGACGACGTGAAGAAGTACATCGCCGACGAAGACGTCAAGTTCATCGACGTCCGGTTCTGCGACCTGCCCGGAGTGATGCAGCACTTCACCATCCCGGCGGCGGCCTTCGACCCGAACGAGGAGCTCGCGTTCGACGGCTCGTCGATCCGCGGTTTCCAGGCCATCCACGAGTCCGACATGGCGCTCCGCGCGGACCTCTCGACCGCTCGTGTCGACCCGTTCCGCCGCGACAAGACCGTCAACATCAACTTCTTCATCCACGACCCGATCACCGGCGAGCAGTACAGCCGTGACCCGCGGAACGTGGCCAAGAAGGCCGAGGCGTACCTCGCCTCCACCGGCATCGCCGACACCGCGTACTTCGGCCCCGAGGCCGAGTTCTACGTGTTCGACAACGTCCGCTTCCAGACCTCGGCGAACGAGTCCTTCTACCACATCGACTCCGAGGCCGGCGCCTGGAACACCGGGTCGGAGGAGAACAACCGCGGTTACAAGGTCCGCTACAAGGGCGGTTACTTCCCGACCCCGCCGGTCGACCACTTCGCCGACCTGCGTGCCGAGATCTCCCTGGAGCTGGACAAGAACGGCCTTCAGGTCGAGCGCCAGCACCACGAGGTCGGCACCGCCGGCCAGGCCGAGATCAACTACAAGTTCAACACGCTGCTCGCCGCGGCCGACGACCTGATGCTCTTCAAGTACATCGTGAAGAACGTCGCCTGGCGCAACGGCAAGACCGCGACCTTCATGCCGAAGCCGATCTTCGGCGACAACGGCTCGGGCATGCACGTCCACCAGTCCCTGTGGGCCGGTGGCGAGCCGCTCTTCTACGACGAGCAGGGCTACGCGGGCCTGTCGGACATGGCGCGCTACTACATCGGCGGCATCCTGAAGCACGCCCCGTCGCTGCTGGCGTTCACCAACCCGACGGTGAACTCGTACCACCGCCTGGTCCCCGGCTTCGAGGCCCCGGTCAACATGGTCTACTCGCAGCGCAACCGCTCCGCCGCGATGCGCATCCCGATCACGGGCTCCAACCCGAAGGCCAAGCGCGTCGAGTTCCGCGCCCCGGACCCGTCGTCGAACCCGTACCTCGCCTTCTCCGCGCTGCTGATGGCCGGCCTGGACGGCGTCAAGAACAAGATCGAGCCCGCCGAGCCGATCGACAAGGACCTCTACGAGCTGGCCCCCGAGGAGCACGCGGGCGTCCAGCAGGTCCCGACCTCCCTCCCGGCCGTCCTGGACGCCCTGGAGGCGGACCACGACTACCTCCTCGCTGGCGGCGTCTTCACGTCCGACCTGATCGAGACGTGGGTCGACTACAAGCGCGTGAACGAGATCGCCCCGATCCAGCTGCGCCCGCACCCGCACGAGTTCGAGCTGTACTTCGACATCTAAACCGCGGGTCGATGACCAGCAGGTCGTCGTAGCCACCGCTTGAGGGCCGTTACCCGTTCGCCGGGTAGCGGCCCTCAGCTGTTGTGCGGTGTTCGTGGGCGGTGTCAGTGGCGGAGGGCGCGGCCGAGCTGAGCGGTCACGTCGCCGTCGAGTGTGCGGTTGCTGCGGGCCGTGGCGTCCTTCTTCCTGTCCGGCTGCACGTTGTCGACCGAGACGACGACCGTGTCGAGCAGGTTGTCGTCCTTGTCGCGGAAGTTGATCTGGACGGCGTAGGACATGGCGGAGCCGGAACCGTTGGTCACCGTGACCTTCACCGTGGAGCGGCCGTCGGCGTCCCTGCTCACGTCGCCGAGCACGACGTCCCCCTTGGCGTCCACACCATCCTTGAAGCCGTCGAGTTTCTCCCGGGCGGCGGCCGTGGCCGATGCGGCCACGTCCGAACCCTTCGATGCAAGTGAGGAGGCGGCGGACGCCGCCTCGGAGGCGACGTCCGATGCGCCGCCGCCGTCTTCGTCCGAGCAGCCGACGGCCGTCGTCGCCACCGCTGCCGCCAGCAGTAGGGCCCGTACTCCTCGTACGCCTCGTCCTGTCATCTGCGCCTCCCAGCACTCGCGATGACCTCAGTCAAGGCGGAGCCCGGCCGGGCCGCATGCCGTGTACGCCGACCGGGTCGCGGACTCGCGGGGAAGAAGGACTGGCCCGAATCTGGACACCATGAGCGAACCTCGACCATCGGGGCGGCGGGCGGAAAGGTCCTGTGCTCAGTGACCGTGGACGACGGTGCACCCCGTACGGCCACGGCGTCCGGGGCCTCCGCGACGGCCACCTGCAATGGATTCTGAAGCGCCCGCCGGATCACTGACGGATCGTCCCGACATGGCTGTGCCCCCGGTCTCCCGGGGGCACAGGTCAGCTGCGGGCAGCGGTGGTCAGCGGCCGTAGCGGATCAGGGTGCGGACCATGCGGCAGGTGGTGTCGGACGGTGGGTGGATGCCGAGGCGCTCGGCCATGGTGCGTATACGGATGTTGGTGGCGCTCGACGGCTGGTAGACACCCGTGTCGAGCAGGGCGATCGCCAGGCGCATGGCCTTGAGGCGGCGGTTGTGGGAGACGTACCACTCGCGGGGCCGGCCCGCGGGGAGCCGCTTCCTCTGGAGAGGCTTGGGGAGCTGGTTGTGGAGCGGCTTGGTCGTGACTGCGGCAACGGCCATCGGCAACCTCCTGGCACGGTGGTGGAACCCTCACGAACTCCCTCCATTTTACTGCCCCCCACTGACAATCGCCCCTGGCCAGAAGGGCTTTCGCGACTCACTCGCGTAACCTGGGCACCATGGAGATCTGGATCAATCCGGCGTGTTCCAAGTGCCGCAGCGCAGTGGATCTGCTCGACGCGGAGGGTGCCGAATACACCGTCCGCCGCTACCTGGACGATGTGCCCTCGCCCGGCGAGATACGGGCCGTGCTCGAACGGCTGGGTCTTGAGCCGTGGGACATCACACGGACCCAGGAGGCGGCCGCGAAGGAGCTCGGGCTCAGGGAGTGGCCCAGGGAGGCCGGCTCCCGGGAGCGGTGGATCGAGGCGCTCTCCGCGCACCCCGAACTGATCCAGCGGCCGATCATCACCGCGGACGACGGGACGGCGGTCGTGGGACGTACGGACGAGGCGGTACGGGACGCGCTGGGGCGTTGAGGCGCCGGGCGGATCGAAGGGGGCCGGGGCCTGGGGCGTGGGGACAGCCCACGGCAGATCAGCGTTCGTCGGTCCCGGCGCGCTTGCCCGTGGCCAGGGCGATCCGGTTCCAGGTGTTGATGGTGAAGATCAGGGCGAGCAGCCGGGCCAGCTCCGACTCGTCGAAGTGGGCGGCGGCCCGCCCGTACACCTCGTCGGAGATCCCGCCGTCCGCGACCCGGGTGACCGCGTCGGTGAGGGCGAGCGCCGCCTGCTCCTTCTCCGTGAAGAAGTGCGTCGCCTCCTGCCATACGGCGACCATGTGCAGCCGCTCCTCGCTCTCGCCCGCCTTCCGGGCGTCGGTGGTGTGCATGTGGAGGCAGTACGCACAGTGGTTGAGGTGCGAGGAACGGATCTGCACCAGCTCGACCAGCGTCGGGTCGAGCCCCTCACGCGCCGCCGCGTCCAGGCCGATCACGGCGCGGAACGCCTTCGGGGCGGCCTTCGCGAAGTTGAGCCGGACGGTGGTGCCGGTGGTGGCGGCCGGGGCGTCGGTCTTGATCTCTGTCGTCGTCATGGGTACGAATCTACGAGAACCGGCGACCGGCTACGGGGTGCATTTCGATGATTGATTCATGGGTCAATTCCGCGGAGGTCCTCGGCAGCGATCTGCCGCTGGCCCTCTCGGGGACGGGCAACCGGCGGGCCGTCCTCATGCGGGCGCTGCGCGGGGCCGTTCAGAGCGGGCGGCTCGCTCCGGGCACCCGTCTGCCGCCGTACCGTTCGCTCGCCGTCGATCTGGGACTGGCCCGCAACACCGTCGCCGACGCCTACGCGGAGCTCGTCGCCGAGGGCTGGCTGACCGCGCGCCAGGGCTCGGGCACCCGGGTCGCCGAGCGGGCGGCCCCCGTCACTCCCGTACACCGGCAGCGGACCCCGCCCCGGACCGCCCGCCCGGTACACGACCTGGTCCAGGGGAAGCCGGACCCCTCGGTCTTTCCCCGGACGGCATGGCTGGCCTCGGCCCGCCGGGCGCTCACCGAGGCGCCGCACGACGCCTTCGGGCCCGGCGATCCGCGTGGGCGGCCGGAGCTGCGGCGCGCCCTGGCCGGCTATCTGGCCCGGGTGCGCGGCGTCCGGACGGCCCCGGAGCGCATCGTGCTCTGCTCGGGCGCCGCGCACGGGCTGCGCCTGCTGGCGGACGTGCTGGGCGGACCGTGGGCGGTGGAGGCGTACGGGCTGCCGTTCCACCGCGAGCTGCTCACCGCTCAGGGGGTCGGCACCCGCCCGCTCCTCGTGGACGAACACGGCGCGCACGTCGACGAGTTGAGGGGAACCGACCGGGCGGTGCTGCTCACCGCCGCGCACCAGTTCCCGACCGGTGGCCCCCTCCATCCGGAGCGGCGCGCCGCCGTGGTCGACTGGGCGCGGGCGGCCGGCGGCGTGGTCGTGGAGGACGACTACGACGGGGAGTTCCGTTACGACCGGCAGCCCGTCGGCGCGGTGCAGGGCCTGGACCCCGAGCATGTGGTGCTGCTGGGATCGGTGAGCAAGAGCCTCTCCCCCGCGCTGCGGATCGGCTGGCTGGTGCTTCCGGAACGGCTCGTGGAGGACGTCGTGGCGGCCAAGGGCGAGCGGGAGCAGTGGTCGAGCGCCACCGAGCAGCTGACGCTCGCGGACTTCGTCGAGTCGGGCTCGTACGACCGGCAGGTGCGCCGGATGCGACAGCGCCACCGGCGCCGCCGCGACCAGCTCGTGGCCGCCCTGGCCGAGCGGGCGCCGTACGTCCGGGTCTCCGGGATCGCGGCGGGCCTGCACGCGGTCCTGGAACTGCCGCCGGGAACGGAACACTCGGTGGTGCGTGCGGCGGCCTGGCAGGGGCTGGCGGTCGAGGGGCTGTCCGACTACCTGCATCCGGCCGCGGCCGGAGACGGGCGGGACGGGCTGGTCGTGGGGTACTCGACCCCGGCCGAACCCGCCTATCCGCACGCCCTGGACGCACTGTGCCGGGCGCTGCCACCGGAATGAGGGCGCGCGGGACGGGACGGGCGATCACCCGCCCCGCACTCACCACTCGGACGGGCCCGCTCGAACGGCCCGGTCAGGCGGCCCGGTCAGACGGCCCGCCCGGGCGTCGCACCCGCCTCGGCCTCGGCCAGCAGTTCGGTCAGGCGCAGCCCGAACCGTACGTCGCAGGGGTGCGGCACTCCCGTACGTACCGACTCGGTCAGCGCGTCCACCGCGCCCCGGAACGCGCCCACCGCGTCGCCCCAGTCCGGCAGGGTGACCACGCCGCGCTCGCCCCTCAGCTCGATCTCCATGCCCGCCGCCGCAACGGGTGCGCCCAGCCCGAGCGTCACCGTGCTCGAAGCCCCGGAGGTGTGGCGGAGCACCAGGTGGGTGGTGTCGGCGGGGCCGCGGGCCGCAGTCACCTCCGTCACCTCGCCCAGCACCGGGATCAGCACCGACAGCACGTGGGGGCCGACGTCCCACAGGCCGCCCTTCTCCCGGCGCCAGGGCGAAGCGGCGTACTCGCTGGTCGCCTCGGGTGCGTACAGCGCGCCGAGCCACTGGGCCCGGGCGGTGAACCAGCCGTCCACCGCGGCCTGTTCGGTGATCCACCGGGCCGTCTCGGTGGCGAACCGCAAGGTGCAGAAGACCACGGACGCCACCCCGGCCCGCTCCGCGGCGTCGGCGAGCTCCCGTGCCCCCACGACCGTGGTCGCGATCGGCTTGTCCATCAGCAGGTGGCAGCCGGCGGCTGCGGCGCGGACCGCCAGCGGGGCCTGGATGTCCGGCGGCAGGGCGAACGCCACCGCGTCGCTCGCCGCGAAGAGCTCGTCGACGCCCGTTTCGCCGGTGTACGCCTCGGTGCCGTGGGCGGCGGCCAGCGCCTTCGCGGCCTCGGGGCGACGGCCCCAGACCCCGCTGAGCCGGACGCCGGGGTGGTCGGCGAGGGCCGGGGCCTGGGTGTTGCGGGCCCAGGGGCCCGTGCCCAGCAGGCCGATCCGCAGCGGTGTGTTCGGAGCAGTTGGTGTGGTCATGGGAGCCAGTGTGCCGCCCCGTATACGACGCGGCCGATTCACCTGCCCGATGACGTTCCGGCTACCGGCGCACGGAGGGCGGGCAGTAACGGAGGAAACCTCGGTAACACGGGGTTCACATTCGGGCAACGGCCGGGAAATCGCGTCTTGCGAAGCTGCGCAGCATAGACCGCAGCACCCCCCGAAGGATGGCTTCCGTGACGTTCAAGGCTGAGTACATCTGGATCGACGGCACCGAGCCGACCGCCAAGCTTCGCTCCAAGACGAAGATCATGGCCGGGTCGCCCTCCACGGATGTGGCGGACCTGCCCATCTGGGGCTTCGACGGTTCGAGCACCAACCAGGCCGAGGGCCACGCCTCCGACCGGGTGCTGAAGCCGGTCTTCACATGTCCGGACCCGATCCGCGGCGGTGACGACGTCCTCGTCCTGTGCGAGGTCTTCAACATCGACATGACGCCGCACGAGTCCAACACCCGTGCCTCGCTGCGTCCGGTCGCCGAGCAGTTCGCAGGCCAGGAGCCGATCTTCGGCATCGAGCAGGAGTACACCTTCTTCGACGGCCACCGCCCGCTCGGCTTCCCCGAGGCCGGCTTCCCGGCCGCGCAGGGTGGTTACTACTGCGGTGTCGGCGCCGACGAGATCTTCGGCCGCGACATCGTCGAGAAGCACCTCGACAACTGCCTCAAGGCGGGCCTCGGCATCTCCGGCATCAACGCCGAGGTCATGCCCGGCCAGTGGGAGTTCCAGGTGGGCCCGCTGGCTCCGCTGGAGGTCTCCGACCAGCTGTGGATCGCCCGCTGGCTGCTGTACCGCACCGCCGAGGACTTCGACGTCTCCGCGACCCTGGACCCGAAGCCGGTCAAGGGCGACTGGAACGGCGCCGGTGCGCACACCAACTTCTCCACCAAGGCGATGCGCGAGGGTTACGACGCGATCATCACCGCGTGCGAGTCGCTCGGCGAGGGCTCGAAGCCGCTGGACCACGTCAAGAACTACGGCGCGGGCATCGACGACCGTCTGACGGGTCTGCACGAGACCGCCCCGTGGAACGAGTACAGCTACGGCGTCTCCAACCGCGGCGCCTCGGTGCGTATCCCGTGGCAGGTCGAGCAGGACCAGAAGGGCTACATCGAGGACCGTCGCCCCAACGCAAACGTCGACCCGTACATCGTCACGCGTCTGATCGTCGACACCTGCTGCACCGCGCTGGAGAAGGCCGACCAGGTCTGATCCCGCTCTTCGTCCGTACGCGGGGGCGCTCACCGGATGCCGGTGGGCGCCCCCGCGTCGTCGGTCGGCGGCTCCCGTCCCGAAGGACCGTATCGACGGGTGAGAGGACTCTGCTGCACTGCCGCGATGTCTGCTTCAATGGGGGCATGGCCAGCTTCCAGCACACCTCGTCGGGTCGCAGCGACCTCGAGCCGTTCTGGCCCTCTCGTCAGCATCATGACTTCGACCGGGTGTGTTGCCGCGCGTGGAACGCGCAGGCCCTCTAAAGCCGCTCACCCCGGTCTTCGGCCCGCGCGCACGACGTACGTCCGTCCTCGACGACTCCTCGCGCGAAAGAGCTGACCCTCATGGCGAACACTCGTACCTTCTCCGCCGCTTCCGCCGCCACCGCGGCATCAGCGGCGTCCGCTGCGGCCACCTCCACCGCCCGCCCCTTCTCTCCCCACCGCCACCGGCTGCGCTCCGTCGACCCCGACGAGGTCGTCCAGCTCGCCGATGTGGCGGACCTGCTGCCGCCGGGAGCCACCTGGCTGCCCGCGCCGCAGCACACCCTGCCCGCGCTGCCGGGGCAGCCCCCGATGATCGGCTACCTGGTACTCGTACCGGCCGACCAGCAGCCGGCCATCGCCGGAGCCGTCGCGGCCTCCCGGCAGCGGCAGCACGCGGGGGCCGGACAGGCCGTGTCCGGGCAGCAGTTCGTGCCCGAGCCGGTCGCACAGGACCCGGGCAGCGGGCCCGTCCGCATCGACTCCACCCGGCGCACCGCCGCGGTGGACGGGGTCCCGCTGGACCTCACCTACCTGGAGTTCGAGCTCCTCGCCCACCTCGTGGCACATCCCCACCGGGTCCACACCCGCGATCAGCTGGTGACCACGGTCTGGGGTTACGGGCACGTGGGCGACGGGCGCACCGTAGACGTCCATGTCGCCCGGCTGCGGCGCAAGCTGGGTGCGGAGCACCGCCGTGCGATCCAGACGATCCGGCGCGTCGGCTACAAGTACGCTCCCTGACCGCGCCCAGGCTCGCCCTGCGGCGCGGCCCACGTGAGAGGCGGCCCCTGGCCCGGTTCGTACCGGGCGGGGGGGCCGCCTCTTCGTATCGTGGCCGGGGCCGCCTCTTCGGATCGTGCCCGGGGCCGCCTCTTCGGATCGGGTCAGCCGCGCCCGGCCGGCTCCGCCCGGGCTCCGGCCGGCTCGGTCCGGGGCGCGGCCTCGCCGTGCTCCAGGCCCGGCAGCCGGGAGAGGCCACGCGGGATGCGCCAGTTCCGCTCGCCCAGCAGCGACATGACCGAGGGCAGCAGGACCATCCGTACGATCGTGGCGTCCAGCAGCACCGCGACGGCGAGACCGACGCCCATCTGCTGCATGTCCTGCATGGACAGCGTGCCGAAGACCGCGAAGACGGCCACCATGATCGCCGCGGCGCCGGTCACCGCTCCGGCCGTGCGCCGGATGCCCATGTCGATCGCGGCCCGGGTGTCCAGGCCGCTCTCGCGGGCCTCGCGGATCCGGGACACGACGAACACGTGGTAGTCCATGGACAGGCCGAACAGCACCACGAGGACGAACAGCGGCATCCAGGACTCGATCGCGCCGACCCCCTCGGAACCGATCAGCTCCGCACCCCAGCCGTGCTGGAAGACGGCGACCATCACTCCGTACGCGGCGCCCACGGAGAGGAGGTTGAGCAGGATGGACGTCACGGCGATGACGTACGAGCGGAAGCAGAACAGCATCAGCAGGAACGTCACCACGGTGATGAAGGCGAAGACCGGGACGATGCCGCGCTTCAGCTGGTCGTTGAAGTCGACGGACCCGGCGATCTCACCGGTCACGAACGCCTCGGCGCCCGTCCCGTCGAAGGCTTGCGGCACCCGGTGGTCGCGCAGTTCGGCCAGATCGGCCTTGCCGCCGGGGAGCGGCACCTCGATCTCCGCGATGTTCTGTGCCCGGTGGACGGTGACCTCGTCGAAGGAGCCGAGCGCCTCGCGGACCCCGGGCGAGGTGATGTCGTCGGCCTTCACCACGATCACGGCCGGGTCGGGGCCGCCGGGGAAGCTCCCGGAGATGTGGGCGTACGCGACCGCGAGCTCGGAGTCCGAGCCGAACTGCTTCTCCATACCGAGCTGTTCCGTCTTCATACCGAGCGCGGGCGCCGCCAGGGCGAGCAGCACGGCGGCCGAGGCGACGGCGAAGAGCTTCGGCCTGGCGAGCACCGGCTTCAGGACCGTGCCCGCGATGCCGCCACTCCTCCGCGCCCCCTTCCTGCCGCGCCGGTTCAGGAGCGGTACGCGTCCCGCGTCGATCCGGTCGCCCAGCCAGGACAGCAGGGCCGGGAGCACCGTCACCGAACCCAGCATGGCGATGAAGACCACCAGGATCGTGGCGAGCGCGAAGCCCTTGAACAGCATCAGTCCGGACAGGAACATGCCGGCCATCGCGACCATCACCGTGACACCGGAGATGAGCACGGCCCGGCCGCTGGTGGCCGCGGCGATGCGCAGCGCCGTCTCGGCGTCCCGCCCCGCGGCCCGCTCGTCACGCTCGCGCCGCAGGTAGAAGAGGCAGTAGTCGACGCCGACGGCGAAGCCCATCAGGAACATCACGGAGTACGTCGTCTGGAACAGGTGCAGTTGGTGGCTGGCCAACGTCAGCAGGCCGAACGCTGCCATGCACGCGGTCAGAGCGAGTCCGACCGGCAGCAGGGCGGCCACCACCGCGCCGAAGGCGACCAGCAGGATGCCCAGGGCCAGCGGTACGGCCGTGAACTCGGCCTTCTGGAAGTCCTCGGCGAGCAGGTCACCGAGCCATTTGCTGGCACTGGCCTCGCCGAACTGGTGGATCTCCACGTCCGTCCGGGCCTCCCGGACACCGGACACCGCGTCCAGCACCGGCTGCACCCGGTCGGCTGCGGTCGCCGCGTCGCCCTTCATCTCGAAGGTGATCAGTGCGTCCCTGCCGTCCTTCGAGGGGACGGGAGCGGAGAGGTTCCGCACCTCGCCGGTCCTCTCCACGGCCGCTGACACCTCACGGGCCGCGTCCTTCCACTCTCCGGCCTGTCTGCCGGACACCATGACCAGCTCGCCGGCCGGGTGGCCGAGGCCCGCGTCGGCCAGGATCTGCTCGGCCCGCGCCGAGTCACCCGCGCCGCTCTCCGCCTCGGTCATCTCGACCATGCCGGAAGCTCCGCCGATGCCCGTGGCGAGCAGGACGAAGAGCAGCCAGCCGAAAACAGCAGTCTTACGGTGGTGTGCGCTCCACACACCCAAACGTGCCGCGAGGTTGCGCCTCATGCGGTTCCGCCCCCAGAAGTAGACGTTGCCCGGCGAACACCGAACAGGACGCCTCCGAATCTAGGGACGGGCGGTCCGGCGCCCCAGCCGCCGACGCCCCCAATGCGGGAGCCGCAGGGCGACCACGGGGGTGGTGCTGGGTACACCCCCGGCCCGGTGGTGAAACGGCTGACGGCCGGGGCACCCGCCGGGTGAGACTGTCCTCGGACCGGGGCTCGGCCCGGGATCAGGTGAGGGAAGAGGACCTGTGAACATGACTGCGACACGGAGTCGGATACGGGGAGCGACGCAGGCCGCATGGCGTGGCCTCGTCCTGTCGGTCATCAGCCTGGCCGGGTCGGTGACCCTGTTCGTCCTGGCGGTGCTCTCGATCGTGTTCATCGTGCTGGGCATCGGCCTCGTCACCACGCCGTTCGTCCTGGAGACGGTGCGCAAGCACGCCAATCAGCGCCGGCTGTACGCGGCCACCTGGTCGGACGTCCGCATCCCCGTCCCGTACCGCGCCTCTCCGCCGGACCTGCGTACCGGGTTCACCGGGCAGGTGGAGCGGACGACGCTGATGCTGAAGGACCCGGCGACCTGGCGGGACCTCCAGTGGCTGCTGGTCGACATGACGGCCGGATGCGTGGTGGCCGTCCTCGCCTTCGGGCTGATGGCCTACCCGGTGGAGGGCTTCGTCCTGGCGGCGGGCCTGTGGCGGGTGTTCCAGGACAGCACGTACTGGTACGCGTTCGTACCGGTCTCCAGCCAGCTGACAGGTCTGGCCGCCGCCGCACTCGGCGTCGTGCTCTTCGCCGTGGGCACGAGGGCCGCCCAACCACTGCTGCGTGTGCACTTCCTGATGGCCCGTTCGCTGCTCGCTCCCACCCACGAGCAGGCGCTGGCGCAGCGCGTCGACCGGCTCACCGAGACGCGGCACGAGGCCGTCGACACGGCGGCGGCCGAGCTGCGGCGCATCGAGCGGGATCTGCACGACGGCGCGCAGGCCCGGCTGGTCGCGATGGGCATGAATCTCGGCACCATCGAGGCGCTCATCGAGAAGGACCCCGCACAGGCGAAGAAGATGCTGGCCATGGCCCGCGAGTCCTCGGCGGAGGCCCTCACGGAGCTGCGTGACCTCGTACGGGGCATCCATCCGCCGGTACTCGCGGAGCGGGGGCTCGGCGACGCGGTGAAGGCCCTGGCGCTGCGCCTGCCCGTCCGGTCGGAGGTGACGGTGGAGCTGGCCGGGCGCGCCGAGGCGCCCGTCGAGTCCGCGGCGTACTTCGCGGTGGGCGAGACGCTGACGAACGCGGTGAAGCACGCGGGTGCCGACCGCCTCTGGGTGGACATGCACCACGCGGAGGGCATGCTGCGGATCTCCGTCACCGACAACGGCCAGGGCGGTGCCGTCATCGGTTCCGGCTCCGGACTGCGCGGGATCGAACGCCGACTCGGTACATTCGACGGCGTACTGGCCGTCAGCAGCCCCGCGGGCGGTCCCACCATGGTGACCATGGAGATTCCTTGCGAGTTGTCCTAGCCGAAGATCTCTTCCTGCTGCGCGACGGCCTGGTGCGCATGCTGGAGGCGTACGACTTCGAGGTCGCGGCGGCCGTGGAGACCGGGCCCGAACTGACCAGAGCCCTCGCCGAGTTGAAACCGGACGTCGCCGTGGTCGACGTCCGGCTTCCGCCGTCGCACACGGACGAGGGGCTGCAGTGCGCTCTCGCGGCACGGCGGAGCCGGCCCGGACTGCCGGTACTCGTGCTTTCGCAGCACGTGGAGCAGTTGTACGCAAGGGAGTTGCTGGCGGACGGCGACGGTGGCATCGGCTATCTGCTGAAGGACCGGGTCTTCGACGCGGACCAGTTCATCGACTCCGTGCGCAGGGTGGCCGCGGGCGGCACGGCGATGGACCCGCAGGTGATTTCGCAGCTGCTGTCGCGGCGTGCGCGGGACGAGCCGATGGGGGGCCTCACGCCACGCGAGCGGGAGGTCATCGAGCTGATGGCCCAGGGCCGCTCGAACACGGCGATCGCCTCGCAGATGGTGATCACGGAGCGGGCGGTGGCCAAGCACACGTCGAACATCTTCGGGAAGCTCGGCCTGCCGCAGTCGGACGACGACAACCGCCGCGTCCTCGCGGTGCTCGCGTATCTGGACCGGGGGTAGGGGCCGGGGGCAGAGAACGGGGCCGCGCCGGCCCGGTGGCGGCGTAAGCCCCCGGCGCCCCGTCCGGTGGTTCAGCCCGTGAACCACCCCGCCGCGTCGAGACGGAACGCGCTCGCGGGCGCCATCGCGCGAAGGTCCGCCTCCAGCGCGGTCACGCGTTCGGCGCCGAGCGCCGCGACCCACTCCGCCCGGACGCGGTCGAACTCCCGGGCGGACCTGACGAGTACGTCGGTGCCGCGCGGGGTGAGCCGGACGAGCTTGCGGCGGCCGTCCCGCGGATCCTCGACGCGCTCCACGTAACCGAGCGCCTCCAGCTTCTCCACCGTCTTGCCGGCCGCCTGCTTGGAGACCCCGAGCCTGCGCCCGACCTCGCTGGCGCTCGCGCCGTCCCGCCCGACCGCCTGGAGGGCGAAGCCGTAGGCCGGCCGGACGTCCGGGTGACCGTGCGCCGCCAGCTCGCGGTGCAGCTCGTCGATGATCGACCTGAACCCCGCGAACAGCAGCAGCGGCAGCTCGAATCCCGCACCTCCCTCCGGTTCAGCCATTGCACATCTCGACAACCTGGTTTACCTTTTCGTCAATCACGTTGTCGAGTTTACGCCGAGAGGTACGCATGTCAGCCATCACCTCGTCCGTGTTCCCCGAGCACACCCTCGAAACCGCTCCCGCCGCCGCCCGCAGCGCCATGGAGACCGTGGCGAAGAAGTCCGGCTACCTGCCCTCCGCCGTCGCGCGGCTCGCCACGTCGCCCCAGCTGCTCGACGGCTTCCTGAAGATCAGCGCGATCTTCGAGTCGGCCACGCTGGACCCGCTCTCCCGCGAGGTGGTGATCATGACGATCGCCACCCGCAACGAGTGCCACATCTGCGTGGCGATGCACACGGCGAAGCTCACCGCGCTCGGCGCGGACGGGGAGCTGATCGCCGCGCTGCGCGACGTCCGCGCTCCGGCACTCGCCGACGAACGGCTGGAGGCGGTACGGCAGTTCACACTGGACGTCCTCGCGACGGCGGGCGCGGTCGACGACGCCTCCCTCGCGAACTTCCAGGCGCACGGGTACACCCCGCAGAACGCGCTGGAGGTGGTGCTCGGTATCGGCGCGTACACGATGTCCACGCTCGCGAACCGGCTGACCGGCGCGCCCGTGGACGCGCAAATGGCGTCGTTTGCCTGACAGTTGGTCATTCC
This sequence comes from Streptomyces sp. NPDC058620, assembly GCF_042717135.1. Lineage (NCBI taxonomy): Bacteria > Bacillati > Actinomycetota > Actinomycetes > Kitasatosporales > Streptomycetaceae > Streptomyces > Streptomyces sp. NPDC058620. Next base: position 29,992 of record NZ_JBHXQO010000017.1, read on the forward strand.
GGATGATGCGCGAAGGCCGATTCCCATGAATTCCGCGACGGTCTGAACAGGGTCCCCGCGTGGCGCGTATGGAACGTCACGCTTCTCCCTCGAAGCAGAGGAGTTCCATGGGACGCACGTCGCGCAAGAAACGCAGCTCACTGGCCAATCGGGCGATCGCCGCCTCGGCCGCACTGATTCTGGGCGGAGGTGGACTGGTCGCAGTCAATGTCTACGCGAGCGCGGGAGAAGGATCGTCCGGCTCGCCTCCGGAACAGACCCGCAACGAGGGTCCCCGGATGTCCACCATCGACTGTCCGGACGTGGGGAACGAACTTCCCGACGTGCCCGAACAGGCACGCGGGGAGGTCGACCGCGAACTGGCGGCGATGGATACGCAGATCACCGACGCGTACCAGCAGTTCGCCGACCGGAAGGACCAGATCGCCCAGGACCCCGATCTCGCCGAAAACGCGGTGCTCGGCCCGCTCAGGGACAAACGGACGGCGAGCCTCGACCGTATCGGGATCGCCATCGAGCGCAGCGCGGACCGGCCGGAGGGACTGGCAGGGCTGGCCCCGTGCAGCCTCCGCGCGGACGACGCCGGAGCCGGAGCCGGAACCGACGGTGGTGGCGGCGAGGAAACCGGCACCGGGGACGACGACGGCCAGGACCAGGAGGACCAGGGCGGCCAGGACCAAGGCGGCCAGGACCAGGACCCGGGCGAGGACCCGGAGGCCCCCGACCAGGAGGGCAACGGCCCCGAAGCCTCCGACTTCGTCGATATCCAGTCGGTCCAGCCCAACGTCGAACGCCCCCGCCAGCGGCGGGGCGCCTCACGCGGTACGTTCACGACCGACTGCGGACGCAACGAGAACGGGAAATTCAACCCGGACAACGTCATCGTCGCGCCCGGAGTGAGCAATGGCGCTCACCATATGCACGATTACGTGGGCAACCAGGCCAACGACGCGTTCGCGAGCGACGACGACCTGGCCAGAGGTGCGACGACCTGTCGCAATCAGGGCGACAAATCGACGTACTACTGGCCAGTGCTGCGTCTGCAGAACGGCCAGGACGAGAACGACGTGGACGCCGACGGCGGCGGCAAGGACCAGAACGTCGGGGAGATCCAGACCCCGTCCCAGGTCACACTGAAATTCGTCGGGTCACCCAGCGGGAAGGTGACGGCCATGCCGCGATTCCTGCGGATCATCACCGGGGACGCCAAGGCATTCACCAATGGCGACGCGAACGCCAACGCATCCTGGAGCTGCACCGGATTCGAGAACCGGCAGCTGAAGGACAAGTACCCGATCTGCCCGGAGGGCAGCCAGGTGGTGCGCTCGTTCGCCTTCCAGAGCTGCTGGGACGGCCGGAACACCGACAGTGCGAATCACCGCACGCATGTGGCCTTCGCTCAGGACGACGGCAGTTGCCCGGCGGGATTCCGGGCCATTCCGCAGCTCGTGCAGCGCATCGTGTACGACGTCCCGCCGGGCCCCGGCTTCGCCGTCGACTCGTTCCCGGAGCAGCTGCACAAACCCGTCACGGACCACGGTGACTTCATCAACGTCTTCGGCCGCAACACGATGAAGAGGGTGGTGAGCTGCATCAACGACGGTCGCACCTGCCGCTGACCCGGTCGGCGGCACCCCCAGGACCTGCGCGGTCAGCTCCCGTGGTGACCGGAGTGCCCTTCCTCGCTCCCCCCACTGCCACTACTCCCCGAGTGGTGCTGCGAGGCGGTCTCCACCGTCCCCCCGAGCCGGCCGCGCAGCGCCGCGACCACCTCCGGGTCGCCCACCGCCACCCACCTCCGGCCGACGAGATACGAGCCGCCGTAATCGTTGGCCTCGTCGATCCACTCCCGCTGCCCACGGTCGGTGGCAAAGGTGGCCAGCACGTAACGCCCGTCACCGCTGCGGCAGTTGGCCTGCCGGAGCTCTTCCGCGTCGGTCTGCAGATTCGGCTCGCAGTGCGCCTTGGCGGCCAGTTGCTCCAGGGTCCCGGTCGCGGTGGGCGGCACCTCGCGCTCACCGTCACCGTCCGCCGCTCCCCCGCCGCACCCGACCAGGAGCAGAGCCCCGACGCACACGACGACGGCAGCCCGACGCCCCCGTCCCCGGCGCCGCTTCAGCTTTGTCACCATCCGCCCATCGTGCCCCGCGGCCCCCTCCCGGCGCGGCGGAACGGCGGATTCTTCACGGACGCGCGACGGCCAGACTGACCACGTAGGTCTCCTCGACCGTGCCGTCCGGAAAGGCACCGGCCAGCCGTTCGCGCTCCCCGGCGAAGAAGCCGAGCGCCACGTCCTTGTCCATCACCAGGAAGTCGGAGTAGCTGCCGAGGTTGGCGAGATGTACGTCGAGCGGCACCCGGCGGCTCCAGGACACCTGGCGGGTGGTCCATGCGAGTGCGGGTGGCAGATGACGGAAGCGGGCCCGGAAGTCGAGCGCGGTCCCGGCGCCGCCGAAGAGCCGTCGCAGCCGGGCGTCCTGGTCGGCGATCCACGGCACCCTCGGGTCCGAGTCGTTCCACCAGAGGGCGAGCGCACCACCGGGGCGCAGCACCCGGCGGGCCTCCGGGACCGACAGTTCCGGGTCGGTCCAGTGCCATGCCTGCGCATAGGTGAGGAGGTCGAGGGAGCCGGACTTCAGCGGGAGGCGGTTGCCGTCGCCCCGGACGAGGGGGACGCCTGGAAGGGCGCGGCGGAACTGCTCCGCCATACCGTCGCCGGGCTCGACGGCCGTCACCCGGGCCCCGCGCGCGTCCAGGAGCGCGGTGCCGAGGCCGGTGCCCGCGCCGATGTCGGCGACGCGCGCACCGGCCAGACCGAACCCGGCCAGGTCCTCGACGGCGTCCAGGAGGGCCGTCGGGTACGACGGGCGGTTCGCGGCGTAGTCGGCGGCGGCCGCGTCGAAGGATCGTGCGCGCGAGGTGGTCGTCATGGCTTCAGCATGGCGAGCCCCGGCCCGCCGCGTGGGCGAAACGGCGGAGGCGGGCGCATGGCCCCCTGCCCGCCCGGGATGCCGGGGTGACCATCCCACCATTCGCTCGTTCTGCTGAACATGCCTCCGCGTCGAGCAGTGCCGTCCTCCGTAGAGCGTCGCATGGTCGGGCCGGGTGATCCGGAGCGGGCGGATGCCGCGCTGGTCGAGCACTACGCCCGGCTGACCCGGATCGGTTATCTCGTGCTGCCGTCCTCGCTCGGGTGCAGCCGGCGGGTGCTGACGGCGCACCGGCTCGTCCAGCGGTCCCTGCCCCGGTCGCGTGGGGCCGGCCCGGGGGCCGGGCTGCCTTCGCCGCGCAGGCCCGAAGGGGCGGCCGTGATGGATCCGCGGTACGCGGATCTCCGGGTGCGGGTGGTGCGTGCGGCGCTGGAGGCCGGGCGGTCGTCGCGGGGCCGGCCGCGGCGGGTGCGGGGGGCGCCGTTCCTGCCCCAGGTGTGGGGGCTGCGGCTGTTTCCGCGCTGCGGCGGAGCGGACGAACTCGCGCTGGAGCAGGCGCTGTCCGCCGTTTCGGGGCCGTGCCGGGCCGCCCATGTACTGCGCGGTCTGGAAGGGCTCGCGGATGCCGAGGTGTGCCGGGTGCTCGCGGCCGCCGGGGTGGCGGACCCGGGTGCGGCGCTGGTGGAGGCCGACGCGGTGACGGCGCCCCACGCGTTGCTGGCCTCGACGGAGTTCGATCCCTGCTCGCTACAGGCGCGGCCCACCGATCTGTTGCTGAGGCGCCGGCGTGCGCGGGCCGCGCTGGCCGGGCTCGGAGCGCTGGTGGCGTGCGGGACGCTGCTGGTGATGCCGGGGGGCGGCTGGGGTCCGGACCGGTCCTCCGTACCCACGTACGCACGCAACCCGGCGGCCCGACAGGCCCTGGACCCGGCCGCTCTGATCCGGGTCCCGCCGACGTTCTGGCAGCGCTCGGCCCGTACCGACTTCACCGTCTGGCCCGCCCGCGGCGACCGCACGCGGGATTCCGAACTGTTGCGCCGGGCCCTCGCCGTCTGGGCGTTGCCGGGGCACGCCGACCGGTCCACCGCGACGCCCGGGACGCCCACGGGCCCTCCGATGGGGCCCCCGCACCTGCTGTACGCGGGCGTGGTCGACGAGGCCGCGGTGGTGCTGTTCCACGACGGGCTGCGCATCGTGCGGTACGCCGAGCCGAGCAACCCCGGTCAGGACCGGGGGGCCGTGCTGGACTTCGCCCGGGTCGACGGAGCGGACCCGGCGGGCTCGAACGCCCTGGTCGTGGGGCGCGCGCACGGCCGGGTCCGCTATCTGACGGCTCCCTGGGTGCGGTCGGTGGCCGTACGGGATCTGCTCGCACCGCGCGCGGCACCCCGTGCACTGCCCCGCGACCCCGACGGGGTGACCGGCCCGCTGGCCGGGATCGGCGACACCGCGGCGGGGTGCCGCTCCTGGGACGCCCTGGAGGTGCGGGACGCGGAGGCCGTCCGGCTGATGACCGATCTCGGGGAGCCGACTCCGGTCCGGCTGACGTCCGGGGCCCCGTCCGCCTCCCACGACGTGTCGGGACGCGGCGAGCGGGAGAGCTGGGCGCGCACCGCGTGCCTGCTGCCCGCCGTCCGGGCCGGGGGCGTCCGGTCGGTGAACTCCTGGCTGTTCGCGCACCAGCCGCTGCCCGAGAACAGCGGGGCCGCGCGATGGCTCTGCGTCCGTGCGGAGACCTGGCGGGGTACGGGGAGCCGGGTCCTGGCCGAGTTCCGCGATCCGGCGGCGCCGGCCGCCCCGGGGGCGGTCGCGGCGCGTGCCGAGGACTCTCCTGCCTGCGGCCCGCGCGAGCCGCAGGTGCTGGCGGGTGTGCTCTGGAAGTCGGCGGGCGGGCGATGGTACGTGGTGGCGGCGGGCTCCCGGGAGTTCGCCTCGCTGTCCACTTCGGGGGGCGTGGTGGGCAGCTCCCCGGGCCGCCTGCTGACCGTGCCCGCGCGCGCCGGTGACCGGGCCGAGCTCAACGGGCTGCTGGCGGACGGCCGCAGAGTCGGCTCCCTCCGCTGAGGGGCTGCGGCCCGTGGTCGCGCAGGAATTCGCCGCACACCCCTGTCCTCCTCGCTTACCCGTCAGTACATTGACAGCATGTCTAACACGCAGCCAGCGGCGGTCGCGTCGGAGCGGATTCCGCTCAAAGCCCGGAAGGTCTCCTTCGACTGGGAGAAGACGCCTCTCCACTGGGTGCCGGGCGATCCGTTCACCGCGCACACCATCAACGTGCTCCACCTGCTCCTCCCGGCGGGGGAACGGTGGTTCATCCATGTGTACCGCCAGGTGCTGCCGTACATCCACGACGAGCAACTGCGCCAGGACGTCATCGGGTTCATCGGCCAGGAGGCCGTGCACTCCCAGGCCCACGACGACGTACTGCCGCATCTGAAGAAGCTCGGACTCGACCCGGCCCCGTACACCGCGCAGATCGACTGGTTCTTCGAGAAGCTGCTCGGCGACAGGACGCTGCCGCCCGGCCGGGCCCGCACGTGGTGGCTCATGGAACGGGTCGCGATCATCGCGGCGATCGAGCACTACACCGCCTTCCTCGGCGACTGGATACTCAACGCCGAAGCGCTCGACCGGCGCGGAGCCGATCCCACGATGCTGGATCTGCTGCGCTGGCACGGCGCCGAGGAGGTCGAGCACCGCTCGGTCGCCTTCGACGTGTTCATGCATGTCGACGGCGGGTACCGGCGGCGGGTTCGCACCTGGGCGACCGCGTTCACCGCGCTCGTCTTCCTCTGGCAGCGCGGCACCCGGTTCTTCATGGAGAACGACCCGAGCCTGCTCGCCGGCAAGGCGTCCTTCAGGGAGTTCCGGGCGAGCGGCAGGAAGGGCACGCTGCCCAGCACCGGCTCCATCGCCCGCTCCATCCCCACCTATCTGAGCCGTGCGTACCACCCCTCGCAGGAGGGCAGCACGGCCCAGGCCGTCGACTACCTCTCCCACTCGCCCGCGGCCCTGGCGGCCGAGGCCCGGATGCAGGGAAGGAACTGAGACATGGCCCTTCCCCGTCTGCGTACCCTCGTCGTGGTCACCGGAGCCGCCCTGCTCGCCCGGCGGGCGATGCGCCGCCGCATCGAGGCGTCACCGCTGTGGCCCATGCCCGCTCTGGCGGAGCCGGTCTCGGGCTACTCCGAGCGGCGCTCCACCACCACCCGGCCGTTGCTGATCACCGAGCGGGACGAGGTCGCCGACGGGGTCGTACGGCTCCGGCTGGCGGGCGACGACCTGCCGGCCTGGCGGCCCGGCGCCCATCTGGACCTCGTGCTTCCGTCCGGCCTGGTGCGGCAGTACTCGCTCTGCGGGGACCCCGGCGACCGGGACGCGTACACCGTCGCGCCGCGCCTCGTCGAGGACGGCCGGGGCGGCTCGCGCGAAGTCCACGCCCAGTTGCACGAGGGCACGGAGGTGCGGGTGCGCGGGCCGCGCAACCGCTTCCCGCTCGTCGAGGCCCCCTCCTACGTGTTCGTGGCGGGCGGCATCGGCATCACTCCGATCCTGCCGATGCTGCGGGCCGTCGCGGCGTCGGGCGCCGACTGGCAGCTGCTGTACGGGGGGCGTACCCGCGCCTCCATGCCCTTCCTCGACGAGATCGAGAAGCTCGGCGCGGACGGCGGCCGGGTCATCGTGGTACCGGAGGACGAGGCGGGCCACCCCGACGCCGCCGCGGCGCTGGCGGGGGCGGCGGCGGGCACGGCGGTCTACGTCTGCGGCCCCGGGCCCCTGATGGACGCGGTCGCCGCCGCGCTCCCCCAAGGCTGCTCCTTCCACCTCGAACGCTTCACCGCCGCCGGCACGGACCCTTCGTCGACGGCCTCGATGTCATCGACGGCCTTCGAGGTGGAACTGCGCCGCTCCGGAAGAACCGTTCCGGTAGCGGCCGGCCAGTCGGTCCTGGCGGCCGTGCGCGAGGAGCTCCCGTACGTCTCGTACTCCTGTGAGCAGGGATTCTGCGGCACCTGTCAACAGCGCGTCCTGGAGGGCGAGATCGACCACCGGGACGAACTGCTGACGGACGCGGAACGCGAGGACTCCATGCTGCTCTGCGTCTCGCGCTGCCGCGGTGCACGGCTGGTCCTCGACCTCTGACACCTCCGACGCCCCCGGGCCCCGGCTAGGCTGACGGCATGACGACCGGGGTGCGGCGCAGGATGGGCGTCGAAGAACGCAGACAGCAGCTGATCGGCGTCGCGCTGGAGTTGTTCAGCCACCGCTCCCCCGACGACGTGTCGATCGACGAGATCGCCGCTGCCGCCGGTATCTCACGGCCGCTCGTCTACCACTACTTCCCGGGAAAGCAGAGCCTGTACGAGGCGGCGCTCGGCCGGGCCGCCGACGAGCTGGCGGCCCGCTTCCTGGAACCGCCCGAGGGGCCTCTCGGCGCCCGGCTGCTCCGGGTGATGGGCCGGTTCTTCGACTTCGTCGAGGAGCACGGCCCCGGCTTCTCCGCGCTGATGCGCGGCGGTCCCGCGGTCGGCTCCTCGACGGCGAACGCCATGATCGACGGGGTGCGGCAGGCCGCGTACGAGCAGATCATCTGCCACCTGGGCGTCCAGGACCCGCCCGCCCGGCTGGAGTTGGTCGTGCGCTCCTGGGTTTCGCTCGCCGAGTCGACGGCCCTGATCTGGCTCGACGGACGGCGCATCCCACGGTCCGAGCTGGAGATGCAGCTCGTGCACGACTTCGCCGCGCTGGCCGCGGTGAGCGCCGCCTACGACCAGGAGATGGCCGGCGTCGTCCTGCGGGTGCTCGCCCAGGAACCGGTGGACGGCCCGTTCGGCGACCTGCTCACGCGCCTGTCGACGCTGGCGCCGTCCGTACCGTCCGTGCCCCCGCAGCGAAGGCCGTGACGCGGCTCCTGGCTCAGTTCTTCCGGTAGGACGGGTCGAGCTCACGGGTCTCGGCCGACGCGTGCACCACCAGGTCGTCGGCGGTCTTCAGATATCCGGCCAGCAGCACGAGGACGGCCTCGGTCAGCCGCAGCTTGGTCTCCGGCGTACGGCCGGACAGCAGACCGATCGAGATGTGCACGATCGCGTCCCCCTCAGGCGCCTCCCCGACGACTGACTCCTCCACCCGGCGGAACCGGGTCTTGCAGTTGGGGACCTTCGTGGTGACGGTCTCGGCGACCAGCGGGTGCAGGGCGAGCGCGAAGCCGCGGCGGTCGAAGGTGTCGTCGAGTTCGGCGGAATAGTCGACGGTGATCTGCGGCATCAAGCGCTCCTGTGTACGGTCCGGCCGGTTGTCGGACCTCAGCCTTGCGGTGACCCGGGGGACAGCACAAGCCCGGCCGCGGGGGGGGGGCCCGGGGGGGGGGGGGGCGCCCCGCCGGGGGGGGGGGGGGGGGGGCGCGGCGGCGGCGGGGGCCGGGGGCCCCGCACGCCGGGGGGGGGGTGGGGGGGGGGCGGAG
>NZ_JBHXQO010000017.1:38395-123527 GCF_042717135.1 Streptomyces sp. NPDC058620
GCTGCGTGCAGATACGGAGCTGTGGCCGGCCTCCCACGTGGCGGGGGCGCCCCCGGGGGGCCGGCCCGAGAACTGAGCCCGGGGGGGCCCCCCCGGCCCCCCGCGGCCCCCCCCCCCCGGCCGCCCCCCCCCCCACGGCCGGGGGGGTGCGGCTCTTCCCGTCAGCGCAGGGAGAAGACGGCGACCGTACGTCCGGGGACGGTGAAGGTGCCGGTCTCCTTGTCGTACGCGGACTTCCTTACGGTGGCGTCCGTGCCCGCCGCCTGGACGGGGTGCAGGACGTACGCCGTGCCCGCCCGGTCCGCGAGGCGCTGGCTCTCGGTGCCTGGGGTGGCGTTGATGACGACTACCAGCTTGCCGAGGCGCATCGTGATCACACCGGGTGTCTCGTCCGTCCCCGAGAGCGGGAACGACAGCGCGGACTGGACCTGCTCGGTGGTGGGAAGGGAGAACTCCTTCTCGGTGGTCCGGATGGTGAGCAGGTCGCGGTACGCGGCGGAGGCCCCGTCGATCTGCGGGCACCCGGGGGTGAGCGTGGCCGAGGTCAGCAGCGGCTTGGCGTAGGACCACTTGTCCTTGTTGTCGGCTGCGGGCGGGAGCCCCCGGCCGAACCCGTTGCCGTCGCGGCAGTCCCAGTGCAGCGCGTTGAACCAGTCACCGCTGTCGTACGAGTTGCGGTCGAGCGACTTCGAGCGCAGCAGGTCGGTGCCCGCCTGCGAGAGCGAAGGCCCCTGCGACAGCACGGACGCCCCCATGGCCAGCACCTGCATGCGTGCCCGGTCGGCCGCCGGGGTGCCCGCCGGGAGCTTGAAGGCGAGCGCGTCGTACAGCGTCTCGTTGTCGTGGGCGTCGGAGTAGGCGAGGGCGTCGCCGGGGGCCGCCGCGTATCCGGCGGGCGCCCCGTTGTAGTCGACGGCGGAGCCCTTGACCGTACGGCCGCTGCTGTCGGTGAAGGTGTAGTCGGCGAGGTTGCCGGTCAGCCCGACCTTGATCAGGTCCTGGTAGTGCAGCAGCCGGGCCTTCTGCTCGGCCGTGGTGCCGTTGGCCTTCGAGGTGTTCGGGTCGGTGTAGAGCCCGCTGGCGAAGCCCTGGACGCCGGGGTCCTCGTCGAAGGGGCCGCCGCCGCGCACCGCGTCGCGGGCCCGGTCGGAGAAGGTGGCGATGCCGGTGCCGGCCATGTGCTTCTGGGTGGCCTGGACGAAGCGGGCGTCGTCGGCGATCTCACCGAAGTTCCAGCCCTCGCCGTACAGGATGATCTTCTTTCCGTCGACGCCGTCCCTGGCGACGGTCAGCTCGTCGAGGGCTTTGCGGACCGCGAGGATGTTGGCCTTGGGGTGGTGTCCCATCAGGTCGAAACGGAAGCCGTCGACCTTGTACTCCTTGGCCCACGTGACGACCGAGTCGACGACGAGCTTGCCCATCATCGTGTTCTCGGGAGCGGTGTTGGCGCAGCACGTGGAGGTGGCGACGGTGCCGTCCTCCAGGAGTCGCTGGTAGTAGCCGGGCACGATGCGGTCGAGGATCGACTTGTCGTCCTGGCCGGAGGCGACGGTGTGGTTGTAGACGACGTCCATGACGGTGCGCAGTCCCGCACCGTTGAGCCCCTGCACCATCCGGCGGAATTCGACCGTGCGCTTCGTGCCGTCCGGGTCGGAGGCGTAGGACCCTTCGGGGACCGTGTAGTGCAGCGGGTCGTAGCCCCAGTTGAAGGCGTCCTTCCCGGCGGCCTTCGCCACGCAGTCCTGCTGCTCCTCGGAGTCGGGGGCGTAGACGGACAGGTCGCACGCGGGCTTCTGCTGGTCCGCCCTCTTCTCGGGGATGGTCCCGATGTCGAACGCGGGCAGCAGGTGGACGTAGCCGGTGCCGGCGTCGGCGAGCCGCGTCAGGTGCTTCATTCCGTCCGAGCGGGTGTCGGTGAAGGCCAGGTACTCACCGGGGTGCTTGGACGTCTTGTCCGCGACCGAGAAGTCGCGGATGTGCAGCTCCTGGATCTGCGCGTCGCGCAGCGGGACGGCGGCGGGCTTCTTCAGCCCGGACCAGCCGCGCGGGGCCAGCGCCGGGTCGGCCAGGTCGACGAGGAGGCTGCGGGCGGAGCCCGCGGTCAGTGCGGTGGAGTACGGGTCGGTGACCTTGTTGGTGACGGTCTTCTGGACGGTGGGCGCCCAGACCTTCACGACGTACCGGTAGGGCTTGCCGTACCAGCTCTTCTTCCCCGTGACGGACCAGACGCCGGTGCGGTCGTCGCGCCGCATCGGGACGGACGTGCCGTCCAGTTCGAGCGAGACCGTACGGGCGGTGGGTGCCCAGACGGACAGGGTGGGGCGGCCGTGCAGGAAGACCGGGCCGAGGGCGGAGCCGCTTGCCCGCTCCCCGTACAGATCGTCGAGCACGCCGGCGGTCTGCACCCCGGTGGCGGCGAGCAGGGCGCCGTTCGCGGCGCGCTGGGTGGCGATGAGCTGGCCGCGCAGGGAGTCGCGGACCCTGTCCCGGTCGCGTACGTCGACGCTGAACGCCGGGTAGTCCTTGAGGTGCGGGTACTCGGCCTTCTGCGCGTCCGTGAGCGTCGAGGCGTTGAGCCGCAGCCACTGCCCCTCGTCGGAGAGCGCGCCGTCGACGACGGAGATCCCGCCGTCCTTCGCGTACACGAGCTGCTGGCTGGTGGCGTCGGTGGACTTCACCTTCCAGACGACGGTGTCGCTGTCGATCCACTGGGCCGCGGCCTCGGTGAGGTCCGGGGCGGGTGCGCCGCCTGCCTGCGGCAGGAGGTATCCGGGCTTACCGCCGAGCATCCAGACCTCGTGCCCGTGCGACGCGATGTCCAGGGACTGGTCGCTCGGGAGGTCCTTCTCGTCGCCCTTGTGGAGGATGTAGCTGAGCGAGGTGGCACCGTCGGTGAGCGGGACCTCGAAGGTGACGCCGTAGGCGTCCTTCTTCACCGGCTGAAGGGGCTTGGCCCAGTCGGTGGGGTTCTTCGCCCCGGTCCAGGTGTGCAGCCCCCAGCCGTCATAGTCGCCGTCGGTCCGGTGGTAGTTGAGGACGGCCTTCGTGGTGTCCTGCGGCGGCTGGGCACCGTCGGGCGCCTCGGTCGCCTGTCCCTCCTTGCCCTGTTCGATCCAGACCTGGCCGGTCCTGGCGAGGTCGACACTGCGCTGCGGACCGTCGGCGGCGCCGTCCTTCTCCACGGTGTACGGGACGGTGGAGGCGCCTTCGTCGACCGCGACCCAGGCGAACGCCCCGTAGGCGTCACGCCCGATGAAGCCGGCGGTCTTCTCCCCGGCCTTCAGCTGCCAGCCGTCGTAGTCGCCGTCCGCGCGCTTGTAGTGGACGACGGCGTAGTCGCGTTCCACGGCGACGGGCTTCTCGGCCGGCGGGGCCTGGCCCGCGGTGGTCGAGGCGAGCGCACTCGCGGTGCGTCCCGTCCGGTCGACGACAACGGCCTTGTACCGCAGGGTGGTTCCGGCCGCGACCGAGCGGTCCAGGTACTGCGTGACCTTGTACGGGGCGTGGTCGGCGGAGCCGAGCGTGCGCCACTTACCGTTGCCGGTCTGGGCGGCGAACACGACGCGGTTGAGCTGTCCGCCGTCGACGTCGGCGGTGAGCTCGACGGTGCCGGTGGCTCCGGCGGCGGGCGCCTTCAGGGTGAGGGCGGGCGCGGTGGCCGGGGTGCCCAGCGGGCGGTCGGCCCGCAGCACGATGCTGCCGAGCGCCGGCACGGTGACGCTGATCCTCCTGTCGTCCCCGCTGCGCACGGTGCCCGAACCCCCGTACAAGGTACGGAAGTTCATGCCAGCCGACTCGGTGGCGAGCTCGACGGTCCTGGCCTCGGCGGAGTTGTTGGTGGCGACGACGTACTCGTACGGGCGCTTGGCATCCGTACGGGAGAAGGCGTGGACGGAACCTTCCGCGTACCGCTCGGTCTGGGTGCCGTCACGCAGCGCCGGGTGCTCCTTGGTGAGCTTCGACAGGGCGGCGATGGAGCGGTAGACGGGGTGCTGGGTGTCGTACGCGTCGGAGGCGTGCGTACGGTCCGTGCCGAGCTGGTCGTCGTCGAGGTAGTCGGCGGTCTTCGAGGCGAAGAGGGTCTGCCGGGCGTCCTTGTCGCCGCCCGCGCCGGTGAAGCCCTGCTCGTCGCCGTAGTAGATCACCGGGTTGCCGCGGCCGAGGAACATCAGCTCGTTGGCGAGGCGGGCCCTGCTGACGAGTTCGGCGTCGTCCGCGTCCGGGTTGTCCTGCTTGAGGAAGGTGCCGATACGGCCCATGTCGTGGTTGCCGAGGAACGTGACCTGCTCGTAGGCGTTGGCCTTGTCCGTGGTGTAGCGGTAGTCGTCACCGTAGACGGCGGCGAGCTTCGAGGCAGGCGCACCCTGGGAGGCGTACTGGCGTGCCGCCTCCTGGAAGGGGAAGTCGAGCGTGGAGTCCAGCCGTCCTCGCGTCACGTAGGGCGAGGTGATCGCGGTGTCGGCGGAGTAGACCTCGCCGAACATGAAGAAGTCGTCCCGGCCGCGCTCGGCCGCGTACTCGTCGAGGGCGTTCGCCCACTGGGTCCAGAAGTCCAGGTCGACGTGTTTGACGGTGTCGATGCGGAAGCCGTCGATGTCGAAGTCGCGGACCCACTTCTGGTAGATCTTCGCCATGCCGGAGACGACTTCGGGACGCTCGGTCCACAGGTCGTCGAGGCCGGAGAAGTCGCCGTACTCGGTGGACTCGCCCGCATAGGTCGAGTCACCGCGGTTGTGGTACATCGTGGGGTCGTTGAGCCAGGCGGGCACCTTGGTGCCGGTGCTCTTCGGGGTGTACGGGAAGGCGTCCCCGTCGACCTCCGCCATGCCCGCGGTGTCGTCGAACGGACGGCCGTCCTCGTCGAGGTACGGGAAGGCGCCCTTGGGCTTGTAGCCGTACTCCTTCTCGGCGTAGTCGACGGTGTCGGCGGTGTGGTTGGTGATGACGTCGAAGAAGACCTTCATGCCCTTGCCGTGGGCCTTGTCGATCAGCGTCGACAGGTCGGCGTTGGTCCCGAAGTGCGGGTCCACCTGGGTGAAGTCGGTGATCCAGTAGCCGTGGTAGCCGGCCGACGCGTCCTTGCCCGTGCCCTGCACGGGGCGGTTCTTGAAGATCGGGGCGAGCCAGATGGCCGTGGTGCCGAGGCCCTTGATGTAGTCGAGCTTCTTCGTGAGGCCCTTGAGGTCCCCGCCCTGGTAGAAGCCCTTGTCGGTGGGGTCGTACCCGGTCTCCAGCCGCGAGCCCGTGAGCCCGCCGCGGTCGTTGGAGGTGTCGCCGTTGGCGAACCGGTCGGGCATCACGAAGTAGAACTGCTCGCGGGTCAGATCGTGCCGGGCCGGTTCGGAGGCCAGCTTCGCGTCCGACGGCGGGCCGGGAGGCTTCGGTGCGGCGGACGCGGATGCCGCAGGCACGACGGGCATGAGCGCCACGCACAGGGCGGCGACGGCTCCCCGTCTGAGGGTGGTACGGGACACGGGAAGGGTCTCCTTGGGTGTTCGGTGAGTCGGGGAGTTGGCGGCGTCCGGGGAGCCGCCCCGGTGCGCACCCGGACCCCGGGTGCGCGAACGGGGGCGGCTTCCCGTCGGTGTCAGGCGCGCCAGACGTCGGCCGTCAGCGTGACCTTGCCCGTGGCGGGCACCGTCGCCGTGCGGTTGGCGCCGCTCTCCCAGGTCACGTTGCCGCTCGCGTCCTTGCGGACGTACTTGTACTCGAACGACGTGCCCGCGGGCAGGCTCACGTCGAGCTTCCAGACGGGGTACGTGGCGGGGTCGAGCTTCAGCGCGCCGGCCGGGTTCCAGCTGCCGAGGGCGGACTGGTTGCCGGTGACGTAGATGTTCTGGCCGGGCTGGGTGGTGGCGTTGACGCCGAAGGAGGCGCCGGATGTGCCGGTTCCGGGGTCTGTGCCGCCACCGCCGGTGCACGTACGCGCGTTGACGTGCAGGGCGACCGCCGTTCCGGCGCCGAGCGTGGCCGTGAACTGGCCGGAGCCGTTCACCGTGACGCCCTTGCCGGACTGGACGTCGCAGTAGTCACCTGCGGGCAGCGAGGTCTGGAACGTGCGGGTCAGCGCGGAGCCCTCGTGGTTGAGGGCGACGTACGCCTTGGCACCCCGGCCGAACGCGATCTGGTCGCCGCCGTTGTCCCACCAGTTGGAGAGGGCCTGGCCGCGGGCCGCGTTGCGGAAGCCCACCATCGAGGAGATCTCCCGCCAGGAGTGCTGGCACTTCCAGCCGTCGGCGTAACAGGCGTTCACCGTGCCGCCGTTGGGCGGGCCGGCGTCCTTGTCGGTCCACTCGTAGCCGGAGTGGACGTCCGGGGAGCCGTACGGGTGGGCCAGCATGAAGACGCTGGCCAGCGTGTAGGCGGAGCCGTTCTTGTAGTTCAGGGTGTCGCCGCCCCGCTCCGTGTCGTGGTTGTCCACGAAGACGGCCGACTTGCCGGACTCCATGAAGCCCCAGCCGGCACCGAAGTTCTTCAGGTTGGCGAGGTTCTCGCTGGTGAAGACCTGCTTGAGGCCGCGGGCGTAGCGGAACTCCTGGACGTCGCCGCTTCCGAGGTACTCGGAGGGCGAGACGGCCTCGCCCGCACCGTGGATCGCCTCGTGCTTCCAGTACACGCCCGGGTTGCTCAGCCGGGTCTTGATGTCGGCGAGGTCGGCGGCGGGCATGTGCTTGGCCGCGTCGATCCGGAAGCCGTCGACCCCGAGGGAGAGGAGGTCGTTGAGGTACGTGGCGATCCGGCCGCGCACGTAGTTCTCGCCGGTGTCCAGGTCGGCCAGGCCGACCAGTTCGCAGTTCTGGACGTTGCCGCGGTCGCCGTAGTTGCTGATCTGCGACTGGCAGTCGTTCAGGTCGCCGGCGGAGTAGACGCCCGGGTAGTCGTACTTGGTGTACGAGCTGCCCCCGGTGCCGGTGCCCGAGCCCGCCGACATGTGGTTGATGACGGTGTCGGCGATGACCTTGACGCCCGCACCGTGACAGGCGGCGACCATGGCGGAGAAGGCCGCGCGGTCACCGAGGCGGCCGGCGATCTTGTAGCTGACCGGCTGGTAGGAGGTCCACCACTGGCTGCCCTGGATGTGTTCCTGGGGCGGCGAGACCTGGACGAAGCCGTAACCCGCCGGTCCGAGACTGTCCTTGCACGCCTTGGCTATGGAGTCGAACTTCCACTCGAACATCACGGCGGTGACGTCCTTGTCGCCCGGGCCTGCGGCCTGGGCGGTTCCTGCCGGTCCAAGGCCGGTGGGGACGGCGAGGACGGCGGCGCCTGCCACGAGGGCGAGTGCGGCGGACAGAGATCTGCGTGCCATGTCTTTCCTCCTGCTGTGGGGGAAAATGCGGGTGACGGGGCAGCCTCACGTGACAACGCGCCGTGCCCTCAAGGCTCATGAAGGTTCTTGCTGCAAGAATGCAAACCTTGCCGCGGAGCAGACCGTACGAGCCCGTCCTGCCCTGGTCAACCCTTTGGACACCCGCCGCTCACATCCGCGAAACGATGCAGCTTTCTTCCTGCAAGCTCTTTCGCAAAATATTGCGGTCCTGTTAAGTTCAAGGCGACTCCGGTCCGGTCGGCCGGGGGTCCCGGCCGCTTCGGCGCCGGGCCCCACGCGCCCGGCCGGCCGGGCCGGTCACGACAGAGAGAGGCACCCGGAGTCGTTCAACTCCCCGCCGGCCCATCCTGGGCCGACTCCGGTGCCTCTCCTCTGCGTTGCCGCTCGTCCCGCCTCCGGTCAGACCGTACGGACCGCCGCGGTGGAGCCCCGTACGACCAGCTCCGGCTGGAACACGTACTCCGTGCGCTGCACCGGGCTCCCGCCGATCTCCTCCAGCAGGGCCCCCACCGCCGCCGCCGCCATGGCCTGCACGGGCTGGCGCACGGTCGTCAGCGGCGGGTCGGTGAACGCGATCAGCTGCGAGTCGTCGAAGCCGACGACCGAGACGTCGCGCGGTACGTCGAGTCCCCTCCCCCGGGCGGCACGCACCACACCGAGGGCCATCAGGTCGCTGCCGCAGACGATGCCGGTGCAGCCCCGGTCGAGCAGGGCTCCCGCCGCCACCTGTCCGCCCTCCACGCCGAACAGCGTGGAGCAGACCAGGAGTTCGGCCTCGGCAGGGGACAGCCCGAGCAGCGAGACCGCCGACTCGATGAAGCCGTCCCGCTTTCGGCGGGACGGCACATAGCGCTGCGGTCCGATCGCCAGACCGATCCTGCGGTGACCGAGCGCGGCGAGATGCCCGACCGCCATCCGTACGGCGGCGGCGTCGTCCGGCGAGACGAACGGGGCGCTGATCCGTTCGTTGTAGCCGTTGATCAGGACGAACGGCACGCCGCGGTCGGACAGTGCGGCGTACCGTGCCGGGTCCGCCGACAGGTCGGCGTGCAGCCCGGACAGGAAGACGATGCCGCCGACGCCGCGTTCGACGAGCTGCTCGACGAGCTCGTCCTCCGTGGCGCCGCCCGGCAGCTGGGTGCAGAGCACCGGGGTGTAGCCATGGCCGGCCAGGACCTGCTCGACGGACTGCGCGAACGCCGGGAAGATCGGATTGGTGAGTTCGGGAGTCACCAGTCCGATCAGGCCGGCGCTGCGTCGGCGCAGCCGTACGGGCCGTTCGTAGCCGAGGATGTCGAGCGCCGCGAGCACCCGCTGACGCGTGGTGTCCGCGACGCCCGGCTTCCCGTTGAGCACCCGGCTGACGGTCGCCTCGCTGACCGCCGCCTGTCCGGCGATGTCGGAGAGCCTCAGCGCTCCACCGGTACGGGGTGCGGGGACCGTCACACCGTCCACCACACCGTGGTCTCGGCGGGCAGCTCGAACTCGGCGCCGTCGACGGTCACGGGCGCGCTGGCCAGCAGCACACTGCCGCGGACCGGCATCCGTACCGGGTGGGCGGTGGTGTTGACGGTGCAGACGAAGCCGGGGCGTCCGAAGACGAGGACGCCCTCGGGGGCCTCCAGCCACTCCACGCCGGTCCCGGCGCCGAGTCCCGGGTGGGCGCGGCGGGCGGCGATCGCCGCGCGGTACAGCTCAAGGGTGGAACCCTCGACGCCGGTCTGCGCCTCGACGGAGAGCTCGCCCCAGCCGGTGGGCTGGGGAAGCCAGCTGCCACCCTCGCCGAAGCCGTACGAGCTGCCTTCGCGGGTCCACGGGATCGGCACCCGGCAGCCGTCGCGGAAGCCGTCCTGGCCCTCGGCGCGGAAGAACGACGGGTCCTGGCGTGCCTCGTCGGGCAGGTCGGTGACGTCGGGCAGGCCGAGCTCCTCGCCCTGGTAGACGTAGGCGGAGCCGGGCAGCGCCAGCATCAGGAGGGTCGCGGCGCGGGCGCGGCGCAGACCCATCTCACGGTCGCCCGCGGTGCGGATCTGGGTGCCGAGGCCCGGCGGGTTGGCGAAACGGGTGGCGTGCCGGGTCACGTCGTGGTTGGAGAGCACCCAGGTGGTGGGGGCTCCGACGGGACGCATGGCGTCGAGCGAGGTGTCGATGACCTTGCGCAGCTCGGCGGCCTCGAAGGCGGTGCCGAGGTACTGGAAGTTGAACGCCTGGTGCATCTCGTCGCTGCGCACGTAGTTGGCGGTGCGCTCGACGGTGGGCGTCCACGCCTCGGCGACGGCGATCCGCTCACCGGGGTACTCGTCGAGGATGACGCGCCAGCTGCGGTAGATCTCGTGCACGCCGTCCTGGTCGAAGAACGGCATGACGTCGTTGCCGAGCAGCTTGAGCTGGTCGTGCGCGCCGAGGTCGGGCAGGCCCTCGGCCTTGACGAGGCCGTGGGCGACGTCGACGCGGAACCCGTCGACGCCCATGTCGAGCCAGAATCGCAGGATCGAGCGGAACTCGTCGGCGACGGCCGGGTGTTCCCAGTTGAAGTCGGGCTGCTCCGGGGCGAACAGGTGGAGGTACCAGTCGCCGGGCGTGCCGTCGGGGTCGGTGGTCCGGGTCCAGGCGGGGCCGCCGAAGATGGACTCCCAGTCGTTGGGCGGGAGTTCACCGTTCATGCCCTTGCCGGGGCGGAAGTGGTAGCGCTCGCGCAGGGCCGATCCGGGGCCTTCGGCGAGGGCGCGCTTGAACCACTCGTGCTGGTCGGAGGAGTGGTTGGGCACCAGGTCGACGATGATGCGCAGGTCCAGCCCGTGGGCCTCGCGGATCAGGGCGTCGGCATCCAGCAGGGTTCCGAACATCGGGTCGATGGCCCGGTAGTCGGCGACGTCGTAGCCGGCGTCGGCCTGGGGCGAGGCGTAGAAGGGGCTGAGCCAGACCGCGTCGACGCCGAGGCTCTTGAGGTACGGGAGACGGGCGGTGACGCCTGCGAGATCGCCCATGCCGTCGCCGTTGCCGTCGGCGAAGCTCCGTGGATAGACCTGGTAGATCACCGCGTCCTGCCACCAGCCGGTGCGGTGGCCCGGGGCGCCGTCGGACGTGCCGGTGGAGGGGGCAGCGAGGTGCTGGGTCATGTCGTCCCTGGGGTGTCTGGGAGGGGAGCGGCGCCGTGACCGGGTCGGGGCCCCGGCGCCGCGTGACTGGTGCGATCGGTCGTACGTTCGTGCGTGCGGGTGTCCGAGGCCACCCGGCAGGCTCTCAGCCCTTGACGGCTCCGGCGGACATGCCGGTCACCAGGTGACGCTGCGCGAAGAGGAAGACGAGCGCCGCCGGTATCGCGATGAGCACGGACGCGGCGGTCATCGGGCCCCACTGGGCGCCGTACTGGTTGACGAACTTCTGCAGTCCGCCGGCGAGCGTGAGGTTCTCGTCGCCGACCATGAAGGCGGAGGCGTACGCCACTTCGCCCCAGGCGGTGATGAAGGAGTAGAACGCGGTGACGGCGAGTCCGGGCTTGGCGAGCGGCAGGATGAGCCGCCAGAACGTGCCGAACGGGGTGAGGCCGTCGACCTGTCCCGACTCGTCGATCTCCCGCGGGATGGTGTCGAAGAAGCCCTTCATCATCCAGGCGCAGAACGGCACCGAGATGGTGAGGTAGGTGATCACGAGACCGGCGGGCTGATTGAGCAGGCCGATGCTCGACATGATGTTGTAGATCGGCACGATGAGGACGGCGACCGGGAACATCTGGGTGATCAGCAGCGTCCACATCAGCCCGCGCTTGCCGGGGAAGCGGAAGCGGCTGACGGCGTAGCCCGTGGTGGCGGAGACGAAGACACCGATGACGGTGGAGAGTCCCGCGATGATCACGGAGTTGCCGAACCAGCTCAGGAACTCCGTGTCCTTGATGAGGTTCGTGTAGTTGACGAACGTCGTCTCGCGGAAGAAGTCCGTCGTCGTCGCGTACTTGGCGGGCTTCAGCGAGGTCAGCAGGACCCAGAGCACCGGGAAGACCGCGATGACGGACGCGATGATCAGGGTGAGGTGCAGGCCCACGGAGGCGAGCGGGGAGCGGTCACCGCGCTGCCGCGGCTTGCGGACGGCGTGCCGGCCGGAGGTTTCCGTAACGGTGGTCACCAGTTGTCTCCCTGCGTGCGGAGCACTCGCCGGTAGACCACGGCGAAGAGCATCAGGAGTACGAGGATCAGCACGCCCCAGGTGGAGGACTGCGCGAAGTCGCGCGGGCTGATCTCGAAGGAGAATTTGTACGCCTGGGTGACCAGGATCTGGGTGGCTTCGCCGGGTCCGCCGCGGGTCAGCAGGAAGATGACCGGGAACATGTTGAAGGTCCAGATGGTGGAGAGCAGGATCACCGTGGTCGAGACCGGGCGCAGTCCGGGGAGCGTGATGTGGCGGAACCGCTGCCAGGCGGTGGCGCCGTCCATCTCCGCGGCCTCGTACTGCTCAGAGGGTATGGACTGCAGCCCGCCGAGCAGGGCGACCATCATGAACGGGATGCCGAGCCATACGTTGACGGCGATGACGGAGAACTTGGCCCAGGTCGGGTCGTTGAGCCACGGCACGCCGTCGATCCCCGCGCCGCCGAGGATCTTGTTGAGCAGCCCGCGGTCCTCGTTGTAGAGGAAGCGCCAGGCGAAGACCGAGACGAAGCCGGGGATGGCCCAGGGAAGGATGAGTGCCATCCGGTAGGCGGAGCGCCCGGCGAAACGGCGGTTGAGCATGTTGGCGAGGATCATGCCGAGGCAGAACGTGATGCTCACGCAGGAGACCGTCCACACCAGTGTCCAGCCGAGCGTGCCGAGGAACTGGGTACCCGTCAGTGCGTCGACGTAGTTGTCCACACCCACGAACTCGTAGGTGGCGGGCATCTCGTTGACGCCGATGGACCGAGCGACGTTGCGCTCGTTGGCGTCCGTCAGCGACAGGTAGATACCGCGGACCAGCGGATAGCCGATGATCACGCCGATCACGAGGACGACGGGGGCGACCATCGTCCAGGCGTACCAGTGGATCGACAGAGCCCGCCGGAGCCTGCTCGGCGGCGGGGGGTTACCAGTACCGCGGCTCCGGCCGCGGGCGACATCGTCGCCCGCGGCCTTCGCCACCGACTGGCTGGTGTGGACAGCCATCAGCCGGCCTGCCTTCCTGGGTTACTTCCAGCCCTTGAGGAGCTTGCGGTAGGAGTCACCGGTGGCCGACGCGGCCTTCTCCGGCGTGGTCTGGCCGGTGAGGACCTTGGTGTACTCGGTGACGAGCGGCGCGAAGAGGCTGCCGGTCTCCGGGATCCAGGGGCGCTCGACGGCGGTCTCGACGACCGGCTTGAAGAAGCCGACGATCTCGCTGTCCACGGCTTCCTGCTTGGCGTACGCGGAGGTGCGGGTCGGGAGCAGGTTCAGCTCACCGGCGGTCTGCGCCTGGGTCTCCACGGACGTCATGTACTCGACGAAGGCGTAGGAGGCGTCGAGGTTCTTGGAGCCGGCGTAGACGGCGAGGTTGTGGCCGCCCTGCGGGGCACCCTGACCGGCGGAGCCGGCCGGGACCGGGGCGATGCCCAGGTTCGTCTTGTCCTTGAACTCGTTACCGGCGAGCGTGTCGGCCACGGCCCACGGGCCGTTGATCATCATCGCGACCTTGCCGTCCTTGAACGACGACTGCATGTTCTCCCAGCCGTCGGTGGCGTCGGTCTTGGCGGCGCCGGAGTCCACGAGGTCCTTGACGACCTCGAACGCCTTGACGCCCTCGGGCTTGTCGACGGTGATCGACTTGTCGGCCGCGCTGACCAGGTCGCCGCCCTCGCCGTACAGGAAGGAGAGGAACCAGTACGCGTCGTCGCCGCGCAGGTAGAGGCCGGTCTTGCCGGTCTTGTCCTTGATCTTCTTCGAGACGGTCTTCAGGTCCGCGATCGACGCCGGAACCTCGACACCGGCCTCCTTGAAGATCTTCTTGTTGTAGAAGATGCCCATGGAGTCGATGACCTGCGGGACCGCGTACGTCTTGTCCTTGTACTCGGTGGACGCGGCGGCCTGCTTGAGGAAGTCGTCCTGGTCCTTCAGCGCGGTGGTGCCGTCGAGCGGCGCCAGGTAGCCGAGGTCCGCGAACTCCGGCGTCCAGGCGACCTCGGAGCGGATCACGTCGGGGGCGCCGGCGCCGGCCTGTGCGGCGTTCTTGAACTTGTTCTGCGCCTCGCCGAAGGGCACGTTGACGTACTTGACGTCGACCTTCGGGTGCTTCTTCTCGAAGCCCTCGGCCAGCTTCTTGAAGACCTTGTCCTCACTGCCGACGGTGGAGGTGTCCCACCAGGTCACCGTGCCGGAGAGCTCTCCCGAGCTCTTGCTGCCCTCGGACTTGTCGTCGCTGCCGCAGGCGGTCGCCGCGAGCGCCAGGGCCGCAACCAGGGCGGTGGCCGTTATGCCACGTCGCATCTGAACTCCTTCAACTGCCGTACCGCTCCGTCGCGGCGCCGGGTCGACGTGAACGTAACAAGGATGAAAGACGACCGAAAGACCTTGCGGAAGATTTCTGCAAGGCCCGGCGATCGTTACATCCGCGTGTCCTCAAGGTTGCCGTCAGGGCTCTTGACGAGAGCGTCGTACCCCTGCCTCTCGCAGGCCACACCCGGTATATCCGCAGTGCGACTATGTGATTGCGGTCAGCGAACAGCGCTCGCAAGTCCTTGCAAGATATTGCCGACGAAAGGCCGGGGGCCCTCGATTCCACGGGTCCTGAACAGCCCCCACGGCCGATTCCCGCACACGGTGGGCAATCCGACACAGGCCCGGTACAGTCCCCTTTCATGACCGCACGGCTTGCCGATATCGCAACTCAGGCGGGGGTCAGCGAAGCTACGGTCAGCCGTGTACTGAACGGCAAGCCCGGTGTTGCCGCGACCACCCGTGAATCCGTCCTCGCGGCGCTCGACGTCCTGGGCTACGAGCGCCCGGTACGCCTGCGCAGGCGCAGTGCGGGCCTGGTCGGTCTCATCACGCCCGAGCTGGAGAACCCGATCTTCCCGGCACTGGCCCAGGTCATCGGCCAGGCGCTGACCCGGCAGGGCTACACCCCGGTGCTTGCGACCCAGACTCCCGGCGGCTCCACCGAGGACGAACTCACCGAAATGCTCGTCGACCGGGGCGTATCGGGCATCATCTTCGTCTCGGGGCTGCACGCCGACACCTCCGCCGATATGCAGCGCTACGAACAACTGCGCGCACAGGGCGTGCCCTTCGTCCTCGTCAACGGTTTCTCGCCCAAGGTCCAGGCGCCGTTCATCTCCCCCGACGACCGGGCCGCGATGCGGCTCGCGGTGACGCACCTGGTCTCCCTCGGGCACCAGCGGATCGGCCTGGCGGTGGGCCCCAAGCGCTTCGTGCCGGTGCTCCGCAAGATCGAGGGCTTCCACACCACGATGCGCGAGCAGCTGGGCCTCACCGCCGACGAGGTGGAGGAGTTGATCCAGCACTCCCTGTACACGCTGGAGGGCGGCCAGGCGGCCGCCTCGGCGCTGATGGAGCGAGGCTGCACCGCGGTGGTGTGCGCGAGCGACATGATGGCGCTCGGCGCGATCCGCGCGGCCCGCCGGCTGTCGCTGGAGGTGCCGCGCGATCTGTCGGTGGTGGGGTACGACGATTCGCCGCTCATAGCGTTCACCGATCCGCCCCTCACCACGATCCGGCAGCCGGTGACGGCGATGGGACAGGCCGCGGTGCGCACCCTGCTCGAAGAGATCGGCGGGACTCCAGCCCCGCACAGTGAGTTCGTCTTCATGCCTGAACTGGTGGTTCGCGGCTCGACGGCCTCCGGCCCGGGGCCGGATTCCGGCCCTCCCGCCCGCTCGTAGGGTGCAGGGCGTGCAACCGGGGCCCGACCGGAGGATGATCGGGGAGTGTGGGACGTATCTGGCAGACTCTGCGCCTATGGGTGAATCGCAAGTGAAGACACAGGAAGGCCGGACGGCGGCCACCGCGGCACCCACGGTCGACGAGGCAGCGCCCGAACCGAAGCGGAGCAGCGCGTCGACGAGACTCCGGTCGATGCGGTCACCCCGTCGGCCACGGCTCTGGTTCGAGATCCTCCTGATCGCGGTGAGTTACTGGCTGTACTCGCTGGTGCGCAACGCCGTTCCCGAGCAGCGGGCCGCGGCCCTGCGCAACGCGGACTGGATCTGGTCGGCGGAGAAGGCCATGGGCATCGCCTTCGAGGAGACGCTCAACCGGACCGTCAACTCGGTGACATGGCTGATCGTGTCGATGAACTACTACTACGCGACGCTGCACTTCGTCGTCACCATCGGTGTGCTCATCTGGCTGTTCCGCCGGCATCCGGGCCGATACGCGGCGACCAGACTGGTCCTCTTCGCGACCACGGGCGTCGCCCTGCTCGGCTACTACCTGTATCCGCTCGCGCCGCCCCGCCTGATGAACGGCGGGAATTTCATCGACACCGTGCTGCTGCACCAGACCTGGGGCTCGATGGCCTCGGGCAACTTCAAGAACATGTCGAACCAGTACGCCGCGATGCCGTCGATGCACATCGGCTGGTCGCTGTGGTGCGGCCTGACCATCTTCGCGCTGGCCTCGGCGCCCTGGGCGCGCATCCTGGGGCTGCTCTATCCGACGGCCACGCTGGTCGTGATCGTGGCGACGGCCAACCACTTCTGGCTGGACGCGGTGGGCGGCATCGCCTGCCTGAGCTTCGGCTACGCGGTGTCGTACGCCTGGTACGGCTCGCTGCCGCACCGCCTCCCGAAGCTGGTGCCCACCGGCCGTAAACGGCTGGGAGCACTGTCCCCGGAGGCAGCGACGGCGCGGTCCGGCTCCTCCCGGGCCTGAGGAACCGGGCCCACCCGGTCACGCCCCGTAGAACCGCTCCTCCACCACCGCACGGGCCCGCCGCGTGATCCGCCGGTAGTCGTCGAGCATGTCGCCGACGTGCCCCGGCTCGTACCCCAGGTAACGCCCTACAGCCGTGAGCTCCCGCGGGTTCGAGGGGAACGTGTCGCCCGGCCGCCCCCGGGCCAGCATCACCGCGTTGCGCACCCGGGTCGCCAGCACCCACGCGTCGTCCAGCGTCTGCGCGTCCTCGGTCGGGATCAGTCCGGCCGCGCACGCCGCGGCCAGCGCCTCCCTCGTACGCGTCGTCCGCAGCCCCGGCTCGACCCAGCCGTGCTGCATCTGCATCAGCTGTACGGTCCACTCGACGTCGCTGAGCCCACCGCGCCCCAGCTTGGCGTGCAGCGTCGGGTCGGCGCCGCGCGGCATGCGCTCGGACTCCATCCGGGCCTTGAGCCGGCGGATCTCGCGGACGGCGTCGTCCCCCAGGCCCTCCATCGGGTACCGCAGCTGATCGATCAGGTCGATGAACTCGCGCCCCAGCTCCTCGTCACCCGCGACCGGTTCGGCCCGCAGCAGTGCCTGGCTCTCCCAGACCAGCGCCCAACGCCGGTAATACGCCTCGTACGACTTCAGGGTGCGCACCATCGGGCCGCTCTTGCCCTCCGGCCGCAGATCCGCGTCGATCAGCAACGGCGGGTCGGCCGTGGGCAGTTGCAGCAGTCTCCGCATCTCGGACACGACCGTGTTGGCGGCCCGGCTCGCCTCCTGGTCGCTCACGCCCTCGCGCGGTTCGTGGACGAACAGCACGTCCGCGTCGGAGCCGTATCCCAGCTCGTGTCCCCCGAAGCGGCCCATGCCGATCACCGCGAACCGGGTCGGCAGGGTGTCCCCCCAGCGCTCCCGCACGGCGGCGCGCAGGGCGCCCGAGAGAGTGGCGGCGTTCAGGTCGGAGACCGCGGAGCCGACCCGGTCGACGAGTGCGCCCAGGTCCTGTTCGGCGGGGCTCTCCTCCGTACCGTAGGAGCGGATGATGTCGGCGGCGGTCGTCCGGAACAGCTCCCGGCGCCGTACGCCACGCACCACGGCGACGGCGGCCTCGGCGCCGTCGGCCCGCCCCACCGCGGCCAGCACCTCCTGCTCCAGGTGGTCACGGGTGCGCGGCTTCAGGCCCTCCGGGTCACCGAGGATCGCCACCGCTTCCGGGGCCCGGAGCAGCAGGTCCGGGGCGAGGCGCCCGGCCGACAGGACGCGGGCGAGGTTCTCCGCCGCCGCCCCCTCGTCACGCAGCAGCCGCAGGTACCAAGGGGTCTTGCCCAGCGCGTCGGAGACCTTGCGGAAGCCCAGCAGTCCGGCGTCCGGGTCGGCGGAGTCCGCGAACCAGCCGAGCAGCACCGGCAGCAGCGTGCGCTGGATGGCGGCCTTGCGGGACACTCCGGACGACAGCGCCTCCAGGTGGCGCAGGGCCGCGATCGGGTCCGCGTATCCGAGGGCTTCCAGCCGGATGCCGGCAGCCTTGGCGCTGAGCCGGGACTCACCGGGCGCCAGCTGGGCGACGGCGTCCAGAAGCGGCCGGTAGAAGAGCTTCTCGTGCAGCCGGCGTACGACGGACGCGTGGCGCTTCCACGCCTTGTTGAGCTCGGCGACCGGGTCCGTGCGCATCCCGAGGGAGCGGCCGAGCCGGCGCAGGTCGGCCTCGTCCTCGGGCACCAGATGGGTGCGGCGCAGCCGGTAGAGCTGGATGCGGTGCTCCATGGCGCGCAGGAAGCGGTACGCCTCGTCGAAGTGTGCGGCGTCTACGCGCCCCACGTAACCGCCCTCGGCGAGCGCCCGCAGCGCCTCCAGCGTCGAGCCGCTGTGCAGACTCGCGTCGCTGCGGCCGTGCACGAGCTGGAGCAGCTGGACGGCGAACTCGACGTCCCGCAGCCCGCCGGGGCCGAGCTTGAGCTCGCGGTGGACACGGTCGACCGGGATGTTGTCGACGACGCGGCGGCGCATCTTCTGTACGTCGGCGACGAAGTTCTCCCGGTCGGCGGCCTGCCACACCAGGGGCGAGACCGCCTCCACGTACTCGGCGCCCAGCTCGGGGTCCCCCGCGACCGGCCGGGCCTTCAGCAGCGCCTGGAACTCCCAGGTCTTGGCCCAGCGCTGGTAGTACGCGAGGTGGGAGGAGAGGGTCCGGACGAGCGGGCCGTTGCGCCCCTCGGGGCGGAGGTTGGCGTCGACCGGCCAGATGGTGCCCTCGACGGTCGTGTCGGAGCAGATCCGCATCATCTGCGCGGCGAGCCGGGTGGCGGCGGGCACGGCCCGGCTCTCCTCGACGCCGTCGATGGGCTCCCCCACGAAGATCACGTCTACGTCGGAGACGTAGTTCAGCTCATGGCCGCCGCACTTGCCCATCGCGATGACGGCGATCCGGCAGAGGGCGGCGTCGTCGGGAGCGGCCCTTCGGGCGATGGCGAGCGCCGCCCGCAGGGTGGCTGTCGCCAGGTCGGCCAGTTCGGCGGCGGTCTCGGCGACATCGATGGTGCCGCACACATCACGTGCCGCGATGGCCAGCAGGCAGCGGCGGTAGGAGACGCGCAGCGAGTCCGGGTCGACGGCGTCGGCGAGCCCCCGCTCGAATTCGGCGACCCCCGGGTGCAGGTCGGTGGCCTCGTACGTGACGAGCGCCCGCCAGTCACGCGGGTGGCGCGCCAGATGGTCCCCGAGCGCCTCCGAGGCGCCGAGGACCCCGAGGAGCCGGTCCCGCAACGGCTTGGCGGTGACCAGCGTGTCGAGCAGCCTCCGCCGCTCGTCGGCCTCCTCGGCCTCGACCACGCGCACGAGGCTCCGCAGCGCCAGATCCGGGTCGGCGGTCGCGCCGAGCGCGTCGAGCAGGACGGGATCGGACCGTACGGAGGCGAGGGCGTCGAGTTCCAGGAGGCGTTCCGCGGCGGAGGGGTCGGTGAAACCGTGCCGCAGCAGTCGGGTGAACGTACTGCTACTGCGCCCCGGCACCGTCGTCATCCCACGCTCTCCTGCCCGCCGACCTTCATGGACCCGCAGGTCGAGCCTAGCCGGGCACCGATGAATCCGGAGCGGCGGCGGAGTCCGCACATCGGATGCACGATGAGGAAGAGGAGGCCCGCCATGTCGGAGAAGGACCCGGTCACCGAGCTGGACGCCCGCTACAGCAGCGAAGGCGCCACGGCCCGCCCCTGGGAGGAGGCCGCCGCGCTGCTCGCGGAGGCGGAGCTGTACTGGCTGTCCACGGTCCGCCCGGACGGCCGCCCGCACGTCACCCCGCTGATCGGGGTCTGGTCGGCGGGCGCCCTGCACTTCTGCACGGGCCCGGCCGAACGCAAGGCACGCAATCTGCTCGCCAACCCCGAGGTCGTCCTGACCACCGGGGCCAACAGCCTGGGCGGGGGATTCGACCTGGTGGTCGAGGGCCGGGCGGACCCGGTGACGGACGAGGCGGGGCTGTCCCGGCTGGCCGGCGCCTGGGTGGCGAAGTACGGCAAGGACTGGCACTTCGACGTCCGGGAAGGCGCGTTCTTCAGCGAGGCCGGTGGCCGGGCGCTGGTCTTCGCGGTGGCCCCGCGCACGGCGTTCGGCTTCACGAAGGGCGAGCCGTTCGGCCAGACGCGGTGGCGTTTCACCTGACGGGGCCGGGCTCCCGGCCCCGTCAGGTGCCACCTTGCTCAGACCGCCGGTCTGGTGCCGATCACGACGGTGGCGTACAGCTCATCGGAGGTGACCACGCGCGGGATCAGCCCGCCGCTGCCCACCGCCTCCCGCGCACGCGACGCCTGTCGCTCGCTCGTCTCCACGAGCAGGCTGCCGCCCGGCGCCAGCCACCGTGGTGCCTCCGCGGCCACCCGGCGCATGACGTCGAGCCCGTCGCCACCGCCGTCGAGTGCCACGCGCGGCTCGTGGATGCGCGCTTCGGCGGGCAGCAGTTCGACATCGTAGGTCGGTACGTACGGGACGTTGGCGAGCAGTACGTCGACGCGTCCGCGCAGGGAGTCCGGCAGGGGTGCGAAGAGGTCGCCCTCGTAGACCTGCCCGAGGTCGCCGACATTGCGCCGGGCGCACCGTACGGCCGCCGGCTCGACGTCACTGGCGTACAGTTCGACCCCGTCGAGTGCCGCTGCCAGGGCGGCTCCGAGCGCTCCCGAACCGCAGCAGAGGTCGACGACGACGGACGGGGTGGGGGTGAGACCCACGGCCTGCTGGACCAGGAACTCGGTGCGTCGGCGGGGCACGAAGACGCCGGGGCCGACATGGACGCGCAGTCCGCAGAACTCGGCCCAGCCGAGGACGTGTTCGAGGGGCAGACCCGCGACGCGGCGCTCGACCATGGCGGCCAGGACGGCCGGGGTGCCAGCGGTGGAGAGCAGAAGCGCGGCCTCGTCCTCGGCGAAGACACAGCCTGCGGCGCGGAGGGTGGTGACGATCGTCGAGAGGGAAAGCGGTGACACGGAAACCGACATGGAGCGGAGCCTTTCGGAAATGCCGATGGGCGCTCCGCGATCGTCTATGTGGGGTCGACCACGCGATCGTCGGAAGGGAGCACCCAGCCTGATACAGCGGTAATGGGTCTCACCTCCTGAGTACGTCCCCGTGTGGGGGGGGGATCACCTTACCCCAGGGCCTGATGAACAGCGCAGGCCCTGGGGCAGGGGTCAGCGTCGGGTCGAGCGGGGGTCGCGGCCACCGTCGATGAACCGGTTGTGGACGGCTATCGAGGTGTTGGCCGCCCGGGTCTCCCGGATCTCCGCGCTGTGGTGGCGTTCGATCTGCAGGCCGTCGAAGTTCTGCGTGCGGCGTCGCGCCCGCAGGCTCACCTTCACGGCGAGGAAGACGGTCAGTGAGAACAACGTGCCAAGAAGTACGAGCACTGCGGTCATGGGTCCCCCCCGGATCAACGAGGCTTCATTGTCCGCACCCGGTCACGGCCCGTCCAGCGGTAATCGCGCGAAACGGCTGGAGGTCCACGCTGTCGCGCAGCTTCGTCGGCGTCAGGAACATCGAGGCGACGACGCCGAACACGGCGATGGCTGCCGAGATCAGGCAGATGCGGCCCGTCGCGTCCCCGTACGCGGCCCGTACGACCTCCTGGATCTCCGGCGGCATGACCGCCACGTTCAGGGTCGAGCCGCCGGACGACGAGGGGGCCGGGTCGATGCCCGGCTTACCGTGTTCCGGAGGACCAGGACGAGGTTCCGCATCGACATACCGACACCGACGCCGACCGCGGCCATGCCGAACGACACGATCACCAGGGGGGTTTCGTGGCCGATCGTGGACAGACCGAGGAAGCCCAGGGTGAGGACGAAGACTCCGGCGATGATGTACGGCTTGACCTTGCCGGACCTGGAGACCAGGCGCCCGGCCACGGTCGAGGAGAACCCTGCACCCATTTGCTTCCTGACATAATTTCCGCCACCGGAACACTCGCCCGCCACCGGATCAGGAGCATCGGCCCGTGCCGAATCATGACGCGTCAGCACGCTACCTGCGACGCCAGCACCCCACCGAAGTCACCGGTTTCACCTGGGAGTTCACCGGCGAGGCGCTGACGGTCCGCGGCAACTGCCCGCGGTGCGAGGGCGAGACCAGTTACCAGCCCCCGATCGAGGTCCAGGTCGGTGTCACGAAGGGCCCCGGAGGCCCGGCGGAGATCGACTTTATGGGGCCGGAGGAGACGTACGAGGAGACGTACATGGTGTGCCAGTGCGCCCACGCCCATCCCGGGGACACCCAGGAGAAGGGCGGCTGCGGCCTCTCCTGGGTCGCGGTGCGCCCGCCGGCCGCTCCCGCATGAGCGCGGCCGGCCGGTACACGACGGACCAGCTGGACCGGGCCGACGCACGGCTCCGGGAGATGGTCGACGCGCAACTGGACATCGCGCGCCGCCAGGCCGAGGGATGGCGCAACTTCCTCACCCTCGCCACGGGTCTGCTGACCGCGGTCCTGATCCTTAAGGGCCGCGACAACGTCACAGAACTCACCACGGGCTACCGGCCGGCCGTGATCGGCCTCCTCGTGTGCGCCTTCGCGGGCCTGCTGGCAGCCGCGTTCGCCGCGGTGTCCGCGGCGCACGGGAGGCCGGGCGACCATCTGCGGTACGCCGACGCCGTGCGCCTGCTCGACTGGGAGGAGACCGAACGGAAGCGGATCGTGAGCCGCGTCCACTTCGTCCGCTGGGCGACCACCGGCGGCGTCGTCGCGGTCGCGGCGGCCGTCCTGCTCACCTGGACCGCCCCCGCGGCCGAGGAGAAGAAACCGGACCCCCAGCTCGTGACCGTACGGACCCCGGCCGGGCCGGTCTGCGGCGAACTCGTCGCGGTGGACGCGAAGGGCGTCACACTCCGGGTGGTGCCCGCCACGGGAACCGGGAGGAAGGCGAAGGACGACAGGGCGGGCAGCCCGGAGAGGCCCGCGGGCGTCCTGCGCCATCTGCCCTGGGGACCGGACACCACCGAAGCGACCCCGGCCCCCACCTGCTGACCTGCGCCTACAGCACCGGCAGGAGGTTCTTCAGCTCGAAGGCCGTGACCTCGCTGCGGTACTCCTCCCACTCCTGCTTCTTGTTGCGGAGGAAGAAGTCGAAGACGTGCTCGCCGAGCGTCTCGGCGACCAGTTCGCTCTTCTCCATGAGGGCGATCGCCTCGCCGAGGTTCTGCGGGAGCGGCTCGATGCCCATCGCGCGGCGCTCGGCGTCGGACAGGGCCCAGACGTCGTCGTCGGCGCCGGCCGGGAGTTCGTAGCCCTCCTCGATGCCCTTGAGGCCCGCGGCGAGCAGCACCGCGTACGTCAGGTAGGGGTTGGCGCCCGAGTCGATGGAGCGGACCTCGACGCGGGCCGAGCCGGTCTTGCCGGGCTTGTACATGGGGACGCGGATCAGGGCTGAGCGGTTGTTGTGGCCCCAGCAGATGTACGAGGGGGCCTCGCCGCCGGCGCCCGCGGCGCGCGAGGAGCCACCCCAGATGCGCTTGTAGGAGTTGACCCACTGGTTGGTGACCGCGGAGATCTCCGCGGCGTGCTTCAGCAGGCCGGCGATGAAGGAGCGGCCGACCTTGGAGAGCTGGTACTCGGAGCCCGACTCGTAGAACGCGTTGCGGTCGCCCTCGAAGAGGGAGAGGTGGGTGTGCATGCCCGAGCCCGGGTAGTCCGAGAACGGCTTGGGCATGAAGGTCGCCTGCACGCCCTGCTCCAGCGCGACCTGCTTCATGACCAGACGGAAGGTCATGATGTTGTCGGCGGTGGAGAGCGCGTCCGCGTAACGGAGGTCGATCTCCTGCTGGCCCGGTGCGCCCTCGTGGTGGCTGAACTCCACCGAGATGCCCATCGACTCGAGCATGGTGATCGCCTGGCGGCGGAAGTCCATGCCGACGTTCTGCGGGGTGTGGTCGAAGTAGCCGGAGTTGTCGGCGGGCGTGGGCCTGGTCCCGTCGAGCGGCTTGTTCTTCAGCAGGAAGAACTCGATCTCCGGGTGTGTGTAGAAGGTGAAGCCCAGGTCGGAGGTCTTGGCGAGGATGCGCTTGAGCACATAGCGCGGGTCGGCGAACGACGGCGAACCGTCGGGCATGAGGATGTCGCAGAACATCCGGGCCGTGCCGGGCGCCTCCGCACGCCAGGGAAGGATCTGGAACGTGCCGGGGTCGGGCTTGGCGATCATGTCCGATTCGTACACCCGGGCGAAGCCCTCGATGGCCGAGCCGTCGAAGCCGATGCCCTCGTCGAACGCCTGCTCCAGCTCCGCTGGGGCCACGGCGACGGACTTGAGGAACCCGAGGACATCGGTGAACCACAGCCGTACGAAGCGGATGTCGCGCTCCTCGAGTGTCCTGAGGACGAATTCCTGCTGCTTGTCCATAGCCACATCCTTGCAGTTCAGACGGTCTGTGCACCACCGCCCGGGGTAGGGGAGGAACTCCAGTATCACGACCCGGGATTTCACCCAGATTACGCACTCGGTGTGAGAGAGAGCACTCGGCCACCCACTACGATCGGCGCCCAAGGCGTGCAAGGGGGTCCGCGGCTTCGCGACAACCCTCCGCATGCCTGATTCATGACCTGTTTCCCCCCTCTCCCCCTTCGCAGAAGGACTGGCCGACATGAGCTTCGACCGCAGGACCCGCATAGAGCAGATGCGCGACGCCGACCGCGCGCGCGACCGCCGCAACCGGGTCGTCGCCATAGCGCTGAGCACCCTGGTCGTCGCTGGTCTGGTCGGTTTCGGCTCGTACCTCGTGCTGGACAAGTCCGAGGCGAAGGAGCAGCTGCCGGACGCGGCGGCGCAGGACGGCAAGCAGTCCGAGGAGGACGGGGCGGCCCTGGCCGCCGAGCCCGTCAAGGGCGAGAGGTCCTGGGACGCGAAGAAGCTGACCCGCAACCACGTCGCCGGTGAGGTGAAGTACGCCATGAAGCCACCGGTCGGCGGTGACCACAACCAGGCCTGGCTGAACTGCGACGGCGTCGTATACGAGAAGGCCGTCCCCGACATCAACGCCGTGCACTCCCTCGAACACGGTTCCGTCTGGGTGACGTACAACAGCAAGGCCGCCGACGCCGATGTGCACAAGCTGGCGAGCCGTGTCGACAGCACCCCGTTCTCGCTGATGAGCCCGTACGAGGACCAGGCCGGGGCGATCATGCTCAGCGCCTGGGGCAAGCAGGTCACGGTGGACAGCGCCGACGACCGTCGGGTGGCCCAGTTCTTCGCGAAGTACGTCCAGGGCCCGCAGACACCGGAGCCGGGCGCGCCCTGCACGGGCGGGATCGGGGCCGCCGGGTGACGCAGGAGCCCGGCACCGGCACGGAGCCTGCGGACGAGAGCGCTCGGCGCGTGCGGCGCACACGGTGGGTGGCGGGTTCCGCAGTCGCCCTCGCCCTGCTGTTCGCGGGGGCGGCGACGGTCGCCTCCGCACGGGGCGACGGAGCGGGCGACGGGACCGGCGAGGGGTCCGGCGTGGCATCGGCCCCCTCGGCGCGGTCGGCCGACGCGGGCTTCGCGCGCGACATGGCCGTCCACCACCAGCAGGCCGTGGAGATGTCCTTCATCGTGCGGGACCGTACGACGGACGAGGACGTGCGGCGTCTCGCGTACGACATCGCCAACACGCAGGCCAATCAGCGGGGCATGCTGCTCGGCTGGCTGGATCTGTGGGAACTCCCGAAGACCGCCCCCGACGGGCAGCCGCCGATGCACTGGATGGCCGACGGACACGACGGACACAGCGGGCACGGCATGGGCGGCACGGCGGGGACGGAGGGCTCGGGCTTCACCGCCCACGACGGGGCCTTCATGCCCGGCATGGCCACCAGGGCGGAGCTCGACCGGCTCCGCGCGGCCGACGGCAGGCAGGCGGAGGTCCTCTATCTCCAGCTGATGACCGACCACCACAAGGGTGGTGTCGACATGGCCCGCGGCTGCGCCGGCCTGTGCACGGTGAAGGTCGAGAAGCGGCTCGCGCAGGGCATGGCCGATGCCCAGCGGTCGGAGCTGGACCTGATGGCGGACATGCTGGGGGCCAGGGGCGCGAAGCCCCGCACCTGAGCCGTACGGCCGCCCACCCGAACGGGTCGCAGCGGTCGCGTGCCCCGGGCGCCCCCACGACGATGGGTGCGCTCGGGGCCTTACGCCAGTGCCCACCCGGCACACAGGAGGAAACCCTTCATGACGACCGCCAAAGACATCATGCACAACGGGGCCCAGTGGATTCCGGCTCACGAGACGCTCGACCGCGCCGCGCAGATGATGCGCGACCACAACGTGGGCGCGCTGCCCATCTCGGCCAACGGTGAACAGGACCGCATGGTCGGCATCCTCACCGACCGCGACATCGTGGTCGGCTGTGTGGCGATGGGCCGCGACCCGTCGAAGGTGACCGCGGGCGAGCTCGCCCAGGGCACACCGCGCTGGATCGACGCGGACGCGGGTGTCGACGCGGTGCTGAACGAGATGCAGCGGCACCGGATCCGCCGTCTCCCGGTGATCGAGAACAAGAAGCTGATCGGCATGATCAGCGAAGCCGATCTGGCGCAGCACCTCTCCGACGAACAGATCGCGGGCTGGGCCGAGAAGGTCTACTCGCGCAGCTGACGCGCCCCCGCCGTACGTCACCCACGCCGATGTGGCATCCCCTGCATGCACGGCCACACCTTCGCGCCGGCGGGCGGCGCGGCCGGGGCCCGCAAGGACACCCCGGTGGTCCTGCCGAAGCGGCCGCTGACGGTGGACTTCGACGCCGGCAACCCGGGCCTGCGGATGCCGCACTGCCACAACGTCCACCACGCGGAGGCGGGCATGACGACGGTCCTGGGCTCCCGGCGCTGACCGCCCGTCCTGGCGGGCCGGCCCTGCTTTTCCTCCGGCCCGCCAGGACTTTTCCTCCGGCCCGCCAGGACATCGCGTCAGAAAGACGATTAGACTGGACGCGTGCCTCAACTACGCCTCGCACTGAATCAGATCGACTCGACGGTCGGCGATCTCGCCGGGAACGCCGAGTCGATCGTCCACTGGACCCGGCACGCCGCCGAGCAGGGCGCCCATCTCGTGGCGTTCCCCGAGATGGCGTTGACCGGCTACCCCGTCGAGGATCTGGCCCTGCGGTCGTCCTTCGTCGACGCGTCGCGCGACGCGCTGAGCGCGCTGGCCGCCCGGCTCCAGGCGGAGGGCTTCGGTGAACTGCCGGTCGTCGTCGGCTATCTGGACCGCTCCGGGAAGGCCCAGGCCCGGTACGGCCAGCCCGCCGGGTCCCCGCAGAACGCCGCCGCGGTCCTGCACCGCGGGCAGATCGCGCTGAGCTTCGCCAAGCACCACCTGCCCAACTACGGCGTATTCGACGAGTTCCGGTACTTCGTGCCGGGCGATTCGATGCCCGTCGTGCGCGTGCACGGCATCGATGTGGCGCTCGCGATCTGTGAGGACCTCTGGCAGGACGGCGGCCGGGTGCCGGCCGCCCGGTCCGCCGGGGCCGGGCTGCTCCTGTCGATCAACGCCTCGCCGTACGAGCGGGACAAGGACGACACCCGGCTCGAACTGGTCCGCAAGCGGGCGCAGGAGGCCGGTTGCACCACGGCGTACCTCGCGATGATCGGCGGGCAGGACGAGCTGGTCTTCGACGGGGACTCGATCGTCGTGGACAAGCAGGGCGAGGTGATCGCCCGTGCCCCGCAGTTCTCCGAGGGCAGCATGATCCTCGACCTGGAGCTGCCGGCCGCCGCGGCCGAGGCGCCGTCCGGGAGTGTGGACGACGGGCTGCGCATCGATCACGTGGTGCTCTCCGGCGAACCGCTCCCGGCGTACGAGCCGGAGTTGACGGGCGGCTACGCGGAGCGGCTCGACGGCGACGAGGAGCTGTACTCGGCGCTGGTCGTGGGCCTGCGCGCGTACGCCGCGAAGAATGGTTTCAGCAGTGTGCTGATCGGGCTCTCGGGCGGCATCGACTCCGCGCTCGTCGCGGCCATCGCGTGCGATGCGCTCGGCGCGCAGAACGTGTACGGCATCTCGATGCCCTCGAAGTACTCGTCGGACCACTCCAAGGGCGACGCGGCCGAGCTGGCACGGCGGACCGGGCTGAACTTCCGCACCGTGCCGATCGAGCCGATGTTCGACGCGTACATGGGGTCGCTGGAGCTGTCCGGGCTGGCCGAGGAGAACCTGCAGTCGCGGCTGCGCGGCACGATGCTGATGGCCGTCTCCAACCAGGAGGGCCAGATCGTCCTCGCGCCGGGCAACAAGTCCGAGCTGGCGGTGGGGTACTCGACGCTGTACGGGGACTCCGTCGGCGCGTACGGCCCGATCAAGGACGTCTACAAGACGTCGGTCTTCCGGCTCGCGAAGTGGCGCAACCGGGCGGCCGAGGAGCGGGGGCAGCTGCCGCCGATCCCCGAGGCGTCGATCACCAAGCCGCCGAGCGCCGAGCTGCGTCCGGGGCAGGTGGACACGGATTCGCTGCCCGACTACGACGTACTGGACCGGCTCCTGGAGCTGTACGTGGACCGCGACCAGGGCCGGGACGCGATCGTGGCGGCCGGGTTCGACGAGGCGCTCGTGGTGAAGACGTTGCGGATGGTGGACACCGCGGAGTACAAGCGGCGGCAGTATCCGCCGGGGACGAAGATCTCGCCCAAGGGGTTCGGGAAGGACCGGCGGCTGCCGATCACGAATCGGTGGCGCGAGTCGGGGTGATGGGGGGGCGGCTGCCGGGGCCGCCCCGGTGGACGGTCCGTCCTCGACCGCCGGGCGGGCCGGATCGTGCCGGGCGGCTCCCGGGCACGTACGAGCCCGTCCGGTGATCGAGGACAGGTGCCGAGCGGGAGAGGGTCAGTGAGCCTCTGCCCAGGCCTCGGACTCCGCTTCGCGGGTGAGGCGGTCGCCGCCCGCCACGACCCGGGACGTTCCCGGCGTACGGTCCAGGACTCCCGCCGTCACCGCGATCCCCAGGCCGGCCACCGCCAGCACCGCGCCCACGAGTGCCGGTGAGGTCCAGCCCCAGCCGGCCGCGATCGCCACGCCGCCCAGCCACGCGCCGCCCGCGTTGGCGAGGTTGAAGGCCGAGTGGTTGGAGGCGGACGCGAGCGTGGGCGCGTCCTTGGCCTTGTTCATCACGAGCATCTGGAGCGGTGTGGTCGTCATGAACCCGACGCCGCCCAGCAGCACGACCATCACGAGAGCCGCCCACTGCACGTGGACGGTGAACGGGAAGACGACCAGCACGACGGCGAGGGCCGCCAGCGACCCGTACAGCGTGGGCCGCAGGGCGCGGTCCGTGAGGGGCCCCGCCGCGAGCGCGCCCAGGGTCATCCCGATGCCGAACAGCGCCAGCACCAGCGTCACCGAGGATTCGCCGAAGCCCATCGCCTCGGTCGTCATGGCCGAGAGGTACGAGTAGACGGCGAAGACTCCGGCGAAGCCGAAGACGGCCGTCAGCAGCCCGAGGAGCACCTGGCGGTTGCCGAGCGCCCGCAGCTCGCGGCGGACGTTCTGCTGGGCGTCGAGCGGAATCTGCGGAACGAGGCGGGCGAGTGCGGCCATCGCGCCCAGGCCGATCACCGCGACGACCAGGAAGGTCGCCCGCCACCCCAGGTGCTGGCCGAGCAGCGTGGCCGCCGGTACGCCGACGATGTTGGCCACGGTCAGGCCCAGGAACATCGACGCGACGGCCCGCGCCCGGCGCCCCTCCGGCACCAGCGAGGCGGCGACGACAGCGCCGACACCGAAGAACGCGCCGTGCGGCAGCCCTGCCAGCAGCCGGCCCGCGAGCAGCCAGCCGAAGTCGGGGGCGAGCGCCGAGGCCAGGTTGCCCACGGTGAAGAGCGCCATCAGCAGCAGGAGCATCCGCTTGCGCGGGATCCGGGAGCCGAGTCCGGTGAGCAGCGGGGCGCCGAGGACGACGCCGATCGCGTACGCGGACACGAGGTAGCCGGCGGTGGGCACGGACGTTCCCAGATCGTCGGCGACATTGGGCAGCAGGCCCATCATCACGAACTCTGTCGTTCCGATGCCGAAGGCGCTCACAGCCAGCGCGAGCAGGGCCAGGGGCATGGTGATGAACCTCTTTCGGGGCAGGGTGGGGCAGGGCGGCGGAGGCGAGGGCAGCAGGACGCGGCCCGGCCGATAAAGGCCCGGCGGTGGTGGACGTGTGCGGGAAAAGCGGGCCGGCTTCTTTACCGGCACGCCTTAAGTATGTTCTCGGAACAAAGTGTCGCAGACGTTTTATGCCCGGAGGTGAACGGGCCGTTGCGTCAGAGTTCGACGCGGGCGGCGATCGGAAGATGGTCGCTGTCCGTCGCCGGGAGCGTCCACGACGACAGGGGCTCGACGCCCTTCACCATGATCTGGTCGATGCGGGCCATCGGGAACGAGGCCGGCCAGCTGAAGCCGAAGCCGTCGCCCGCCGCGCCCTGGGTGGAGCGCATCTGGGAGGTGACCGCGTTCAGCGAACGGTCGTTCATCGTGCCGTTGAGGTCGCCGAGCAGGAAGACACGGCCGAGCGGTTCGTCCGCGATGGCCTCGCCGAGGGCGTCGGCGCTGTTGTCCCGCTGGTTGGCCGTGAAGCCGGCCTTCACCTTGACCCGCACGGACGGCAGGTGGGCCACGTACACCGCGATCTTTCCCTCCGGCGCGGCGACCGTGGTGCGCATCGCCCGGGTCCAGCCCATCTTGATGTCCACGGGGCGGGTGTCGCTGATCGGATACTTGCTCCACAGTCCGACGGTGCCCTGAACCGAGTGGTACGGATAGCGGGTCGCGAGCGACTTCTCGTACGTCGGCACCTGGCCGCTCGGCAGTTCCTGGAGGGCCACCACGTCCGCGCCGGAGCCCGCCACCTGCTGTGCGGTGCCCGCGGGGTCGGGGTTGTCGGCGTTGACGTTGTGGGTGGCGACGGTCAGGTCGCCACCCGCGCCGGACTTGTCGGTGAGCAGGCCGCCGAAGAGGTTGAGCCAGACCACGACCGGCAGCAGCAGCGCCACCAGAGCGGTCGCGGAGCGCCGAACGAGCCCCAGGACCAGCAGCAGCGGGACGAACACCGCGAGCCACGGCAGGAACGTCTCGGTGAGGCTGCCCAGATTGCCGATGGTGTTCGGAATCTGCGCGTGGAAGATCATCAGGAAGGCGATGAAGACCGAGCAGGCGGCAAGAAGGATTCCGCGCCGCCAGATCCCGCGGTCCGACCTCAGTCTCTCGCGCAGGGTCTGGAAGCGGGTTCCGGTGTGGGGCGGCTCCACGCTGCCGTTGCCGGTGTCCGCTCCGTACGCCTGCACCATCGCGCTGTCCTCACTGCCTTGCCCTACACATCGCCGCGCCCCACGACCCTAGGCGATGAGCGGCGTTTTCCTGCCGTCGACGACGGCCCTACCCCTCACAGGACGACCGGAGCGGTGGCCCGGGTTCCGCTCAGGGCACGGCCGAAGAGCCTTGTGACAGAACGATCACACTCGCCCTGACCTTCGGCGCGTCAGCTGTGACCTGCGGTTACGGGGGCAAGGAGTCCAAGGCGCGCTGAAGGTCCCGTGCGGGTCCACTTCACGGGAACCGGCACGGGATGCCACCATGGAGGGGATCCGGGGACGCCGTCAGGGCGCCTCGAGATGACGAAGGAGCCGTTGGCAATGTCGCTTCAGGCTGCGCACAACTCGTCCGCCACTCCCCCCGCGGGACCCGCCGACAGCAGCAAGGCGCTGTACGGAGGAAAGTCCACGCGCCGCATCACCGTCCACGACATCGCCGCCGCCACCGAGCGCGGCGAGAAGTGGCCCATGCTCACCGCCTACGACGCGATGACCTCGTCCGTCTTCGACGAGGCCGGCATCCCGGTCATGCTCGTCGGCGACTCCATGGGCAACTGTCACCTCGGCTACGAGACCACCGTGCCCGTCACGATGGACGAGATCGCCATGCTCTCCGCCGCCGTCGTCCGGGGCACCAAGCGCGCCCTGATCGTCGCCGACCTGCCCTTCGGCTCGTACCAGGAAGGGCCCGTCCAGGCCCTGCGCAACGCCACCCGGCTGATCAAGGAAGCCGGCGTCGGCGCGGTCAAGCTGGAGGGCGGCGAGCGCTCCCACGAGCAGATCCGCCTCCTGGTCGAGTCCGGCATCCCGGTCATGGGCCACATCGGCCTGACCCCGCAGTCCGTCAACGCGATGGGCTACCGGGTGCAGGGCCGGGGCGAGGAGTCCGCGCAGCAGCTGCTGCGCGACGCCAAGGCCGTGCAGGACGCCGGGGCGTTCGCCGTCGTCCTGGAACTCGTACCGGCCGAACTGGCCGCCGAGGTCACCCGCACGCTGCACATCCCGACCGTCGGCATCGGCGCCGGACCCGACACGAACGCCCAGGTGCTCGTGTACACGGACATGGTCGGGCTGACCGGCGGCAAGGTGCCGCGCTTCACCAAGCAGTACGCGAACCTGCGCAAGGTCCTCGGCGACGCCGCGAAGGAGTTCGCGGACGAGGTCGTCGGCGGGACCTTCCCGCAGCCGGAGCACACGTTCCACTGACCGTCCACTGACCGGCACGGACCATTTCCCGCACCACCGACAGCCCGCCGGCTTCCCCCTCCGGCGGGCTGTCGGCCCGCTGTCGGAAAAATATCGGCGCGCTGTCAGTGGCGGGTGATCCCATGGTGCCCATGACGCGAATCGACAAGAACCCCAGGCGCGGCGGGACCGCCGTCGAGGTACGGGGCCTGGTCAAGCACTACGGGGACACCAAAGCACTCGACGGGATCGATCTCGACGTGCGCGAGGGCACCGTCCTCGGCGTGCTCGGCCCCAACGGAGCGGGCAAGACCACGCTCGTACGCATCCTCTCCACCCTGGTCCTGCCGGACGCCGGACACGCCGTCGTCGCCGGCTTCGACGTGGTGAAGCAGCCGCGGCAGCTGCGCCGCACCATCGGCCTGACCGGCCAGTACGCCTCGGTCGACGAGAAGCTCTCCGGCTGGGAGAACCTCTACATGATCGGGCGGCTCCTCGACCTGCCCCGCAAGACCGCCCGCGCCCGCGCCGACGAGCTGCTGGAGCGGTTCTCGCTCACCGAGGCGGCCAAGCGCCCGGCGATGGACTACTCCGGCGGTATGCGCCGCAGGCTGGACCTGGCCGCCTCCATGATCGGCAGCCCGTCCGTCCTCTACCTCGACGAGCCGACCACCGGGCTCGACCCCCGTACCCGTAACGAGGTCTGGGACGAGGTGCAGCGCATGGTCGCCGAGGGAGCGACCGTCCTGCTCACCACCCAGTACATGGAAGAGGCCGAGCAGCTCGCCAACGAGCTCACCGTCATCGACAAGGGCAAGATCATCGCCCGCGGCGGAGTCGACGAGCTCAAGGCGAAGGTCGGCGGCCGCACCCTCCAGATCCGGCCGTCCGACCCGGCTCAGCTCCCCGCCATGGCCCAGGCGATCAGGGAAGCCGGCCTCGACGGGATCGCGGGCGCACAGGCCGTCCCGGACGAAGGGCTTCTCTACGTACCGATCCTCAGCGACGAGCAGCTGACCGCCGTGATCGGCCTCCTCGGCTCGCGGGGTTTCTCCCTCGCACACGTCGCGACCGCACTGCCCAGCCTGGACGAGGTGTTCCTCGCCATCACCGGCGAGAAGAGCTCGCACACGACCGACACGATTCCCGAGGAGGTCGCGGCATGAGCACGGCGACTCTGACGCCCACCCCCACCGGATCCGCGCCGGTGAAGACCGTGACCGACGAGGGACGGATCGGGCTGCGCGGCAACCTGCGGCACATCAGCGCCCTGGCGCGGCGCAACCTGCTCCAGATCAAGAAGGATCCGGAGTCCATGTTCGATGTGCTCCTGATGCCGATCGTCTTCACGCTGCTCTTCGTGTACGTCTTCGGCGGGTCCGTCGGCGGCAGCATGGGCGGCGGCCGGCAGGAGTACCTCAACTACCTGGTCCCCGGCCTGATGGCGATGATGGGGATGAACATCGCGTCGGCGGTCGGCACGGGAGTCAACGACGACTTCCGCAAGGGCGTCATGGACCGGTTCCGTACGATGCCGATCGCCCGCTCCTCGGTCCTCATCGCGAAGATCGTGGTCGAGCTGGGCAGGATGATGGTCGCCACCTCCATCCTGCTGTGCATGGGTTTCGCGCTCGGCATGGAGCTGGGGACCTCGGTGCTCGGCCTCCTCGCGGCCGTCGCGCTGTCCGCGGTGTTCTCCGCCGCCATCATGTGGATCTTCATCCTGCTCGGGCTGGCCATGAAGACGGCCCAGGCGGTTCAGGGGACGGGGTTCCTGGTGCTGATGCCCCTGCAGTTCGGCTCCTCCATCTTCGCCCCGCCGCAGACGATGCCCGGCTGGCTCCAGACGTTCACCGACTACAACCCGCTGTCCAATCTGGCGGACGCCGTGCGCGGACTGATGATGGGCGGGCCCGTCGCCGACTCGGTGTGGATCACGCTCGCCTGGGCCGTCGGCATCACGGCGGTGGCGGCGCCGCTCGCGGTCAGCAAGTTCCGCAAGAAGACCTGACCGAGGGGCACGGACCGCGGCACACCCGCACCACGCGTCCCGCAGCGTCTACCGATACGCGTCGGCCAGGGCGGTGACCTCATCCAGGGTGAGGCCACCGCCCTCGGCGTACGCCGCCGCGAAGGCCGTCTCACCGATCTCCGCCCGGATGGTCTCCTCCGCCCGGGCCAGGTTCTCCCGCTCCAGCGACGTCAGCAGGTGCCCCTTCGGCGACAGGGCCGCCTGCAGCCCCAGCACCCGCGCCGCGTCCGCGCCCGCCGCCGCGCCGCCCAGTCCGCCCACCGCCCAGGCGACCGAGATCAGGTGCGCTGAGGTCATGTGCGGTGCCACCATCAGCGACAGCCGGTCCCGGGACCGCTCCACCGCACGCAGCGCCCGGCCCAGAGCCGTGGTGTGGTCACCTTCGAGGTTGTCCAGCCAGGCGAGCCCTCCGATCACGAACCCCTCGAACATCGCGACCGTCTCCGAGCGGAACTCCCCGCGCAGCAGCTCGAGTTGCTCCCGCGCCTCGACGAGGCGGCCGGTCCGCCCCAGCCAGAGCCCCAGCAGCATGCGCGCCACGGGCATCGCGTCGTACCCCGGCTGCGGTCCGCCGTCGAGGATGTCCCGGAGGATGCGCTCCGCCTCCTCGCCACGGCCGGTCTCGGTGAGAGCGCCCGCGTACCGCGCCCGCAGCACCGTCACCTGGGCGCGGGCGCCGAGCTGTTCGGCATGGCCGATGGCGGCCCGGTAGTCCTCGGCGGCGCGGATGAAATCGCCGCTGCGCTCATTGGCCTCACCCCGTGAGGAGAGCGATTCCGCGGCACCCCAGGCGTCGCCGAGCCGGACGAAGATCTCCAGGCTCTCGTCGGCGTCCGCCCGTGCCTCACCCGCCCACTCGGGATGGTTGGCCAGCACGTTGGCCCGCATC
This sequence comes from Streptomyces sp. NPDC058620, assembly GCF_042717135.1. Lineage (NCBI taxonomy): Bacteria > Bacillati > Actinomycetota > Actinomycetes > Kitasatosporales > Streptomycetaceae > Streptomyces > Streptomyces sp. NPDC058620. The sequence goes on from NZ_JBHXQO010000017.1 coordinate 73,456, forward strand.
TGGAGCGCGGACGCCAGCTCCCACTCGTAGCCGAACTCCCGGCAGGCGCGGACCGTTTCCTCCACCAGCTCACGCAGCTGACCGGTCTCGCCGGTGAGCAGGATCGCGTACATCCAGAGCGATCCCGGCGTCCGGCAGGTCTGGGGCTGGCCCACCTGGTACGTGTCGACGATCGCCCGCAGGCGCGCCGTGCTCTCCTCGGTCATCCACGCGTCCAGGTGGTGGTCCATGTTGACCAGCTGGATCAGCCGCACCCCGCGCCGCGCCTCCTGGAGCTGCTCGGGCTCCCAGGGCGGCGGCCGGTCGGTGCACCGCTCCGTGAGCGAGGGCGCCGGACTGCCGGGCGGGGCGAACGGGTCCGGGCCCAGGACGGCGGCGGAATCGGCCCAGTGTCGGGCGTCGGCGCGCAGATCGCGCATCATCCAGTACCAGGACAGGGAGAGGACGAAGCAGAGGACCTCCTGCTCGTCCCCGGCGGCGACGGCGTGCCGCAGTGCGGTGCGCAGATTCTCGTACTCGCGCCGGAACCGGTCGATCGCCGCCCGCTGCCCCGCGCCGCGGAGTTCGGGTTCGGTGGTACGGGCCAGCTCCCGGAAGTACACGAGGTGGCGCCGCTCGACGGCCGCGCGCTCCCCCGCCTCGTCCAGTCGCTCCCCGGCGTACTCACCGACGGTCTCCAGGAGCCGGTAGCGCATCCCGCCGTCGTCGCCGGGAGCCGCGACGACGAGGGACTTGTCGACAAGGAGACCCAGCAGGGCGGCGACATCACGGGACTCGACGGCGCCGGCTGCGGCCGACGCGTCCGCGGCGGCGACGGAACAGACCTCTTCGGCGGCTTCGAGCGCGCAGTCGCCCGCGAAGACCGACAGCCGTCGCAGCACCGCGCGCTCGGCCGTGTCCAGCAGCTCCCAGGACCAGTCGACCACGGCCCGCAGGGTCTGCTGACGCGGCAGCACGGTACGGCTGCCGTTGGTGAGCAGCCGGAAGCGGTCGTCGAGCCGGTCGGCGATCTGGCGCGGGCCGAGCATCCGCAGCCGGGCCGCGGCGAGTTCGATGGCGAGCGGGAGCCCGTCGAGCCGCCGGCAGATCTCCGCGGCGGCGGCTGCCGTCCCGGCGTCGGCGTCGATCCGGAATCCAGGGTTCGCCGCGGCGCCCCGGTCCGCGAACAGCCGCAGCGCCATCGGGTCGGGCAGCGGGCCGACGGGCCGGACGAACTCGCCCGGTACGCCGAGGGGTTCACGGCTGGTCGCCAGGACCGTGAGGTCCGGGCAGTGGGCGAGGAGGTGGTCGGCGAGCGAGGCCGCCGCGTCGATCAGGTGCTCGCAGTTGTCCAGGAGCAGCAGCATCCGGCGCCGCGAGCAGTGCTCGGTGAGCCGTACGAGCGGGTCGCCCGCGTACCGTTCGGCGGCCCGCAGCTCCTCCGCGCCCGCACCTCTCAGCACGGTCTCCCGGGCTCCGAGGGCGCCGAGCACGGTCTCGGCCACACTGTCGGGATCGTCGACGGGGGCGAGCTCCACCAGCCACACACCGTCCGCCCAGCTCTCGGCGAGGGTCTCGGCGACCTCCTGGGACAGCCGGGTCTTGCCCGCCCCGCCGGGGCCGAGGAGGGTGATCAGCCGCGTCTGCGCAAGGTCCTCGCGCAGCGCGGCGATATCGCCTTCCCGTCCGACGAAGCTGGTGAGCCGGGCCCGCAGGTTCCCCCGGGGCGGGGCGGCGGGCGCGCGTGGCGCGTCGGCGGGGGCGGCGGCCGGGACGGGTTCCGGCCGGTCAGGACGGAGCAATTCCGTGTGCAGGCCGCGGAGTTCGGGGCCGGGTGAGGCCCCCAGACGGTCCGCGAGTACGAGGCGGACCTCCTCGTAAGCCGCGAGTGCCTGCGCCGTACGGCCTGCGTCGCGCAGCGCCCGGATGCGCAGCGCCTGGAGGGGTTCGTCGATCGGGTGGGCCGCGGCGAGCGTGGTGAGTTCCGGCAGAGCCTCTCCGGGGCGGCCGAGGGCCAGGACGGCGGCGAGCCGGGTGCGGCGGGCGTCCAGCCGCCGCGCCTCCAGTCCGGCCACGGCGACGGCACGGTCGGGCAGATCGGCGAGTACGGGCTCGCGCCACAGGGCGAGGGCGTCGTCGAGCGCGGCGGCGGCCTGCCGCGCGTCCCCCTGCGCCAGCGCCCGCGCCCCCTCCCCCGCCAGCCGCTCGAAACGGTGCAGGTCCACGTCGTCCGCCTGGGCGGCGAGCCGGTAGCCGCCTTCCACGGACTCGACCGCCGCCCGGCCCAGCACCCGCCGGAGCCGTCCCACGAGTGCCTGCAGGGCGCCCACCGCGTCCGCGGGCGGATCGCCGTCCCACACCTCGTCGACGAGCGCGGCGGCCCCGACCGTGCGGCCCGGGCGCAGGGCCAGGACGGTCAGCAGGGTGCGCAGCCGCGCCCCGCCGAGGGCGACGGCCGTGCCGTCGGGGCGAAGGGCCCGGGTGGTTCCGAGGATGCTGTAGCGCACCCGCCCATTGTCCGTGAACACGGCCGGTCACCGCACCGCACCCGTCCCGTACGCGTCTTGGCGTCCTTCCCGGGGGGCTCCGCGCACCGGCCGGCTGCCGCCCGGCGGTGCGGAACCAACGTCCCGGCGCGAGACGTTCCCGACGTGTCGCGCCGTACTGTCGGGGCTCGCCGCATTCCGTCCAGCCACCAGGAGTTCCACCGATGACCACCGCAGCCACTCGCAGCGACCGGAGGATCAGCCCGATCTTCCTCGCGATCGTCGCCGTCATGGCGGTCTCGGGCTGGGCGGTGTGGACGGACTTCGCCGAGCAGACCGGCTTCGCGGTCTTCCTGTTCGTCACGGCGGCCTGGATCGTCTCGCTCTGTCTGCACGAGTACGCCCACGCCCGTACCGCGCTGCACAGCGGGGACATCTCCATCGGGGCGAAGGGCTATCTGACGCTCAACCCCCTGAAGTACACGCATGCCCTGCTCAGCATCGTGCTGCCCGTGCTCTTCGTGATCATGGGCGGGATCGGGCTGCCGGGTGGCGCGGTCTACATCGAGCGGGGCCGGATCACCGGCCGCTGGCGGCACAGCCTGATCTCCGCGGCCGGGCCCCTGACCAACGTGCTGTTCGCGGTCGTCTGCACGGCGCCGTTCTGGCTGGACGCCCTGGACGGGGTGCCGACCGCCTTCCGGGACGCGCTGGCGTTCCTGGCCCTGCTCCAGGTCACCGCCGCGATCCTGAACTTCGCGCCGGTCCCGGGTCTTGACGGCTACGGCGTGATCGAGCCGTGGCTGTCGTACAAGATCCGCCGCCAGATCGAGCCGTTCGCACCGTTCGGGCTGATCGCGGTCTTCGGCATCCTGTGGATTCCGGAGGTGAACATCGCCTTCTTCGACACCGTGGACGCACTCCTGCGCGGGCTCGGCGTCAGCGAGATCGAGTCGTACTGCGGGCAGGACTCCTACCGGTTCTGGCTGGAGTTCTGGGACGAGCAGAACCCGGTCTGCTCGCTGAGCCGCTAGGGCCTGTCGTTGGCCGCGGCCGTCGCGAGGCGGCTCTGGCGGATGTGGAACCACGCCATGTTCGAGGAGAGCCCGGCCAGCAGCACCCAGATGATGCCGAGCCAGCTGCCCTGGACGAAGGAGACCACGGCTGCGGCGACGGCGAGGACGCAGACGACGAGGGCGTAGAGGGCGAGGCGGGGCATGGGGGGCTCCTGTCCGGGGATGGTGCGCGATCCCGTCCAGTGTCCCTCATGCCCGATTCCGCTCGGTGTCCGGTCCGGGGCCGCCCGACGTGTGGCCGGCCCCGGAGCCCGGTCACACGTCGGTGGTGCGCAGTCCCGCGTGCGCCTTGTAGCGGCGGTTGACGGAGATCAGGTTGGCGACCAGCGACTCGACCTGGTGCGCGTTGCGCAGCCGTCCCGCGAAGATCCCGCGCATCCCGGGGATGCGGCCCGCGAGGGCCTGGACGAGGTCGGTGTCGGCGCGGGCCTCGCCCAGGACCATCACATCGGTGTCGATCTCGTCGATCGTGGCGTCCTGGAGCAGTACCGCCGAGAGGTGGTGGAAGGCCGCGGTGACACGGGAGCCGGGCAGCAGGGCGGCGGCCTGCTCGGCGGCGCTGCCCTCTTCGGGCTTGAGGGCGTAGGCGCCCTTCTTGTCGAAGCCGAGCGGGTTGACGCAGTCGACGACGAGCTTCCCGGTGAGTTCCTCGCGCAGGGATTCCAGGGTCTTGGCGTGGCCGTCCCACGGCACGGCGACGATCACGATGTCGCTGCGCCGTGCGCAGTCCGCGTTGTCGGCTCCTTCGACGCCGAGGCCGAGCTCGGCGGCGGCCGTGCCGGCTCGTCCGGCGTCCCGGGAGCCGATGATCACCTTCTGGCCGGCGCGGGCGAGCCGGTAGGCGAGGCCGCGGCCCTGCGGGCCGGTCCCGCCGAGCACGCCTACGGTCAGTCCGGAGACGTCGGGAAGGTCCCAGGGGTCCTTGGCGGGGGGCTTGGGCGCACTGCCGCTGTCGTGGGTAGTCATGGCCCCGACACTACTGCCAGCCAGGGGCCGGAACGCGGCGGCGTGCGCCGGAACGGCGGGGTGTCCAAGGGCTCCCGTTCGGGTGGGTTCGCCGCCAACGCCGGGTGGTGCGGCGGGCCTTGGGGCATCATGCCGGACCATGGACGCCGTACGTGTCGCGCTGCTGCGTGAAGTGCTCGCCGGGACCGAGTGGCCCGCCGCGACCCGGCGTTTCGCCGGGACGCTCCGCTCGTCCGTGGTCCCGCACGGCGGCGGGCTGCTGCTCGTGGGGACCGAGGTGTACGAGCCGTGGCATCTTGCCGCGCATCTGGTCGACGAGTCCACCTGGTCGGGGCTGCCGGAGCTGCGGCCGACCCTGGTGCGGCACCGGGTGGAGGCGGGTGACCCGGTGCATCTGGCCGTCGGCCTGGGCCGGATCGAGGCGGCGCGACGCGGCGAGACGCTGCTCGTGGTGGCTCCCGGGCGGCCGGACGGCGGGTTGCTGGAGCGGGTGCACGACGCGCGGCGGGCGGGGGCGACCGTACTGGCACTGGACGGCGGCGACCCGGAGGTGCGGGGGCTGGCCCATGAGTCGCTCTCGGTCACCGGGGAGGACGATGTGGACCTCGACACCGTGCAGCACCTGGTGAGCGCGGCGGCCGGGGAGAACAGCAGGCCCGCGCCGCGCGGTCGCCGCTCGTTCCGGGACCGGCTCTCCCGGCTGGCCGACCAGCTGACGGCGCCGCCGCCCGCCCGCTGGTAATCCTGTTGCGCCGGGTGCGCGGGCGGCCGGAGCATGGCCCCTCGTGACGTCCCCGCTCCCTTGGCAGGCCAGGCTTGCCGCGCTGCTTCCCGACCTTTCGCCCTGGCGCTCATCGGCCGACTTCAGACTGCTGTGGAGCCAGGGGCTGATCACCTACTTCGGCAGTTTCATGGCCCTGATCGCCCTGCCGCTGCAGATCAAGCACCTCACCGGATCGCCGCTGGCCGTCGGCGCGATGGGCGCGGTGGAGCTGGTGCCGCTGATCGTGTTCGGGCTGTACGGCGGGGCGCTGGCCGACGCGGTGGACCGACGCAAGGTCATCCTGGGCACGGAGGCGGGGCTCGGGCTGCTTGCCGTGATCCTGCTGGTGAACGCGCTGATGCCCGAACCGGCGCTCTGGCCGCTGTACGTGGTGGCCGCCGGGGTCGCCGGCCTGGCGGGGCTCCAGCGTCCCGCACTGGACTCGCTCATCGCCCGGATCGTGCCGCACGACCAGCAGACCGCGGCGGCGGCGCTGAACTCCCTGCGCTGGCAGGTCGGGGCGATCGCCGGGCCCGCGCTGGCGGGGCTGGTGGTGGCCTATGCCGGACACGCCACGGCGTACGCGGTCACGGTGGTCACGTTCGCCGTATCCGTCCTGCTCTGTCTGCGGCTCACCCCCGCGCCGCCGGCCCGTGACGCGCGGAAGCCGTCGCTGCGCGGGATCGCGGAGGGCGCGCGGTACGCGTGGAGCAGGCCGGTGCTCCTGGGGACGTACGCCATCGACCTGGCGGCGATGCTCTTCGCCTTCCCGAACGCGATCTTCCCGTTCCTGGCGGACGAGCTGGACGCGGAGTGGTCGCTCGGCCTGATGTACGCGGCGGGCTCGGTCGGCTCCCTGGCACTTGGCCTGACCAGTGGCTGGACCTCGCGGGTGCGGCGGCACGGACTGTTCGTGGTGTTCGGCGCGGGCGTCTGGGGTCTGGCGATCGCCGCGGCGGGCTGGTTCGGCGAGGTGTGGATGGTGCTGGTGTGCCTGGCGGTGGCGGGCGCGGGCGACATGCTGAGCGGTCTGGGCCGGGCGACGATCTGGAACCAGACCATTCCGGAGGAGCTGCGGGGCAGGCTCGCGGGCATCGAAGTGCTGTCCTACAGCGTCGGCCCGCAGCTGGGGCAGGTCAGGGCCGGCGCGATGGCGGGCTGGACGGGGACGCGGCCGGCGATCTGGACCGGTGGGGTGGCATGCGTGGCATCGGTCGCCCTGCTGGCGGCCGCCTTGCCGAAACTTCTGTCGTACGACTCCGAGACGGACGAGGACGCGGCCCGGCGGCGGGCGCAGCACGCGGACCCCTCCGGCGTCTGACGCGGTGGGACCGGAGGGCGGTGCGGAGCGCGTCCGTCAGTCGGCCGAAGGCTCTTCGGGGGCCGTCTTGTCGTGCCACTTGGGGTCGGTCTCCCACTCCAGGTTCCGCTCCTGGGCGGTATCCATGGCGCGGCGGGCCTCCTCCGGCGTCGCGTAGGGGCCGAACCGGTCCTTCGCCGGGCACTCGGGGCCTTCCTCGACCTTCTTGTGCTCCAGGCAGTAGTACCACTCGCCCGGTTTTCCGGCGGTGCGCTTCTTGAACAGGGCCATCGCCACTTCCTTTCCTTACGATCATGCTGCCCCGAGCCCGCTGGTTACACTCGCTGGCATGTCTGGCCAGTCGCTGCTCGTACCAGGGGAGATCACTCCCATTCGTTCCGTCCCCGGAAGCATCCGGCGCCCCGAGTATGTGGGCAAACCGGCTCCGGCGCCCTACACCGGCCCCGAGATCCAGGACGCCGAGACCGTCGAGCGGATGCGGATCGCGGGCCGTATCGCCGCACAGGCGATGGAGGAGGCCGCGAAGCACATCGCTCCTGGTGTCACCACCGACGAGCTCGACCGGGTCGCCCACGAGTTCATGGTCGATCACGGCGCGTACCCGTCGACGCTCGGTTACCGCGGTTTCCCCAAGTCGCTCTGCTCCTCGCTCAACGAGGTCATCTGTCACGGCATCCCGGACTCCACCGTGCTGCGGGACGGCGACATCGTGAACCTCGACGTGACCGCGTACATCAACGGCGTGCACGGCGACAACAACGCCACGTACCTCTGCGGCGATGTCGACGAGGAGTCGCGGCTGCTCGTCGAGCGCACCCGGGAGGCGCTGAACCGCGCCATCAAGGCGGTCCGTCCGGGGCGCCAGATCAATGTGATCGGCCGGGTCATCGAGTCGTACGCGAAGCGCTTCGGTTACGGGGTGGTCCGGGACTTCACCGGCCACGGGATCAATTCCTCGTTCCACTCCGGTCTCATCGTTCCCCATTACGACAGCCCGCATGCCACCACGGTGATGCAGCCCGGGATGACGTTCACGATCGAGCCGATGCTGACGCTCGGCACCCATGAGCACGACATGTGGGACGACGGCTGGACCGTGGTGACGAAGGACCGCAAGCGGACCGCGCAGTTCGAGCACACGCTCGTGGTGACGGACACGGGGGCGGAGATTCTCACACTTCCGTAACCCTCCACGCGGGTGCGTCCGGGCGTATCGTTTTTACCGACAGCCCGTCGGGAACCAGTTGACTTAGGTAAACCTAAGTAGGAAGATCGACGTATCGCAAGCACTGCTGCCTGTCGGCGGCAGCGGATTCCGATATGTCCGTCTCCTTCTGGACTTCCCGTCCCCTTGGTCTTCGGAGGCCCGCCTTGGACGCACCCGGCACCGCCACCCCCTTCTCCACGCTCATCCGCACGGCGTCGCACGAGCAGCACACCGAGGCCGAGACCTCGACGTTCATGGGCGACCTGCTCGGCGGACGCCTGGGGGTGGACGCGTACACGCGCTACACCGAGCAGCTGTGGTTCGTGTACCGGGCGCTGGAGGACGGTGCGGAGACCCTGCGGAACGATCCGGTCGCCGGGCCCTTCATACAGTCCGAGCTGATGCGCGGCTCCGCGCTGGAGCGCGACCTGGCGCACCTGCGCGGTGCCGGCTGGCGCGAGGGCCTGGAGCCGCTGCCCGCCACCGCCGCGTACGCGGAGCGGGTCGCCGAGTGCGCCCGCACCTGGCCCGCCGGATACATAGCGCACCACTACACGCGCTACCTCGGTGACCTCTCGGGCGGCCAGATCATCCGCGACAAGGCGGAGAAGACCTGGGGCTTCGCGCGCAGGGGTGACGGGGTGCGGTTCTACGTCTTCGAGGAGATCGCCAACCCGGCCGCGTTCAAGCGGGGTTACCGGGAGCTGCTGGACGCGGTGAACGCGGACGATCTGGAGAAGCAGCGCATCATCGACGAGTGCAAGCGCGCGTTCGCGCTCAACACTGCCGTCTTCCGGGAGCTGGGCGAGGTCTTCCCGCTCAGCGCGTAGCCCCCGCGGCCGGCCTCACGCTCCGGCCTTACCCGCGTGCACCAGAAGGACGCGGCCCCCTACCTCCACCGTGCCGTCCGGCGCGGGTGCTGTGAGGAGCTGGGAGCCGCGCCCTTGTCTGATGTTCAGGGCGCGGCCGAGCGCGGCGCTGAGCAGCAGCGCCGCCGCGCCGGTCGCCTCGTCCTCCACGATGCCCCCGGCGTCGCGCTCATCACCGCGCCGGGGGAAGGCGCGGGCCCTGACGCGCCCCGCGGCCTCGTCCTCCCAGGCCCACACGTAGAGCCATCCCTCGCCGGGCGGCGGTCCCGTCAGCGCCTCGACCTCGGCCGCGGACGCGTAGCGCTCCAGCGTCCTCGGCGGTGCCCATTCGGGACGGGCGGTGATCCAGGTGAACTCGCCGTCCTGGCGGGCGAACACGTCTCCCACCGGCAGCTCCAGAACCTCCAGGTCGAGCAGCCAGGCCGCGCCGACGAGCGGATGCCCGGCGAACGGCAGCCGCAGCCCCGGGGTATGGATGTCGACGCGCCCCCGCTCCGGGTCGTCGACGAACACGGTCTCGCTGAAGCCCAGTGCGCGCGTCAGCGCCTGCCGGGACGTCTCGTCGGGGTACGCGGACCCCTCGCGCACGACGCCGAGCGCGTTGCCGTGCCGGCCGTCCGGGCCGCAGAACACACGCAGTACGTCGATGCCGTCGGGTACGCCGAAGTCGTTCACGTGCGCATTCAAGCACCGTGCCCACTCCCCGACGCGACAGGGCCGGTCGGTCGTACCGAAAGGGGCCTCTTGACCGTTGCTTGACCAGTCCCTGGGTCGCTGGTGGGTCGACTGTGACCAGGCCGTTCTCCAGCACCGGGGGTGAGAGCTGAATCACCGCACGAGGGGGTACGGGTCAGGTAAGGCTCGGTTAAGTTAGGTCGGCCTCACCCGGCTTTGCCCGGCTGTTCCCCATTCTCTTTACCTCTTCTGTGGAGCCCGCATGCGAGCCGTTCGTTTCTCCGTCGTCACCGCTGCCGCGACCGTGGCCGCACTGACCGCCGTCACCGGCTGCGCCGAGAAGAGCGACGGCAAGGGCGACGGCGCGGTCCGGGTCGTCGCGAAGGACGACTCCTGCGAGGTCTCGAAGACGAAGATCCCCGCCGGCCATGTCGAACTGGCCGTCGAGAACAAGGGATCCAAGGTCACCGAGGTCTACGTCCTCTTCCCGGACGACCGCATCGTCACCGAGCGCGAGAACATCGGCCCCGGCACCAAGGCGAAGATCACCGCCGAGGTGAAGGCCGGTTCGTACGAGATCGCCTGCAAGCCCGGCATGAAGGGGCACGGCATCCGGCAGAAGATCGAGGTCACCGGCGCCTCGGCGGCCAAGCGCAGCCCCGAGATGGACAAGGCCGTCGCCGAGTACCGCACCTATGTGCAGGCGCAGGCGGACGAGACGCTGCCCAAGGTGAAGGTCTTCACCGACGCCGTCGCCGCAGGTGACATCGAGGCCGCGAAGAAGGCGTACGCCGACTCCCGGATCGGCTGGGAGCGCACCGAGCCGGTCGCCGAGTCCTTCGGCGACATCGACCCGAAGGTCGACGTGCGCGCGGACGGCCTGGAAGAGGGTCAGAAGTGGACGGGCTGGCACCGTCTGGAGAAGGCGCTGTGGGAGGACAAGAAGCTGGGGGCCGAGGAGAAGGCCCTCGCACCCGTCCTCTACAAGGACCTCGTCGACTGGCAGAACCGCGTGGGCAAGGCGGAGATCACCCCGACCTCGATGGCCAACGGCGCCAAGGAGCTCCTCGACGAGGTCGCCACCGGCAAGGTCACCGGTGAGGAGGAGCGCTACAGCCACACCGACCTCGTCGACTTCAAGGCGAACGTCGAGGGCGCGGAGAAGTCGTACGCGCTGCTGAAGCCGATCGCGTCGAAGAACGACACCGCGCTCACCGCCTCCCTGGACAAGCAGTTCGCCGCTCTGAACACGCTGCTGGACCAGTACCGCGAGGACAAGAACTCCTACGAGTTCACCTCGTACGACAAGGTCGGCGAGGCGGACCGCAAGGAACTCTCGGACGCGGTCAACGCGCTCGCCGAGCCGCTGTCCAGGCTCGCCGCCGCGGTGACGAAGTAACACGGGCGAGGAGGCCGCCACTCATGTCCGAGGACGTACAGAAACCATCCGAAGCACCGGACCCGCCCTCCGCGGACGCGCATGACGGCCCGTCGCGCCGGGCCCTGCTCGGCTGGGGCGGCTCCGGGCTCGCGCTCGGCGCCGTGGCGGCGGGCGCCGCGGTCGCCTCGGTGCGCTCCGACGGGGGCACGGCCCCCGCCGGGCTGAGCGGTGCCGCGGTGCCGTTCCGCGGTGCGCACCAGGCCGGGATCGCCACCGCCGTACAGGACAGGCTGCACTTCGCCGCGTTCGACGTGACGACGAAGGACCGGGCCGAACTGGCCGCCCTGCTCCAGGAGTGGACGCGGGCCGCGGAGCAGATGACGGCCGGGCGCCCGGTGGGCGAGGGGGCGTACGGGGGGCTCCCGGAGGCTCCGCCGGACGACACCGGCGAGGCGCTGGGCCTCAAGCCCTCCCGCCTCACCCTCACCATCGGCTTCGGCCCCTCCCTCTTCACGAAGGGCCGGTTCGGGCTGGAGGACCGGCGCCCCGAGGCGCTCGTCGAGCTGCCGAAGTTCCCCGGTGACAACCTCGACGCGAGCCGCAGCGGCGGCGATCTCTGCGTCCAGGCGTGCGCGGACGACCCGCAGGTCGCTGTGCACGCCATCCGCAACCTCGCCAGGATCGGCATGGGGCGTACGGCGATCCGCTGGTCGCAGCTGGGCTTCGGCAAGACCTCCTCGACCACGCCCGACGAGCAGACCCCCCGCAACATGCTCGGCTTCAAGGACGGCACCCGGAACATCGCGGGCACCGACGCGGCCGCCCTGAAGAAGCACGTATGGGTCGGCCCGGACGACGACTCCGGCTGGATGACGGGTGGTTCCTACCTCGTCGCCCGGCGCATCCGGATGCACATCGAGACCTGGGACCGCACCGGACTCCAGGAGCAGGAGGACATCTTCGGACGCGACAAGGGCGAGGGCGCCCCGGTCGGTAAGTCGAAGGAGCGCGACGAACCGTTCCTCAAGGCGATGCTGCCGAGCGCGCATGTGCGTCTCGCGCACCCGGACACCAACGACGGGGCGACGATCCTGCGCCGCGGCTACTCCTTCACCGACGGTACGGACGGTCTCGGCCGGCTCGACGCGGGCCTGTTCTTCCTGGCGTACCAGCGCGACGTCCGCAAGGGCTTCATTCCGGTGCAGCGCAGTCTGGCGGCGCACGACGCCCTCAACGAGTACATCCAGCACGTGGGTTCGGCCGTCTTCGCCGTCCCGCCGGGCGTCCGCGACGGGGACGACTGGTGGGGCCGGGCACTGTTCTCGTGATCCCCGCCCCCATGATCCGTACAGCGGAAGGACCGGCATGTTCGGCAACTATCTGATCGGCCTGCGCGAGGGTCTTGAGGCCAGTCTCGTCGTCTGCATCCTCGTCGCCTATCTGGTCAGGACGGAGCGCCGCGACGCGCTGCGCCCGGTGTGGGCGGGCATCGGGATCGCGTGTGCGATCTCGCTGGCCTTCGGCGCCGCGCTGGAGTTCGGCTCGCAGGAGATGACGTTCGAGGCGCAGGAGGCGCTGGGCGGTTCGCTGTCGATCGTCGCGGTCTGCCTGGTGACGTGGATGGTCTTCTGGATGCGGCGCACCGCGCGGCACCTCAGGGCGGAGCTGCACGGGAAGCTCGACGCGGCGCTCGCGATGGGCACCGGCGCGCTCGTGGCCACGGCGTTCCTGGCGGTGGGCCGTGAGGGGCTGGAGACCGCGCTGTTCGTGTGGGCGTCGGTGCGGGCGAGCGGGGAGGGTTCCTCGTCGCCCCTGATCGGGGTGCTGCTGGGCATCGCCACCGCCGTCGTGCTGGGCTGGCTGTTCTACCGCGGGGCACTGCGGATCAACCTCGCGAAGTTCTTCACCTGGACGGGCGGGATGCTGGTCGTGGTGGCGGCGGGCGTGCTGGCGTACGGCGTGCACGACCTCCAGGAGGCGGAGTTCCTGGGCGGGCTGCAGAACAAGGCGTTCGACGTCAGCGCCACGATCCCGCCGGACAGCTGGTACGGCACGCTGCTGAAGGGCGTGTTCAACTTCCAGCCCGACCCGACCGTTCTCCAGGTCACGGTGTGGGCGCTGTATCTGATCCCCACGCTCGCGCTGTTCCTCGCCCCGGTAGGGTTCGGACGGTCAGTGCGGGCGACGGATCAGAAGGCGCAGAAAGCAACGGATGACAAGGCTGGGGCGACTGGCGGCGGGGCTCGCGACGGCGACAGTGCTGAGCGTGACGGCGAGCGGCTGCGTGACGGTGCACGGCGAGCTGGAAGTCGTGCCGGGAGCGACGAAGTCTGAGGCCGCGCAGGCCCTGGAGGACTTCACCACCGCCTACAACGAGGCGGACAAGGCATACGATCCGGCGCTCGACGCGGACCGGGTGACCGGTTCGCTCGGCGCGATCAACCAGGCCGGCCTCACGGCGCGGCAGAAGAACAGCCCGGACGGCAACGCGGCCCACCGGCCGCTGGAGCTGACCGACGCGTCGTTCACCATCCCGAAGAAGGCCGGCTGGCCCCGCTGGTTCGTCGCGGACACCGACTCCAACCGTGACCAGGACGCCGGGAAGCTGGACACCCGCTGGCTGCTGGTGTTCGTACGGACCGGTCCCGACGCGCTGTGGAAGGCCGCCTATCTGGCGGTCGTCACCCCCGCCCAGCTCCCCGCCTTCCGGGTGGACGCCGACGGCTGGGCGGAGCCGGTGGACCCCGAGGCCGGTGAACTGGCCGTGGCCCCCGCAGACCTGGGCACCACGTACACCGGGTATCTGAAGGACGGCGAGCCGGACGTGTTCGCTCCCGGACCGGCCACGTCGGCCTGGCGGGATACGCGCAAGAACACGCGCGTGGCCGGTTTCTCGTACCAGTACGTCGACCAGCCCCTGAACACGGGGACGTTCGCACCGCTCGGTCTCACGACCGAGGACGGCGGGGCTCTGGTCTTCTTCAGCAGCAAGCACTTCGAGCGGCAGACGGCGGCCCAGGGGCTGAAGCCGGCGCTCAACTCCGACGTCGAGGCGCTGCTGACGGGCGAGGTGAAGAACTCCCTCACCAAGGAGCGGGTCTCCAGCCAGCTCGTGTACGTCCCCGCGCGGGGCGCGGCGGACTCGGGCGGCAAGGTGCGCGTACTGAACCGGCTGCCCGGCCTGACGGCCGCGCAGGGTTCGTAACCGCCGGGCACCCGGTCCGGGACGAGCGGTCACCGGACGCACCGGTCACCGCCGCGGCTAACGGCTCAGCGGCCAGGCCACCGAATCGTGGTCCAGATCGCTCTGCTCCGCGGAGTCCGCGTACTGCGCGCACGCGTCGGTGAGCGTCTCCAGCAGGGTCAGCGGGTCGGGCAGTGGATGCTCGGGGCCCCGGAGCCAGTGCACGTCCAGCTCACCGGGGAGCCGTGCGGGCGGCAGGAGGACATAGCTGCCGCGGCAGTGCCAGCGAAGCCCCGGGTGCTCGTCCATGGTCTCGGGATGGCAGTCCAGCTCGCAGGGCCACCACTCGTCCTCGTCCTCGGGGGTGCCGCGGGTGGCGGTGAAGAAGAGCATCCGGTCCTGGCCGGACCGGGCGACGGGGCCGACGTCGATCCCTGCGGCGATGAGCCGTTCCAGGGCTCCCGCGCCGGCGGTCAGCGGGACGTCCAGGACGTCGTGGATCATGCCCGTCGCGGTGATGAAGTTGGCCAGGGGCTGGCCTTCGGCCCAGCGTTCGATCTGCGCGCGGTCGGTCGTGGACTGCGTCTGCCAGGCGAACGAGATGGGGTGGCGCGCGGGAGTGGGGCATCCGATGCGGTCGCACGAACATCGGTAGCCGTTCGGATGCGCGGCGGGCGAGATCGGCATGCCCGCCTCGGCGACGGCCAGCAGCAGCTCCAGGCGGGCCGTGTCATCGGCCTCGGCCCGCTGCGGTTTGGGTCGTCGCCGCAGCCACTGGGAAATCCTGTTCTCTGTGCCGCGATAACGGCCGGAATCGGCGCCCATCTATCCCCTCACCTCAGCGTTGCTTCTCCATCGTCCCACCATCCTGCGCCTCGGGTGGCCAGAGTTCTCAAGCGGGTACGGGGGAGACGCGCCAAGGTGAGTACCATCACGCCCGATGTCAGGACATACCGGGTATCGCTCAGCGCTCCGCCGAGAGGCCCCGGAGGGCGTAGTCGACCACCGAGTCGGCGTACTCGTGCGTCAGCGGGAGGGTCCGGAGCAGCCAGCGGTGGGTCAGTGGTGCGATCAGCAGCTCCAGGGCGATGCGGGGGTCGATGTCGGCACGCAGCTGTCCGGCCTCCTGGGCGGCGCGCAGTCGTGTGACATAGAACCGGAGCTGGGGTTCGAGGAGTTTCCCGGTGAACTCGGCGCCCAGCTTCGGATCGACGATCCCCTCGGCGGTGAGCGCGCGGGTCGGCGCCTCGAAGGCCGGGTCGTTCAGCTCGTCGACGGTGGCCCGCAGGACGACCTTGAGGTCGGCCGCGAGATCCCCGGTGTCGGGAAGCCCGCGCAGCTCCCCGGCGGCCTCCGCCGCCCGCTCCGCGAGGTCCGTGAACGCCTCCAGCAGTACGGCCGCCTTCGACGGCCACCAGCGGTAGATCGTCTGCTTGCCGACCCCGGCGCGGGCGGCGATGCCCTCGATCGTCGTCTTCGCGTAGCCGTCCTCCACGACCAGGGCCAGAGCGGCGTCGTGGATGGCGCGGCGGGAGCGGTCGCTGCGGCGGCTGGAGTCGGGTGCCTTGGTGGGTGCCATGTACGTCAATCTAGCGTGGAGTCAGCCGATACGTCTCGTCTCGGTTCGCCGGGTGTCCCCCGCGCG
This sequence comes from Streptomyces sp. NPDC058620, assembly GCF_042717135.1. Taxonomy (NCBI): domain Bacteria; kingdom Bacillati; phylum Actinomycetota; class Actinomycetes; order Kitasatosporales; family Streptomycetaceae; genus Streptomyces; species Streptomyces sp. NPDC058620. The sequence goes on from NZ_JBHXQO010000017.1 coordinate 89,008, forward strand.
AACCACCCGATCGGTCCACTGCGGATCGGCCCGGCACGGCGCACCATGAGCTCACGCACTGACCGTGCGTCCCACCGTTCCGCAGCCGAGGCTGCCGTTCGAGAGGAGCCCGCATTGACTCGTGACGCCACCCCTCGTCGCTATCTGATGTGCGCCCCCGACCACTTCAGGGTCACCTACTCCATCAACCCGTGGATGGACCCCTCGAAACCGGTCGACCTGCCGCTGGCCCGGACCCAGTGGGAGGACCTGCGCGACCGCTACCGCACGCTCGGGCACACCGTCGAACTGCTCACGCCCCGGCCGGACCTGCCGGACATGGTCTTCGCCGCCAACGGGGCCACCGTGATCGACGGCCGCGTGCTGGGCGCCCTGTTCGCCTACCAGGAGCGGTACGCGGAGGCGGAGGCCCACCGGGACTGGTTCCGGGAAGCCGGTTTCACGGAGATCCGGGAGCCGGATCACGTCAACGAGGGCGAGGGGGACTTCGCGGTCACCTCCTCGTACCTCCTGGCGGGGCGCGGCTTCCGCTCCAGTCCGCTCTCGCACGACGAGGCGCAGGAGTTCTTCGGGCGTCCGGTCATCGGTCTCGATCTGGTGGACCCGCGCTACTACCACCTGGACACGGCCCTGTGCGTCCTCGACGAGGCGGGCGACGAGATCATGTACTACCCCGGTGCCTTCTCGCCGGGCAGCCGGTCCGTGCTGGCCCGGCTCTTCCCCGACGCGCTGATCGCCACGGAGCCGGACGCGGCGGCGCTCGGGCTCAACGCGGTGAGCGACGGACTCCACGTCCTGCTGCCGCAGGCCGCCACGGGGCTGTTCGACCCGCTGCGGGACCGCGGCTTCGATCCGGTGCCGATGGATCTGGGCGAGCTGCTGAAGGGCGGTGGCAGCGTGAAGTGCTGCACCCAGGAGCTACGGCTGTGAGGGGCCGGGCGGCCAGGAGTCACCCCACGCGGTGTCCCTGGCCGCCCGGTACAGCTCGCCGTGCCGCTTGGTGACCGTGGAGCGCTGGAGGGCCTCGTCACGGGTGCAGAGTTCGAGGAGCACCTGGCCCTTGCGGATCTGCGGTCTGCGGGTGACCCGGGCGGCGGCCGGCGTCACGGGGAAGCGGGTCGCCACGACGTAACTGAACTTCTCGTCCTCGTGGCTCAGGGAGCCGCCCTTCACCTGCCGGTGCAGCGAGGAGCGGCTGACCCGGGCGGAGAAATGGCACCAGTCGGTGCCCGGCTCGATGGGGCACGCGTCGTCGTGCGGGCAGGGCGCCGCGACGGTCAGCCCGGCGGCGATCAGCCGGGTACGGGCCTCGATGACGCGCTCGTAGCCGTCGGGGGTGCCGGGCTCGACGATCACCACGGCCTGCGAGGCGCCCGCCGCCGCGTCGACCAGCTCGGCCCTGGCCCCCGGGGTGAGCTCCTTGAGTACGTACGAGACGGTCACCAGGTCCGTCGGCGCGAGGTCCAGCGCTGCGCCGATCCTGGCCTGCTGCCACCGGGCGCCGCGCAGTCCGGGGAGGTCCGAGGCGGCGGCCAGCTCACGGCCGAGGACGAGCGCGGGCTCGGCCCAGTCCAGGACCGTGGTCGCCGCCCCCTGCCAGGCCCCGGCCACCGCCCAGCTCGCGGCCCCCGTACCGCCCCCGACGTCGGTGTGCGTGGCGGGCGCCCAGTGCGGGGCGGCCTCGCGCAGCGCGGCGAGTGCGGACCGTACCGCTTCGAACGTCGCGGGCATCCGGTACGCGGCGTACGCGACGACGTCGGACCGGTCGCGCAGGACCGGGGCGTCCGTGGGGGTGGTCCCGCGGTAGCTGGCGATCAGCCGGTCGACGGCCTGGGTGGCCTGCTTGGGCGGCAGCCCGTCGAGCAGCGCGGCCAGGGCGGCGCGCAGGGCTTCCGCGGTGGGGGTGGAGGCGTTCACCGCCGAATTGTAGGCGCAGGCGACCGGCCGGTCGCAGTCCGTCCGCCGGTACGGAACCGGGACGGAACGGCGACGGAACCGAACTGCTTTTCCCCTGAGGGCTGTTGTTACGCTGACCGCCGCGAGGTTCGGGGATTGCTCATCGGGGGGACCATGAGACAGAGGATCGTGCGCCTGGCTCTGGCCGGGGGGGTGCTGGTCCTGGCCCTGCTGCTCCTGCTGGCGACCTGCGGGGGTGACAGCGACAGGAGCGACAGGAAACCGAAGAAGCCCACGAAGAAGAGCGCGGGCCCTTCGACGCGGCTCATCGTTCCGCCGGAGTACACGACGGCGCACGGCTGGGAGATCATCGGGGCGGCGCCGGAGTACGCGGTCTCCCGCTCGACGGGCCGGCTGGCCTTCCTCGTGACGGCATCCGGGAACCGCTACCGGCTGCGCACCATCGACGCGGCGTCCGGAAAGCTCGCGTGGAGCGGCACGGCCTGGCGCCCGCCGGACCCGCTGCACTTCCCGAAGCTGCTCTCCGTCGCCACGGCGGACCGGCAGTACTTCGTGACCTGGGCGTACGGGAAGGTCGGCGACGGCCTCTCCGCCACGGACACCTTCGTCTCCCTCGACGTCTACGACGCGGCCGACGGCACCCGGCGCCGCGTCGAGGTGCCGTGGAGCGGAGCGCCGAAGGTCACCGCCACCGGGCCGGACATCCTGATCAGTGACGGGCGCGCGAACAGTGCCGTGATCGACCCGGCCACCGGTGAGGTGTCACGGGTCGCCGCGACCGCGCTGAAGTATCCGAAGGGCTGCCCTGCCTGCAAGCAGCTCACGGAGGTGCGCGGCCAGACCGGGCAGGGGCTGCTGGTGAGCGGGGCGCGGGAGTTCTGGGTACGGGGCGGCTGGTTCAGCCGGAACGTGGCGCCCAAGGGCACCGACCGGCAAAGCGGGGTGCCGACGTCCGTGGCACCGGGGTGGATTCTGGCGAAGTGGCAGCTGGCCAAGGGCGCGAAGCGGGCCGCCGGCCACGAGCTGTGGGCGGTGCACGAAGCGGCGACGGGGAAGCCGGTGGTCTCGGTCGAGTGCCACAAGCCGGCGATCGAGCCGGGGCAGTATCCCCAGGCCGTCGTGGCACCGTCGGACGGCTACCTCGTCGCCGGGAACCTCGCCTTCGACCTGGGAGCGGCGAAGGGCTTCTGCCTGGAGGACGAGGACGGCTCGACCTCGGTGACGCTCGCGTCGGTGACGGACCGGGGGGTGGCCTACGGCGCGAGGAACGTGCGCGACGCCTCGGACGCCCTGGAGGGCGGCGGGGAGCCGGTCGAGATGGAGTTCACGACCGGGGCGGTCTCGCCGCTCTCACCGAATGTGCGCCTGCCGGGGATGGAGACGGCGGGCGTCGGGCTGTTCCGCTGGATGGACCGCAGGGACCGGCTCCATCTGATCGGCTACCCCCGCAACGGCTGACCGGGGCGGGCGGGCGGGCGCTCGCGCCGGCCCGTACCCCCGCCCGCCCGCGCGTCAGAGACCGCCCGCGGTGGAGGCCCGCTGCCACGGCCTGCACAGCGCCAGGAAGCACACCAACGCCCCCAGGGCGCAGACCACCTGCACCACGGCCATCGGCACGGCCGTCCGCTCCCCGGCGATACCGACGAGCGGCGAGGCGATCGCCCCGATCAGGAACGACGAGGTGCCGAGCAGCGCCGAGGCCGAACCGGCGGCGTGCTTCGTACGCATGAGGGCCTGCGCGTTGGTGTTGGGCATCGCGAGACCCATCGCCGACATCAGCACGAAGAGCCCGGCCGCCACCGGCACCAGACCGACGTCACCGAAGACCCCCGACGTCATCAGCAGGAGTGCGACGGCGGCCAGCGAGATGACGCCGAGTCCGAAGCCGAGCGCCTTGTCCAGACTGACCCGGCCCACCAGTACCTTGCCGTTGATCTGGCCGACGGCGATCAGACCGATCGAGTTGATGCCGAAGAGCAGGCTGAAGGTCTGCGGCGAGGCGCCGTAGATCTCCTGCACGACGAACGGCGAGGCACTCACGTAGGCGAAGAGCGCGGCGAAGGCGAGGCTGCCCGCGATCATGTAGCCGGTGAACACCCGGTCGGCGAGCAGGCCGCGCATGGTGCGCAGTGCCTCGCCGACGCCGCCGGTGTGGCGTTCCTCCGGCGGCAGGGTCTCGTGCAGCCACTTCCATACGACCAGGGTGAGCACGACACCGACGCCGGTGAGGACGACGAAGATGCCCCGCCAGTCGGTGAACCGGAGCACCTGACCGCCGATCACCGGCGCGATGACGGGGGCGACTCCGGAGATCAGCATCAGGGTGGAGAAGAACTTGGCCATCTCCACGCCGTCGTAGAGGTCACGCACCACGGCCCGGGAGATCACGATGCCGGCGGCACCCGCCAGTCCCTGGAGGAGACGGAAGCCGATGAGGAGTTCGGCGGTGGGCGCGAACGCGCAGATGGCGGTGGCGACGACGTAGACGATCATGCCGAGGAGCAGGGGTCTGCGCCGGCCCCACCGGTCGCTCATCGGTCCGACGACGAGCTGTCCGAGTGCCATGCCCGCCAGGCAGGCGGTCAGCGTGAGCTGGACGGTGGAGGCGGGGGCGTGCAGGACGTCGGTGACCTCCGGCAGCGCCGGGAGGTACATGTCCATGGAGAGGGGCGGCAGCGCGGTCAGTCCGCCGAGAACCAGGGTGACCAGCAGTCCGGTCCGCCGGGCGGCGGGGGTGGACGTGATCGGGGCGGTGCCGGGTCCGGCGCCGGCCCCTGTCGTGGGTATGTGCTCTTTCTGGGCCCGGCTTCCGCCGCTGTCCGGCATTCTCATCTCCGCATCGTTGAATCCGCATCTATGCTCTCAGCTCAACCACGGTGGTCGGAACCGTTTACTTATGGGGGCGGACATGAGCAGAACTGTGCGATGGGGCGTGCTGGCGACGGGCGGTATAGCCGCGCGGTTCACCGAGGACCTCCTCGGGATGCCGGACGCCGAGGTGGTGGCGGTGGCCTCCCGCACGGACGCCTCCGCGAAGGCGTTCGCCGAACGGTTCGGGATCGGCCGGGCGTACGGGAGCTGGGCGGAGCTCGTCGCCGACGACGAGGTCGACGTGGTGTACGTGGCCACGCCGCACTCCGCGCACCGGGAGGCGGCCGGGCTCGCTCTCGAAGCCGGAAAGCACGTGCTGTGCGAGAAGGCGTTCACGCTCAACGCCCCGGAGGCCGAGGAGCTCGTGGCGATGGCCCGGGAGCGCGGGCTGTTCCTGATGGAAGCGATGTGGACGTACTGCAATCCCGTCATCCGGCGGATGACGGAGCTCGTGCGGGACGGCGCCATCGGCGAGATCCGCACCGTCCAGGCCGATTTCGGCTTCGCGGGCGCGTTCGACACCGGGCACCGGCTGATCGATCCGGCGCTGGGCGGCGGCGCCCTGCTGGACCTCGGCGTCTACCCGGTGTCGTTCGCCCAGCTGCTGCTGGGCGAGCCGGACCGGGTGCGGGCCGACGCGCTGCTCTCCCCCGAGGGCGTCGACCTGAACACCGGGATGCTGCTGGGCTGGTCCGGTCGGGGTGCCACCGCGCTGCTCGCCTGCTCGCTGGTCGGTGACCACCCGACGACCGCGTCGGTCACCGGGACGGCCGGGCGGATCGACTTCCCGCAGGGCTTCTTCCACCCGGAGCGATTCGTGCTGCACCGGCCGGGCCGCGAGCCCGAGGAGTTCGACTCGGGGCCCGGACCGCAGGGCCTTTCGGGGATGCAGTACGAGGCCGCCGAGGTGATGCGCGCGGTACGGGCGGGCGAGACGGAGTCCCCGCTCGTGCCGCTGGACGGCTCGCTCGCGGTGATGCGGACGCTCGACGCGGTGCGCGAACGCATCGGTGTCCGCTATCCCGCCGACGTGCGCGTCTGAAAACACCGGGCCCGCCCGCGTACCTACGCGGGCGTGAGCCCCGGGTTCCCCGCCTCGGTCACGAAGGAGGCCGCCGTCGTCACGGGCGCACCGGGCGTCGTGACCGCGGAGACCGTACGGAAGTCGGCGCGGGCCTCCTTCGTACCGAGGGTGATGAGGGCGTAGCCGCGGCGGCCGTTGTAGAACCTCATGTGCGGGTTGGCCTGCGTCAGGTTGCTCCAGTTCGCGGGCCGCTCGGCACCGTCCTTGCCGCTGCTGATGGACGTGGCGACGATCTCCGTACCGATCGTGCGGGAGGACGGGTCGTCGAAGTCCTTCTTGAGGTCGAGGCCGTAGCCGACGTGCACATCGCCGGTCAGCACCATCAGGTTCTCGACCCCGGCCGCCTCCGCGCCGTTCAGGAGCCGCTGCCGGGAGGCCGGGTAGCCGTCCCACGAGTCCATGGACAGCTTGAAGGCGTCGGTCGGCACGTCACGCCGCTGGGCGAAGACGACCTGCTGCGGCACGACGTTCCACCGGGCCCGCGAGGCGTGCCAGCCGTCGATCAGCCAGCGCTCCTGCTCGGCCCCCGTCATGGTGCGCGTGGGGTCCTCGGACTCCGGGCCCGGCACCTTCCAGCCGTCGCCGAGCGCCTGGTCGCTGCGGTACTGGCGGGTGTCGAGGATGTCGAACTGGGCGAGCCGGCCGAAGGAGAGACGGCGGTAGAGCCTCATGTCGGGGCCGGTCGGGCGCTGCGGGCTGCGCAACGGCTGGTTCTCCCAGTACGCCCGGTAGGCGGCGGCCCTGCGGAGCAGGAACTCCTCCGGCGGAACGCTGTTCTCGGGAGTGCCGCCCGCGTAGTTGTTCTCCGTCTCGTGGTCGTCCCAGGTGACGACGAAGGGGTGAGCGGCGTGGGCGGCCCGCAGGTCCGGGTCGGACTTGTAGAGGGCGTACCGCATCCGGTAGTCCTCCAGGGTGACCGTCTCGCGGTTGTAGTGGGCGGGGAGCGTGCGGTCGGTGTAGGCGCGGGCACCGCCGGTCGCGTTCACGGCGTACTCGTACAGGTAGTCGCCGAGGTGGAACACCACGTCGACGTCCTCCTCGGCGAGGTGCCCGTACGGGGTGAAGTAGCCGTCGTGGTAGGCCTGGCAGGAGACGGCGGCGATGCTCAGGGAGCTGTTGGACGCGCCCGGGGCGGGGGCCGTACGGGTCCGGCCGGCCGGGCTGATCCAGGTGCCCGTGCGGAAGCGGTAGTAGAGGACGCGGTCGGGGTCGAGCCCGCCGATGTCCACGTGGACGCTGTGGGCGAACTCCGGGTGGGCGGTGGTCCAACCGCGCCGGACGATACGGCTGAAGCGCTCGTCGCGGGCGATCTCCCAGCGGACCCGGACGCGGGCGGCGGGCATGCCGCTGTCCGGCTCGTAGGGGCGCGGGGCGAGTCTCGTCCAGAGCAGGACGGAGCCGGGCAGCGGGTCGCCCGAGCCGACGCCGAGCGTGAAGGGGTCCTCGGTGATCTGCCGGGGGTCGAGCTCTGCGGCGCTCGCGGCGCCCGCGGCGGGCAGGTTGACGGCGAAGGCCAGTGCGGCCGCGGCGCCCGTGGCGGTGAGGAAGCGGCGGCGGCCGAGGCCGGCCCCGAGATGCCGGGCTGCGGCGCGGAGTTCGGTCGAATGCCCCTGCTGTACAGGCGTGCGGGCGATCTGTGCGGGTGTCATATGCCCCTCCCCTGACGGATGCTGTCAGGAGAATTGGAGTGCGGGGCGACGACCCTCCGTTGTCGCGTGCACAACATCCCCATGGCGGCACGATGAGCACCGCGTGCCGCCGGCCCTCACACCTCCCGTACGCTGCCGGGCCATGAACGCTGAGCAGAGAATCGCTGTCGTCACGGGTGCGGGGTCGGGTATCGGAAAGGCCGTGGCGCTCACGCTGGCCGGTGCGGGCTGGTCGGTGGCACTGGCCGGGCGGCGGCCCGGGACGCTGGAGGCCACCGCGCGGGAGGCGGGGGCCTGGGACGTCCTGTGTGTACCGGCCGACGTGACCGACCCGGACGAGGTGAACGCGCTCTTCGCCGCCGTGCGCGAGCGGTTCGGCCGGCTGGACCTGCTCTTCAACAACGCGGGCACGTTCGGCCCGCGCTCCGTTCCGGTGGAGGACATCGCGTACGAGGACTGGCGCGCGGTGGTGGACGTGAATCTGACGGGCGCGTTCCTGTGCGCGCAGGCGGCGTACCGGCAGATGAAGGAGCAGGACCCGCAGGGCGGCCGGATCATCAACAACGGTTCGGTCTCCGCGCACGCGCCGCGTCCGCACTCGATCGCGTACACGGCGACGAAGCACGCCATGACCGGACTGACGAAGTCGCTGTCCCTGGACGGGCGTCCGTACCGGATCGCCTGCGGGCAGATCGACATCGGAAACGCGGCCACCGAGATGACGGAGCGGATGCGGACCGGCATCCTCCAGGCCAACGGCGAACTGGCGGTGGAGCCGGTGATGGCGGCGGCGGACGTGGCCCGGACGGTGCTGCACATGGCGGAACTGCCGCTGGAGGCGAATGTGCAGTTCGCGACGGTCCTGGCGACGACGATGCCGTACGTGGGCCGGGGCTAGGGGCGTCCGCAGAGGTGTCCGCGGGCGTCCGCAGGGGTGTCCGCGCCCCTGCTCCGGACCCCACCGCGGCACGCGGCTCGACCCCGGGAATGCCTCCGGCCCGACCGGGGTTGAGCTGCGACATGAGTCAGCTCTCCGGTAACCCCGGCTCCTCCGCTTCCGACGTGCTCCGGTACACCGCCTTCTCGGCCGATCCGGAAGGCGGCAACCCCGCGGGCGTCGTTCTGGACGCCTCCGGCCTCGACGACGCGGCGATGCTCGCCGCGGCCGCCGAACTCGGCTACAGCGAGTCGGCCTTCCTGACCGGGACGGGCAACCGGGCCTACACGATCCGCTACTTCAGCCCGAAGGCCGAGGTGCCGTTCTGCGGGCACGCCACAATCGCGACGGCGATCGCCCTCGCCGAGCGCGACGGCCCCGGCGACCTGGTGTTCTCGACCCGGGCGGGTACGGTCCCGGTCACTGTCACCCGTGAGGGCGACGAGCTGCGCGCCACGCTCACCAGCGTCGAGCCGCAGGTCACGGACATCGCCCCGGACGATCTGACGGAGGCCCTCGCGGCGCTGGACTGGCCGGCCGCCGATCTGGACCCGGCCCTCCCGGCCCGTATCTCGTACGCGGGCGCCCGCCACCTGGTGCTGGCCGCCGCGACCCGCGAGCGGCTCGCTGACCTGGCGTACGACTTCGCGCGCCTCGAAGCGTTCATGCACCGCCTCGACCTGACCACCGTCCAGCTCGTGTGGCGTGAGGGCCCGGCGGTCTTCCACGTGCGCGACCCCTTCCCGGTCGGCGGGGTGGTCGAGGACCCGGCGACGGGCGCGGCCGCGGCGGCCTTCGGCGCGTACGCACGCGAACTGGCGATCGTCCCGGAGGCCGCGGTCCTGACCCTGCACCAGGGCGAGGACATGGGCCGCCCCGGCACCCTCACCGTGGAACTGCGCGCGGACGACAGCCGCGTCCGGGTGAGCGGCACGGGTACGCGGATCGGCTGACCGCGCGCCGGCATCGCCCCCGTTACCGGGAGGGAGCGCGCCGGCCTCACCTCACGTACACACCCGCCCTCGCCGCCACCGCGGCGGCTTCGGCCGCCCGGTCGGCGGCGATGTCGTCGAGCGCGCCCCCGCCGGTCAGCAGCCGGTAGTAGAGCGGCGCCGAGACGGCCCGGATCACCTCGCACCCGTCCGTACCCGGGGGCAGCTCGCCGCGTTCGACCGCCGCTTCCACGCAGCCCGCCCACTCCTTCACGCGCACCTCGTAGAAGCGGTGCAGCGCCTCCGCCGTACGGGCGTCGCAGGTCGCCGCCGCGATCACGGACGTGAAGAGGGCGCCCTGACGCGGGTCGGTGAGCGTCCGGACGACCAGGCGGGCGTTGGCCGCGAGGTCCTGGTCCAGCGATCCGAGGTCCGTACGCGGCACGGACTGTTCGGCCATCTCCGCCAGCAGGTCGGCCACCAGACCGGCCGGGGTGGACCAGCGCCGGTAGACGGTCGTCTTACCCACCTCCGCGCGTCGCGCGACATCGGCGAGGTCGAGCCCGCCGAAGCCGTGTTCGGCCAGGGCGTCGCCCGCCGCCCGCAGGACCGCGTCCCGCACCCGTGCCGTACGCCCACCGGGCCGGACCATGCCCGGCTCGCCACCCTCAGCATCCATAACGGGTCTCCAGTTCCATTAGCTTACCGACTCCTGTTACGGTGACTCCATCTTAATGGAACCACAAGACCATTAAGGCGTCCCGTCCCAGGAAAGGGCACCCATGTCCACATCCAGCACGGCACCCCTCGCACCGCCGGCGCCATCCGTCGCCGACCCTCGCATGACGGGACGGCAGAAGCTCGTCCTCACTCTTCTCCTCGGCGCCCAGTTCATGATCGCCGTGGACTTCTCGATCCTGAACGTCGCACTCCCGGTCGTCGGCGAAGGGCTCGGCTTCTCCCTCTCCCACCTCCAGTGGATCGCCACCTCCTTCGCCCTCGCCGCGGCCGGATTCACGCTCCTGTTCGGCCGCGTCGCCGATCTCGTCGGCCGCAAGCGCCTGTTCATCGGCGGCATGGTCGTCCTCGGCCTCTCCTCCGCACTCGGCGGCCTCGCCAACTCGCCCGAAGTCCTCCTCACCGCACGGGTGTTGCAGGGCCTCGCCACCGCGGCCGTCACCCCGGCCGGGCTCGCCCTGCTCACCACCGCGTTCAAGGAGGGCCGGCTGCGCGAACGGGCCCTCGGGCTCAACGGCGCCCTGATGTCCGCCGGGTTCACCGCCGGAGCGATCCTCGGCGGACTCCTCACCGATCTGCTCTCGTGGCGCTGGGCCTTCTTCATCAACGTGCCGGTCGCCGCGCTCGTCGTCGCCCTCGCCCCGTCCGTGATCACCGACTCCCGGCCCGCCGTCCGCCCGAAGCTCGATGTGCCCGGCGCCGCGACCGTCACCGGCGGACTCCTGCTGCTCGTGTACGGACTGACCCAGGCGGGCGAGTCCGGCTGGACCACACCCGCCACCCTCGCCGCCCTGCTCGCGGGCGCCGCACTCCTCGTCGGCTTCTGGTTCATCGAGAAGCGGGCGGCGGCACCCCTCGTCCCCGTACACATCCTGAAGCGCCGCAGCGTCATCTGGGGCAACACCACCGGTCTGATCGCCTTCGTCACCGAGACCTCGCTGGTCTTCCTCCTCACCCTCTACCTCCAGGAGGTCCTCGGTTACTCGGCGCTCGCCACCGGCCTCGCCTTCGGCGTCCTGGGCGTCGGTACGGTGATCGGCGGCACCCTCGGCGGCCGTGCGGTGGGGCGCTTCGGCAACCGGCGCACCATCGCGTTCGGCGGCCTCGTCCAGGCCGCCGCCACCCTCTCCCTGGTGGCGCTCGGAACCTCGGGCGGCTGGATCCAGCTCGTGCTGGCGGCCACGTTCATCGGCGGCATCGGCAACATGCTGATGATCGTCGGGTTCATGGTCACCGCCACGTCGGGCCTCCCCGACGAGGAGCAGGGCCTCGCCACCGGGCTGGCGACCATGACGCAGCAGGTCGGCATCACCCTGGGCATCCCGGTCATGAGCGCCGTCGCCACCGCCCGCATGGGAGGGGCCACGGGACCGGACGCGGTGCTGTCCGGTGTCTCGCTCGCCGTCCTGGTGAACTCCGGCCTCGTCCTGGCAGGCGCCCTGGCCGCCTGGGTCTTCCTCGGCCGGCGCGAGGTGCGGAGCCCGGCCGGGTGAGCCGGTCGCCGATCAGCCGGGGCGCGCCCGCGTCGGGGCCGGGGCGCGGGGCGCGTCGCGGCAGGATACGGACATGGCGCAGCCGCTGACCGTTCCGAGCATGACCGCGGGCCCCGACTTCGTCCTGCGCCCCTGGGAGCTGAGCGACCTCCCGCTGGTACGGGAGGCCGCGGCGGACGACTACATCCCGCTGATCACCACGATTCCGTCCCCGTACTCCGACGAGGCCGCCGAAGCCTTCGTACGCCGGCAGTGGGACCGGGCTGGCAGCAAGTCGGCGGCGAGCGCCGGGACATGGTCATGTACGCCGCCCTGAACGACGAACGCCCCTCCGGCGACCGGGCGGTGACGGGCGGATGAACCCCGGGACGTTACGATCACGCGCACCGCAGCCGAACCGCCCGACCCAGGAGTGCCGACCTTTGTCCGAACCACGCATCGGCGTATCCATCGTGACCATGGGAGACCGGCCGCAGCAGGTCGAGGCGCTGCTCGCGTCCGTGGCCATGCAGGACGTCCGGCCCACCCGAGTCGTCGTCGTGGGCAACGGCTCACCGCTGCCGGACTTCAGCCGCTTCCCCGGCCTGTCCGATCTGGCGGGCGGAGTCACCACGATCGAGCTCGACGAGAATCTCGGCTGCCCCGGCGGGCGCAACGTGGCGCTGAGCCGGCTGGCCGAGCTCGGCGACGTGGACGTCGTCATCGAGCTGGACGACGACGGACTGCTGGTCGACAGCGGGGTGTTCGGCACGGTCCAGGAGCTGTACGCCGCCGACCCCCGGCTCGGCATCGTCGGATTCCGTATCGCGGACGAGCACGGCGTGACCCAGCGCCGCCACGTGCCCCGGCTGCGCGCCACCGACCCGATGCGGCGCGGCCCGGTCACCGCGTTCCTCGGCGGCGGCCACGCCCTGTCCATGAAGATGCTCGCGGAGACAGGCACCTGGCCCGCCGAGTTCTTCTTCACCCACGAGGAGACGGATCTGTCCTGGCGCGCGCTCGACGCGGGCTGGAAGATCCTCTACGAACCCGGCCTGCTCCTCCAGCACCCGAAGACCTCGCCGGCCCGGCACGCGGTCTACTACCGGATGACGGCCCGCAACCGCGTCTGGCTCGCCCGCCGCAATCTGCCCCTGCCGCTGGTCCCCGCCTACCTGGGCACCTGGACCCTCCTCACCCTCGCCCGGACCCGCTCGCCGAAGGGACTGCGGGCATGGGCGGGCGGCTTCGCCGAGGGAGTGCGGACCCCGTGCGGGCCACGCAGCCCGATGCGCTGGCGCACGGTGTGGCGCATGACGATGCTGGGCCGTCCCCCGGTGATCTGACGCCCCGGCACCGTCGTCACCTCACCGTCCGTCGAATGCTTGGTTTTGTTCACAACAGGACCGGCGCGAGCACCTATTGACATGTGGATGACATTCCGGCGAGAGTCATTGCCGCCAGTGATGCCGGTCACATGACAAGGAGCATTGTCGCCATGTCTGAAATACCCGCAGTCTCACGCCGTCTGGTCCTGGGAGGAACGCTGGCCACGGGGGCACTCGCCGCCGGGATCGGCTCGGCCGGCAGCGCCTCCGCAGCGCCGGCGGCTGCCACCTCCGCACTGGCGGCAGCCGCCGAACCGCGCCGCGCCGCCGGCCAGAAGTCCATGATCAATGTGCCGTTCGAGCCGTACGCGACCGTCCGCGTCGGCGTGATCGGACTCGGCAACCGCGGCTCCGGAATGACGACGGGCTGGTCCGTCGTCCCCGGCTGCACCGTCACGGCGGTGTGTGACATCCGCGCGGACCGCGCGAAGCGCACCGCCGACCAGTTGGTGACCCAGGGCAAGCCGCGCCCGGTGGAGTTCGGCGGCTCCGCCGACTCGTACGCGCAGATGCTCAAGCGCGACGACATCGACCTCGTCTACATCGCGACGCCCTGGGAGTTCCACTACGAGCAGGGCAAGGCCGCGCTGCTCGCCGGCAAGCACGTGGTCGTCGAACTCCCCATCGCCACCGAGCTGGACGAGCTGTGGGACCTCGTGGACACCTCGGAGCGCACCCGCAAGAACCTGATGCTCGCCGAGAACTGCAACTACGGCCGCAACGAGCTGGCCATGCTGAAGATGGCCCACGAGGGCCTGTTCGGCGACATCACCAACGGCCACGGCGGCTATCTGCACGACCTGCGCGCCCTGCTGTTCTCCAACACGTACTACACCGACTCGTGGCGCAGGCTCTGGCACACCCGCTCCACGGCGTCCTTCTACGCCATGCACGGCCTGGCCCCCATCGCGGCGGCCATGGACGTCAACCGCGGCGACCGGATGACCACGCTGAAGGCCACCGCGACCGCGCCCAGGGGACTCGCCGACTACCGGAAGCGCTTCGTCCCCGCGTCGCACCCGTCCTGGAACGAGACGTACATCAACGGCGACCTCGTCAGCTGCGCCATCGAGACGGCGAAGGGCAGGACCATCCGGGCCGAACACGACGTCAGCTCGCCCCGCCCGTACAGCCGGATCAACACCCTGGCCGGGAGCCGCGGCATCTTCGAGGACTACGCAGGCACCTCGACGACCGGCGGACGCATCTACGTGGAGCCGGACCACGGCGGGCACTCCTGGCGCGACTTCGACACGTACCGCAAGGAGTTCGACCACTGGCTCTGGAAGAAGATCGGTGACGACGCCGCGAACAACGGCGGCCACGGCGGCATGGACTACGTCCTGCAGTGGCGCACCATCCAGCTGATGCGGGCCGGGCTGGTCCCCGACATCGACGTGTACGACTCGGCCGTCTGGTGCGCACCCGTTCCCCTGAGTGTCATGTCCCTGGCGAACAAGGGCCGTCCGGTCGCCGTCCCCGACTTCACCCGGGGCTCCTGGGTGAACCTGCGTACGGGCCTGGACTCGCGCGAGACAGACATGCCCCCCGTCGCCTGACGACATCCCCGCCAGGCATCCCGTCGAAGGAGCAGACCATGAGACCCGTCCGACTGATGAACCCGCTCAGAGCCCTGGCCGTGGCTGCGGTCATGCTGGTCCCCGCCCAGGCGGCCACCGCCGCACCGGCCGCACCGGCGGCCTCCGAGGCGAGGACCGAGGTGACCGTCTCGCCCGTCGACCTCGACGGCCCGGTCATCGCGACGGTGGACGTCACCGTGAAGAACACGGGACCGCAGCGCCTGCGTTCACTGAAGGTCGCGTTCGCCGGACCCACCGGGTGGGCGGTCCAGCCGGCCCTGAACAGCGTGGACGGCTCCCTGGCCACGGGGGCATCGGCCACGGCGACCTTCCGCATCCAGGTCCCGGAGAAGCGGGGCGGATTCGTGATCCGTACGTTCACGGCGACCGCGACCTACACGGGCGGGGACGGCCGGGGCTCGGCCACCGGCACCCGCTCGGAGCGCAGCGGCTCGCCGCAGGCGAACCTCGCGGCCGCGTACAACAACGTGGCGATCACCGACGAGTCCGCCACGACGGCCGGGAACTACGACGGCGGGGGCAACAGCTTCTCGGCACAGAAGCTCGCCGAGGTCGGCCTGACGCCGGGAGCGGCCGTCAACGCCCTCGGCGCCACGCTGACCTGGCCCGACGTGCCGGCCGGCACGAAGGACAACGTGGCGAGCTCCGGACAGGCGATCACGCTGAGCGGCAAGGGCGGCAAGCTGGTGTTCCTCGGTTCGGGCGTCACGAGCGCCGCCACGGGCAGCGCCACCGTGTACTACACCGACGGCACGAGCTCCACGGGCTCGTTCGGCTTTCCCAACTGGTCGTTCGACCCGGTCACCGCGCACGGCGCCACCCTGGTCAAGTCGACCGACGGCCGTAACCGTCCCGACGGGTACGGCAACGCGACCGTGAAGTACAGCGTGTTCGCCCACTCGGTCCCGCTGGACCCGTCGAAGACGGTGGAGTTCGTGGTCCTGCCCGCGAACGCCAACGTCCACATCTTCGACATGGCGATCGCACCCTGACCGTCCCGGTGCGGGCATGCGAGAGGGGCGGCGCGGTGCGCCGCCCCTCTCCGCCGTCATGCGTTCCCGCCGACGGTCACCGGCTCACTTCAGCTTCTCCGCGAACAGCCGGGAGCGGCGGCGACCATCTCGGTCTGCTTCTCCCAGGAGATCATGTAGGAGGGCGCCCCGTGCTGGAGCGGTCCGGACAAGGGCTTCGTCCTTCTCGGAGAGGCCGCCTCTGGTGGAAACCGAGGCGGACGGCATCACCGCCGACATGGTGATCACCGAACTCGACCGGCGCGATGTACCGCTGGTCCGGTTCAGCTCCGCCGACATCGGCGAGGACCTCGGCATCCGCTGGTGGAGCCTCCGGGACGGGGTTGGGTATACGCCCAAGGTCGCCAAGGCGGGACACCCACCGAAATCCGTACTAGAATCTGTACAGAATCAAGACTCTATATGGGTACGGTGACAGCATGGAGATCCCCGAGGTCGTGACCGTCAGTGACGCGCGCTCCAGACTGTCGCGGATCCTGATCGAGCTGTCGAAGTCCGGCGCGGATGCCGACCCGGTCCTGATCGGCGCCCACCGCAAGCCCCAGGGCGTCCTCCTGTCCGTCGAGGCCTTCGAGGCACTGAGCGGCCGAGCCGCACGGCGTGCGGCCGTCGCCTCGGCCACCGGCTCCATCGAGGCCGAGGGGCTCCACGCCTCGGAGGAATCCGACCGCGACACTGAGGCGTACGTAAAGGGCGACCTCGACACAGACACCCTTGTCGCCCGCGCGATCGCCCGCCACCGACAGACTTCGGAGCGGCGGGCAGGGTGAACGATCCGTACGCCATGCCTAACGGCGTGCTGCGCAACAAGCTCGGCATCACCGACCATCAAATGCTCGCGGCAGCGGAGGCGGACATCACCCGGGCGCGCCTCGTCATGCTCGCCGAACGCCCCCTGTCCGGTGCGTACGACCTCGGCCATCTTCAGGCGTTCCATGCCGCGATCTTCGGTGACATCTATGCGTGGGCAGGCGAGTTACGCACTGTGAACATCGCCAAGCGCACACCGTTCTGTCCGGCGAGAAACCTGGTGTCCTACGCCGGAGAGGTCTTCGGCCGTCTCACCTCCTCCGGCCATCTGCGGGTTCTCCACCGGCAGGAATTCGTCGTCCAACTCGCCGCGCTGTACGGCAACATGAACGTCCTCCATCCGTTCCGCGAGGGCAACGGCCGCACTCAGCGGGCCTTCCTGTCCCAGCTCAGCACCGACGCGGGCTACGACCTGAACTGGTCGACCCTGGACCCTCAGCTCAACGAGGACGCCTCGGTGAAGAGTTTCCTCGGCGACAACAGCCTGTTGGAGCAGGTGCTCGACGAGCTCATCACCACCGCGGGGTGACGCCTCTGTCTCCCGACCGGCAGGCGCGGCGCCTGCTGTTTGGCACGTGTCAGGTCGAAATAAAGTGCGCCGGCTCCCAGAAACGCGGCGCGCCGAGAACGCCCTGCACGGTCTTCGGTCTGGTTGTCGCGGAGTTGCGCTTCGAATTGGTCGGCTGTTGCAAGCAAGGCCGACCACCTGCTGTAACTCCTGCCGTGCGCCCCGCCGATGGGTACCGCGTACAGCGATCGACTGACGTCGCATCAGGATGACGTGAGCGCAACGCGTGTCGCAGGCATGGAGAATCGGCGAACAGGGCCGCTATGAGCTGATCGAGGAGATCGAGTCCGGCCGTATGGGAACGGTTTGGCGCGGCTACGACGCCGTTCTCGACCGGGAGATCGCGGTCAAGCTCATCCGGCCCGACGACGTCGCAACGCCCGCACAGGCAGAGGAGTTCGCCCGCCCCTACGAACGCGAGGCGCGCGTCACCGCTCGAATCGGGCATCACGGGGTGCCGCAGGTCTTCGACGGGGTACTCGACGGGGTGTCGTACGACCGGCTGTTCCTGGTGATGGAGTACGTGCGCGGGATATCCCTGCCCAGGGTGCTGGCAGGCTCGGAGGACGGAACGGCGGCGCTGTTCCCGGTGACCTGGGCCGCGTCGATCGCGGCGCAGATCTGCACGGTCCTGTCTTACGCGCACGCCATCCCGGTCGTGCACCGCGACCTGAAGCCGGACAACGTCCTGATCGCCTCGGGCGGGACGGTCAAGGTGCTGGACTCGGCGTCGCGAAGCTGCGGCACACGGACGTCACCCGGCTCACGGCCACCGGCAGCCGGATCGGTACCAGCCGGTACATGCCGCCCGAGCAGATCGACGGCGCGCAGATCACACCGCTGAGCGACCTCTACGCGCTCGGCCGCGTGCTGCACGAACTCCTGGCCGGAGAGCTGGTCTTCAGCGGCGACAACGACCACCAATTCCTGCACCAGCACATGGACGTGCCGCCGAAACCGCTGCGCACCCTGCGTCCCGAGGTACCGGAGGACCTGGAAGCACTGACCCTGGACCTGCTGGCCAAGGTGCCCGAGCAGCGTCCGGCCGACGCGTACGCGGTGTACGAACGCCCGTCGCCGCACCTGCCGAAACCGGGATCGGCAGCCGAACCCGTGGCCCTCGCCCACGGCGGCCCCCCTTCTGAAGTTCCCGACCCGACGGTGGTCTACCGACAGCCGAACGCACCCCTGCGGCGGACTGCGACGCCTGCGCCCTCACCCGAGCCGACGGCTCCGGTGCCGGTCCCGGCACGCGGCCGGGGACGCCTCCGAGACCGCTCTCGACCTGCGCCGCAGCATCGGCCTCCTCCTCTTCTCCGAGGGCCGCCGCACCGAGGCCGAATCCGAGGGCCGCCGCACCGAGGCCGAAGGGGTCCTCGACGCCCTCCACGAGGACATGTGCGTACTCCTCGGCGAGGACCACGAGGAGACCCGCGAAATCGCCGATCTCCTCGCCCGGCTGCGCGGCCCGGAGGGACCACGCCCTTACTGACGTCATGCCGGTGCGGTGCACACACCGTCAGGCCTCGTCCTCGTCCTCGGCATCTTCGCTGTGGATGCGCTGAGCCAGAACCCACAGGCTCAGGCCCTCCGACTGGAACCAGCGAGCCGTTCCCTGGTTGGCCACGGGTCGGTCGTCCCAGTCGGCGTCCGCCCACATCTTCGACACCAGCCCGGACGGCGAGTACTGCTGCTCGTCGTACGCCCACAGGATCGGCTTGGTCCGGTGATTGGCCCAGGACGCCTGGCGCCGCCGCTCGTCTTGGACAAGCCACTCTTCCATGGCGTCGCGCTCGGGCTCGTTCAGAGCCACGTACAGGAGGGGGGCTCCGTCCTTGATGACACGGCGGTCGACGAGGAGCGGCACGGTGTTCGGGCGACGAGGCTTGCGCTCCTTCACGGGAGGTGCGGGAACGGCGACGCCATCGGCCAGGTCGCCGAGAACATGCTTTGCGAGCTCCCGGCACGTCTCCGCGGTCTGGAAGGCGGTCCTGATCTGGGGACGTTGCCCGTAGCGAGTGACGATCTGGTGCGTCAGCCTACGCACCAGATCCGGTACCAGGGCGGGAATCTTCTCCAGGACCTCGCTGTCCCAGTCGAAGTCGGGATCATCGATGCTCGTGGCGCCGAGATGCTGAAACAGCAGGTGAGTGACGAGAAAGCCACCGTGCTCAGTGGTCGCGGCCTCACGGCTGTTCTGACCACTGCCCAGTTCGTAGACCGCGCTCCGGGCCGCGCGCAGCGTGAGCACGGAGCGCCACACCTTCTGCGGCGAGGGTTCGCGTTTGAACAGCAGGGTGTGGCTGCCCTTGGGGCCCTGCTCCCAGAGGTTCTCCGTCGAACTGGCGGCCCGGGCGGCCTGTTCCGCATCCGGGTACAGGCACGCGAGTGCGAGAGCCAGTTCGTCCAGTGAACAACCGGTCTCGGGCGCGGCGACCGGCTCGCCACGCTTGATCACGTACTGCTTGCGCAGTTCGGCGCGCAGGTTGGCCTTGATCGCCTGGTGCACAGGTTCCAGCGCGATGTGATCGCGCTGCTCGATGGCGTTCTGCCGGTTCGCCGCCTGGGAGACCTGGACGCCGAATTCCCGGTCTTCATGCGTGTTGATGACCTTGATGCTCAGGGTGGCGTTGGCCGCAGCCTCACCGTCGTCGTGCATGGCCCTGGCGACAGCCCGTACTGTCTGAGCACCGTTCACGATGCTCGCCCCCGTCACGGTGAGAGTGGTCCGCTTGCTCTGCGGGGCCTTGGCACTTTCGTGCTTCGCCGTGAGCGAGTCGCAGATCATGGTGATGCCGTTGTTCAGGTGCCAGAATCTGGTGGGGTCGGAGGTAAGGGTCAGACCGATCTCCGCATTGGTGACGGTGGTCCCAAGCGGGGCCCGGAGATTCTGCTCGAACAGACCGGTACCGTGCGTCTCGTACCACTCAGCGACGCTCTCGGCGGAGACCGTGCCCTGATACGCCTCAAGTGGGCCCTTCTGCTGATACCAGTCATCAAGGCGTACCTCCAGACAGATCGGCTCCGGCCGAAGATCCGCATGGATCTGGTCATGGAAGTCTTTGGCGTACAGCACCTCGACGCTCATGCGGGCGCCATGCTTGTTGAACTCGTCGAGAGCATTGTCGAGAACCTCGCGTGCGGGTGGAGAGGGCTCCACAGCGCCCATCAGCGCGATCACCAGAGTGGCTCTCTCGTTGACAATGAACGGCCTGGCCTCTAGGGCGAGCGCGCCGGCACGCTGGTTGAACTGGTCGTACAACTCGTTCTCGATACGGTTCAGGCCATCCACCATCGCCTTGGCGGCGCCCACGTCGAAGGTCGCCGTGCCCTTGTCGCTCCACTTCGCCTGGATGAGCAGAGCCCGCCGGCTCTCTGGCAGGGGAGCGATGGCGTCCAATCCCTGGTCCGCGATGCCGTCCGTGACGAATCGGGCCGCCTCAGCCACGCTGCACTTGGCCACGCGTCGTACCGCCAGGGCTGCAAGGGCGCGGGAGAGGAAACGCTGTTCGTAACTGTCCCCTCGGAAGTGGGCGATGTCGCTTACGTCTATCACCCCGTCGAATGTCTCGTGCAGTTGCTCGCGGACCTGCGTGACCTGGCGCGGTGTGTCCGCCCCCGAGGTGGCCATGGATGGTTGCCTTCCCACTGGTGGTGTCTTATTGATGGCTTAGGCCCCCGCCGTGATCCCTGAGCCGTTTCCACGCCGGCGGAGGCTGAAATCCACGAACACCAAAGCAACACCAGCCGTGTCGATCGTCGCCTTCACCCAGTCCAAGGCCACTTCGAAAGGCACCCCTCTCGCGCCGAACCAACCGTCGCGTACCAGCTGGGCGAAGTGGGTCGGTACCAGGTGGCGGGTGAGCGCATCCGCGGAAGGGCCTGAAAGACCGGGTTCCGCCGCGGCCGAGATCGCGGCGGCGACCTGGTCGTAGGGGTAGATCGCACCGGAGCTCGTCCGGTGCAGAGCGGCGGTGAAGGGCTCCGGCTCATGAATGCGGAGAAAGAGAGGGTCGTCCAGCAAGCTGTAATCGTCGGCGCTCCGCCGGTCGCGTCTCGGCAGGCGGTGAACACGACCGTGGAACTCGTCCAGACTGTGACGGGCATCAGGCGAGAAGAGCCCGTTCGGGCCGGGACGCACGTAGCGCAGCATGACGAGCGTCCGCGTGTCGACGTGGTAGTAGTAGGCGTCGAGGGAGCCCTCCCGGCCGTCCACCACCGACTGATCGGTTATCGACGTGACCTCGAAGTCATAGCGTCGGTTACCTCCGCGACTCGCGAACGCTTGGACGACGGTCTCACCGATGCCGCTGAACCTCGTCGCTGCCTGCCCGCGGATGTCGTCGAGCATCGGCTGGACAGCAGTCCCGACAAGCCCGCTGACAAAGGTCGCCTCGGCGGCTGTCCTGTCCCAGAGACGTACCTCCGAGAAGTCGCTCCGGCCCAACCCCCCTATCTTGGCGAAGAGCAGAAGAGCGTCACGCTCATCACGCCAGCGGAGTTCCCGCTCACTCCAGCCTTCGGCGTCGTTAAGGAGAGGCATCAGCCTCTGGACTTCGGCCTCGACATCAGGGGAGATCCGCCGGAGATTGGCGAACACGGTGTCTGCGCCGACCGTGACAGGACCGCTTTCCGGTAACGACTTGGAGAGTGCGGTGTCTCGCTCGCCGCCGGCGCACCATAGCCCTGAGACAGGCACCAGGCCTCGAAAGCTTCGCGCACGGGTGACGATGACCTTTCGGTCCCGGTCGGTCTCATGAGCAGGGCGCACGATACCCAGCCCCCAGATCCGCTCCGGTTGCTCCCCGCCACCTCCGTCACCCTGCTGGTCGACAGGAGCAAGCAGGATCGCGAGGTGCGACTTGACCTCGGGCCAGTCACGGCAGGATTGGGAGTAGGACCTTTCCCTGGTGTGGTCGGCATCGAGCAGACGAAGTAAGCCATTGTCAGGGCGCAGAATCGCCAGCCGCGGCGATCGCGCCGAAGACGGGAAATCTGCCTGCCTTGGTTGTGCGAATGTCATCCACTCCCCCGAGCAGCCTGCCACCACGCCGAGGCAGGCTCAGGGGAATGGTAGCGCGTCAGCTCCAGCTTCCGGCTTACGCGTCCCCAGTTCTCGCTGCCCCCGCCGACTCCGTTACGTCTTCTCCCAGTTCCTCAGAGACCAAGCCTACGGACCCACCGATTGCCTGATGCCCGGTCAACGGTGCGCGCAGGTCGTTGTCCCCCGCGTCAAACGGCCCACCCTGGAAATTGCAGCCGTTCCGCTGGTGGAGGGTGCTTTGCGTTCGGGCAAGCCGGACAGTAATGCGCGGAGGATCACCGCATCCCGGTGATCAGGACGAGTGCCCGTAGGGGCCGCGTGGGTGGCTACCTTCGCGGCTACGTTCGCAACTGCGAGGTCCGGTTTGAACCGGTACGGACCGGGATTCGATCAAGCTGCCGACCTGGCAAAAAAGAGCCTCTGACCAATGCGTTCCCTGGTCACAGGCCTTTGGCGGCAGACGAGTCGGGCTGTACGCCGGGTTCTGTCGCCCGGTCGCCTCGCGGCGGCCGGGGAGACGGCCATCCATCTAGGACCGGCATTGCTACCGGTCTCGTGCGGTCTACCCGTGAACTCGGGCGGGCAGCCCTCGAACGTTCACGCAGAGCCGTCTTGCGACGACCCCTCTTGACCTTGCTCCGGGTGGGGTTTACCTAGCCGCCTGAGTCACCTCAGGCGCTGGTGGTCTCTTACACCACCGTTTCACCCTTACCCCGGACCGAGGTCCCGGGCGGTCTGTTTTCTGTGGCACTGTCCCGCGAGTCACCTCGGGTGGCCGTTAGCCACCACCCTGCCCTGTGGAGCCCGGACGTTCCTCGGGAGGATCCGAAGATCCCCACGCGGCCGTCCGCCCGGCTCGTCTGCCGTGCCGCCCATGCTACCCGCCGGACCCGGGGCAGCCGGACGGGGCGTTCAGACGAACGCCCCGGACTCCAGGTCGAAGGAGAAGGGGGCCGGAAGAGAGAGTGCCTAGGACGGCCGCCTGCGTGAGCGGTTCATGCGGCACGGCACCCATGTCACGCCCCTTCCTCGGTCGCTCGCCAGATTGGGACATCGGTCGACCCGCCGCCCGTGAGATGGGACTTCTTCCCCCGATCGTGGCACAGGGCTGCGCGGACTCGCCGGAAGGCGGATCGTTCCCTGTCGCGCTTGACCTTGACGCGGCGGCAAGGTTTCTACTGGGCTCATGCGCATCGGAGAGATCGCCGCGCTCGTCGGAGTCACCTCCCGGGCCATTCGGCACTACCACCACATAGGGCTGCTGCCCGAGCCCGAGCGCCGGGGGAACGGCTACCGGACGTACAGCGTGCGCGATGCCGTGCTCCTGGCCCGCATCCGGCGGCTCACCGAGCTCGGGCTCGGGCTGGACGAGGTACGCGATGTCCTCGCCGACGACGCGGGGCGCGAGCTCGTCGAGGTGCTGGGCGAGCTGGATGCCGATCTGGCCCGCCAGGAGCAGGAGATCCGGGACCGGCGCGGGCGGCTGGCCGCGTTGCTGGAGCGGCCGGTGGGGGCCGGGGAGCCCGTCTCGCCCGAGCTGGCCGAACTGCTCGGGACCTCGTCCCCGCTCTCACCGGCCGCCGCCAAGGACCGCGAGCATCTGGCGCTGCTCGATACCACCGGGATGGGCAGCGAGGGGGTCGCGGCGCTGCGCGCGCTGGCCGACGATCCGGCTGTACTCAGGCTGTACGAGCGGCTGGACGAACTGGCGTCCGCCCCTGCGGACGATCCGCGGATCGCTCCGCTGGCCGCCGACCTGGCCGCCGCGGTGCCCGACGCCGCGCTGGAGTCGGTCCCGGACAGGGGCCCGGTAGTGACGGGCTTCGGCGAGGCGCTGCTCGCCGACTACCCGCCCGCGCAGGCCGAGGTCGTACGCCGGGTGATGACCGCCATGACGGACAGGGTGAAGGGCAGGAGGCGATGAGGGTGCGGGTGGCGCGGATGCTGGCATGGGTGGTGCTGCCCGTGGAACTGCCCCTGCTGGTGTGCCTCGTGGCCGGAGTACGGATACCGGCCACGGTCCTGCTCGGAGCCGAACTGCTGGTGCTCGCCGCCCTGGTCCTGGAGGGCTGGGCGCTGCGGCGGCTCTACGCGGCCGGCCGCCGGGCGGGTTCCGGCCGCCGGGAGGCGCTGCGCGACGGGATGCGTGCCCTGGTCCCCGTACCGGTCCGCAGGCTCCTCGCGCACGAGATACGGGCCCTGTACAGCCTCGCGCTGTGGGTCGTGCGCCGCCGTCACGCCGTGCCCGACGGCGCCCTGGCCGTCCCCTACACCGGGCCGCAGACCGCGATGATGTACGGCCTCGTCTTCGTCTCCGTCATCGAGACGGTGGCGCTCGCGCTGGTGATCCCGTGGCCCGTCGTCCACGCCGTCCTGCTCGTCGTCGACGTGTACGGCGTGCTCCTCGTCCTCGCCCTGCACGCGGCGTGTGTGACCCGGCCGCACGTGATCGGTGCGGACGGTTCGCTCCGTGTCCGGTACGGCGGGCTCTTCGATCTCGTCGTCCCCGCCGCCGCGGTGGCCTCCGCGCGGGTCGACCGGCGCTATCCCGAAGGCAGGCTGGTCCAGCTGAGCCCGGACGGGGTGCTCGACCTCGCGGTGGGCAGCCAGACCACCGTGACCGTGGAACTGACCGCCCCCGTCGGCTTCGTACGTCCACTCGGGAAGCCCGGCCTGGCCCGTACGGTGCGCTTCCACGCCGACGACCCGCGAGCCGCGGTCGCCGCCCTCACGCGGGCGCGAACAGCACCTTCGCCGAACCCGGTTCCGCCTGCATGAGCCGGACCCGCAACCGCTCCCCCAGCGGGAGCCCGGCCGTGGTCCCCTCGATCCGGGCGACGATCGCCGGGTCCTCGATGTGGACGGTTCCGACGGCAGACGCGGGGTCCTTGACGTCGACCACGTACCCGTCGAAGATCTGACCCACCCGGTCCTTGAGCAGCGCCGCCTCCACCAGGTCGACGGATTCGCGCTCCACCGTGTTGGCGCGGCGCGTGCCGTCGGCCATCTCCCTGGGCAACGCGGGAAGCGCCTCCCGCACCCACTGCGGGGTCTCCCGGCCGGCGACCGCCGCGACGCAGAGCTCGGCCGCGTACCGGTCGACGAGCCGGCGCAGCGGGGCCGTGCAGTGCGTGTAGAGGTCGGCGACGGCGGCATGCACGGCGGGTGTGGGCAGCTCACCGTTATCGAAGACCGTGTACCCGGCTCCGCGCAGCAGCGTGGTGCACTCCTGGAGGAACGCCGCGTGGCTGCTCTTCCTCGGATCGAGGGAACGGATGAGCTGGGCGTACGGCACGTGGTGCGGCCAGTCGATGCGCAGGGCCTGCGCGGAGCGCCTCAGCAGCGCGACGGCGCCGTCCGGGGCGATGGGCAGCGTACGCAGGATGCCGGTGCCCGCGTCCGCCATCAGCCGGGCGGCGGCCATGCCGGTGAGCAGGGAGATCTGGGCGTTCCAGCCGTCGGCGGGCAGGGGCGCGCGATAGGCGAGGCCGTACGTGGAGCCCCGCTCGACGATCTCCTGCTCGGGCACGTTCAGTGAGATGCCGCCCCGGGCGACCTCCTGCTCCTCGCGGAGCCTTCCGATGTCCCTGAGCAGGGCCAGGGGCTCCTCGGCCGTACCCGCGTCGATCCGCTGCTGGACCCCCTTGTAGTCGAGCTTCGCCCGGCTGCGCACGAGAGCGCGGCGCACGTCCGTGGTGACCGCGCCGCCCTCCTCGTCGAGGTCGATCTGCCAGAGCACGGCCGGTCTGGTCTCGCCGGGGAGCAGGCTGGCGGCGCCCTCCGAGAGCAGGGGCGGGTGCAGCGGCACCTTGCCGTCGGGGAAGTACAGCGTCGTCACCCGGCGGTGGGCCTCGGCGTCCAGGGCCCCGCCCGGCCGGACGAAGGCGGCGACGTCGGCGATCGCGTACCGGACCCGGTAGCCGTGCGGGCGCCGCTCCAGGTGCATCGCCTGGTCCAGGTCCGTGGACGTGGGCGGGTCGATGGTGAAGAAGGGGAGTTCCGTCGCGTCCTCGTGGGCCGAGAGGTCCGGCGCCCTCGCGGCGTCCTCCGCCTCCGCGAGCACGTCGGGCGGGAACGCGTCGGGGGCGTCGGGCGTCCCGGGCAGCTTCAGCTCGGCGCGCAGGCTGCAGAGGGCCGTACGCAGGGGGGTGTCCGCTGGGCCGGTCACGTGGAGATGGCGGCGGGGCATGTCCCGAGCGTAGGGCGGGGGCGGGGCGGGGGCATCCCGGCCCGTGTGTGGACACTCCGGAGGGCCCCGCCCAACCCACCGCCGGCCAGGTGGACGACCCGGGCACCTCCTCAGCAGCCCGTACCCTTGCAGGGCCCGCTTGCGTACGAAGGAGACCCCGTGCTCGTGCTGTTGCCGCCCTCCGAAGGAAAGGCCGCCTCGGGGCGTGGTGCGCCCCTGAAGGCGGAGGACCTTTCCCTGCCGGGTCTGGCCGCCGCCCGGGAGGCGATCCTCGGAGAGCTCGTCGAGCTGTGCATCGCGGACGAGGAGAAGGCCCGCGACGTCCTCGGGCTGAGCGAGGGGCTGCGCGGCGAGATCGCCAAGAACGCCGAGCTCCGCACGGCGGGGACCCGTCCGGCCGGGAAGATCTACACCGGTGTGCTGTACGACGCGCTGGACCTGGCCTCGCTGGACACCGCGGCCCGCCGGCTGGCCAACAAGTCGCTGCTCGTCTTCTCCGGGCTCTGGGGCGCGGTGCGGGTGGGCGACCGGATTCCTTCGTACCGCTGCTCGATGGGCGTGAAGCTCCCCGGTCTCGGCGCGCTCGGCGCGTACTGGCGGGCCCCGATGGCGGAGGTCATGCCGGAGGCCGCCGGGGACGGGCTCGTGCTGGATCTGCGGTCCTCGGCCTATACCGGCGCGTGGACGCCCAAGGGCGCGGTCGCCGAGCGGACGGCGAGCGTGCGGGTCCTGCAGTCCCAGATGGTGAACGGGGTCGAGAAGCGGTCCGTGGTCAGCCACTTCAACAAGGCCACCAAGGGCCGGATGGTGCGCGAGCTGCTCATGGCGGGCGCCCGGCCGAAGGGCCCCGCGGAGCTGGTGGACGTGTTGCGGGGGCTCGGATTCGTGGTGGAGGCGCAGGCCCCGGAGCGGGCCGGGCGGGCATGGGCGCTCGACGTGGTGGTCACGGAGATCCACTGAGACGTTGCAGCATACGCAACGCTCGTTGCGTGGAGTGTGTCGGCGCGGCAGGATGAGGCCATGACCTCACCTGCTCCTGTCGCCGTGCCCTCCGTCCTGGATCTCGCACCCGTCGTCCCCGTCGTCGTCCTGGAGGACGCGGCGGACGCGGTGCCGCTGGCCAGGGCCCTGGTCGCCGGCGGGCTTCCCGCGATCGAGGTGACGCTGCGGACGACGACGGCGCTCGATGCCATCCGGGCGATCGCGGCCGAGGTCCCGGACGCGGTCGTGGGCGCGGGGACCGTGATCTCCGTACGCGACGTCAGCGACACCATGGCCGCCGGGGCCCGCTTCCTGGTGAGCCCCGGCTGGACGGACACGCTGCTCGACGCCATGAAGGCGTCGGGGGTGCCGTTCCTGCCGGGCGTCTCCACGACCTCCGAGGTGGTCGCGCTGCTGGAGCGCGGGGTCACGGAGATGAAGTTCTTCCCGGCCGAGGCGGCGGGCGGCACCGCCTATCTCAAGGCGCTCTCCGCACCGCTCCCCCAGGCCAGGTTCTGCCCCACGGGCGGCATCTCGCTCGCTTCGGCACCGACGTATCTGGCCCTGCCGAACGTCGGCTGCGTGGGCGGCAGCTGGATGGTGCCGGGCGATGCCGTGGCGGCGAAGGACTGGGACCGGGTGGAGCGACTGGCGCGCGAGGCGTCGGCATTGCGCGGCTGAGGACGCTCAGCGCACGGCCTGGACGGCGTACAGCGCTCCGATGGTGAGGGCCATGGTGCCCAGCAGCAGGCGCAGCGCGGTTTCGGGCAGCCGGGGCTGGAGGCGGGCCCCGAGGTAGCCGCCGCAGAGTCCGCCGAGCCCGCAGGCCAGACCCAGGGTCCAGTCGGGCGCGACGGCGGCGCTCGTCGTCAGGGACAGCAGCGCGTAGGTGGCCGCGCCCACGACGGAGGTCACGAACGTGGCGGCGAGGGCCGCGGGGGCGACCTTGGCGACCGGGACTCCGCGTCCGACCAGGATCGGGCCGAGCAGGGAGCCGCCACCGATCCCGTAGATGCCCCCGGCGACGCCGACGGCCAGCGCGAGCCCGGTCGTGGTGCGGGGCGAGGGCCCGGCCGCGGCGGCATGGTGCGCGGGGCGCAGGGTGCGGGCGCACAGCCAGGCGCCCAGGGGCAGCAGGAGTACGGCGATGAAGAGGCGGAAGACCGCCGGGCCCGGGACGGCGAAGACCCTGATCAGCGCTCCGACGACCACGCCGGGCACCGTGCCGAGGATGAGCAGACGGGTCAGCGGTCCGCGCAGCCGGCCGGCGCGGTGGTGGCGCAGGAGCGCCCCGGGGCCGGCCACCACGTTGTAGAGCAGGTTGGTCGGGGTCACCGCGGGACTCGGCACCCCGAGCACGCTGACCTGGACCGGCAGGAGGAACACCGCGCCGGACACCCCCACCGGGGCGGTCGCCACCGAGATCAGCAGGCCCGCGGCGAAGCCGAGCAGTTCCGTCGGCCAGGCCACGGCTACCGCAGGTGAGAGGTGTCGTTCAGGAGCCGCACGGAGGCGTTGCCGTCGGCGTAGTAGGCCACGGCCGATACGGATGCCGCCGAGAGCTCCATGCGGAACAGGGACTCCGGCGGGGCGCCAAGCGCCAGCCTGACCAGGGTCTTGATCGGGGTGACGTGGGTGACCAGGAGCACGGTACGGCCCTGGTGGCGGGCGATGAGGCGGTCGCGGGCGGCCGAGACGCGCTCGGCGACCTCGGTGAAGCTCTCGCCGCCGCCCGTGGGGGCCACGTCCGGTGAGGCCAGCCAGGCGGTCAGGTCGGAGCCGTACCGCTCGCGCACCTCGGCGAACGTCAGACCCTCCCAGGCGCCGAAGTCCGTCTCGCGCAGGCCGTCGTCGATGCGGACGTCGAGGCCGAGGCGCCCGGCGACCGCGGCCGCCGTCTCGCGGCAGCGGCGCAGCGGTGAGCTGACGATCTCCTGGATGGTGCCCCGGTCGGCGAAGGCCCGCGCGGCGTGTTCGGCCTGCCCCCGGCCGACGGCCGAGAGTTCCGGGTCGGTTCCGCCGCTGCCGGAGAACCGCTTCTCGGGTGTGAGGACGGTCTCCCCGTGCCGCAGCAGGACGAACGTGGCGGGCGCGCCCAGGTCCGGCGCGGCCCCCCATCCGGTCCGGGGAGTGGAGGCGGCGGCCGGCGCGGCCGTCGTACGGGAGGCCATGGCCGCACGCGCCTTCGCCGCTCCGGCCGCGGCGTCGCCGGGCGGGCCGGTGACGGGCGGGAGGTCCAACGGGACCGCGGGGGACGCCGCGTCGAGGGCCGCCGTCGAGGACGAGGGCTCCCACTGCTCGCCCCGCTTGCCCGCGTCCATCGCCTCGTTGGCGAGCCGGTCCGCGTGCTTGTTCTCGGCGCGCGGAATCCACTCGTAGGTGACGGCGGCCGCGGGAAGGACCCGGGCGGCCTCGGCCGCCAGGGGCTTCATGTCGGGGTGCTTGATCTTCCAGCGGCCCGACATCTGCTCGACCACCAGCTTGGAGTCCATCCGGACGTGCACCCGCAGGGCCGCGTCCGACGGGAACAGCGCCTTCGCGGCCCTGAGGCCGGCGATGAGGCCCTTGTACTCGGCCACGTTGTTCGTCGCGACGCCGATGTACTCGGCGGCCTCGGCGAGCGGCTCGCCCGTCTCCGGATCGATGACGACGGCGCCGTAGCCGGCGGGCCCCGGGTTGCCCCGGGAGCCGCCGTCGGCCTCGACGACCAGCTGGTGGGAAGCGGGCATTACAGGCCCGACTCCGAGGTGCGGATCAGGATGCGGTGGCAGTTCTCGCAGCGCAGCACGGTGTCCGGGGACGCCGCCTTCACATCGTTGACCTCGGTGATGTTCAGCTCCAGGCGGCAGCCCTCGCAGCGCCGCTGGTAGAGGCGGGCCGCGCCGACGCCGCCCTGCTGGGCGCGCAGCTTGTCGTACAGCTTGAGGAGGTCGGCGGGCACGGCACCCGCGACGACCTCGCGGTCCTTGGTGAGGGTCGCCGCCTCGGCGTCCAGCTCACGGATCGCAGCGTCGCGGCGGGCGAGGGCGTCGTCGAGCTTCGCCTGGACGGCGGAGACGCGCTCGGTCAGCTCGGTGACCCGCTCCTGGGCGCCTTCGCGGCGCTCCATGATCTCGAGGACGACGTCCTCCAGGTCGCCCTGGCGCTTGGCCAGCGAGACGATCTCGCGCTGGAGGCTCTCCAGGTCCTTGGGCGAGGAGACCGCACCGGAGTCGAGCCGCTGCTGGTCACGTACGGCGCGCTGGCGCACCTGGTCGACGTCCTGCTCCGCCTTGGTCTGCTCGCGGGTGGTGTCGCCCTCCTCGGTCTGGGAGGCGACCAGCAGGTCACGCAGCTGGGCGAGGTCGTTGTTGAGAGCGTCGATCTCGGCGTGCTCGGGCAGCGACCTGGCCTTGTGGGACGCCTGCGACAGACGTACGTCGAGGGCCTGGACTTCGAGGAGTCGGATCTGGTCGGCGGGCGCGGCGTTCAGTTGGGGGCTCCAGAAGAGTGGTGGGTGGTCCAGGGGTCGGTGACCTGCTTCGAGACATGGACCCGCAGGTCCCATCCGTGGCGGTCGGAAATCGCGTCGAGCTGTGCGGCGGCCTGCTCGCACCAGGGCCATTCGGTGGCCCAGTGTGCGGCGTCGACCAGGCCGAGCGGCGAGTGCTGGACGGCCTCGGAGGCCGGGTGGTGGCGCAGGTCGGCGGTGAGGTACGCGTCGACGCCCGCGGCGCGCACGGCGTCGAACAGGCTGTCGCCGGACCCGCCGCTCACGGCGACGGTACGGACGAGCGCGTCCGGGTCGCCCGCGAGCCGGATGCCCTGCGCGGTGGCGGGGAGCCGGGCGGCGGCCCGTGCGGCGAACTCGCGGAGGGTCTCGGGGTGGTCCAGCTCGCAGATCCTGCCGAGACCGCGGTGCCCCCCGGGGTCGGCCGGGTCCGGTACGAGGGGTCCGGTGACGCGCAGGTCGAGGGCGCCGGCGAGGGCGTCCGAGACCCCGGGGTCGGCGGTGTCGGCGTTGGTGTGCGCGACGTGCAGCGCGACGCCGTGGCGGATGAGGCCGTGCACGACCCGGCCCTTGAAGGTGGTGGCCGCGACCGTCGTCGTACCGCGCAGATAGAGCGGGTGGTGGGTGACGATCAGCTGGGCGCCGAGGGTCAGGGCCTCGTCGGCGATGGCCTGGACGGGGTCCACCGCGAACAGCACCCGGTCGACGTGGGCGTCCGGGTCGCCGCAGACGGTGCCGACCGCGTCCCACCCTTCGGCCCGCTCGGGGGGCCAGAGGGCGTCGAGCTCGGCGATGACTTCAGACAGACGGGGCACGGAGGAAAGGCTACCTTCCGTCCGTGCCCCGCAGGCCATGGCTGCCGGGACCCGTGAGGGCGGACCGGCAGCCGGTCACGAATCGTTACTTCACGAGGTCGGCGCGCAGGTCGTCGAGGACCAGGCCCGCGGAGGTGACGCCGAGGCCGAGGTACCAGGTCTCGTCGGAGACGTCCTTGGCCCGGCCTTCCCTGACCGCTTCGAGGTTCTTCCACAGCGGGTTGGCCTGGGCGGTGTCGCGCTTGGTGGCCTTCACGTCGCCGTAGACGCCGGTGAAGATCCAGTCGGCGTCGGCCTCGTCGATCTTCTCCGGGCTGATCTCCGCTGCGAGGTCGTTGATCTGCTGGTTCTTGGGCCGGGGCAGACCGGCGTCCTCGAGGATCGTGCCGATGAAGGACGCCTTGGCGTAGAGGCGGATCCTGTCCGGCAGGTAGCGGACCATGGAGATCGTCGGCTTGTCCGGGCCGATGTCCTCGCCGAGCTTCTTCGCCTTCGCCTCGTAGGCGGCCAGCTCCGTCTCGGCCTTCGCGGTCTTGTCCAGCGCCGCCGCGTTGAGGAGGTAGTTCTCCTTCCAGGTGAAGCCCGGACGGATGGAGAACACGGTCGGCGCGATCTTGGAGAGCTCGTCGTACTTGTCCGCGGCGCGCAGCTGGCTGCCGAGGATCAGGTCCGGCTCCAGGCCCGCGATCGCCTCCAGGTTGAGGTTGTTGATCGTGCCCACGTTCTTCGGGCTGCCCGCGCCCTTCTCCAGGTACGACGGGATGGCCGCGTCGCCTTCCGAAGGAGCGAAACCGACGGGCTTCACACCCAGGGACACCACGTTGTCGAACTCGCCGACGTCCAGGACGACGACGCGCTTGGGCGCCGACTTGAGCTCGGTCTTGCCCATGGCGTGGGTGAGGGTGCGGGGGAACGTCCCGGCCTTGGCGTCGGTGCCGTACTCCGCCGTCTTCTTCGCCGCGTCCCCGAAGTCCTCGCCGCCCGCGGCGACGGCGGCCTTCTTGTCGCCGCCGGCCTCGGTCCTGGCCCCGTCGGTGGACTTCGCGTCGCTCCCGCAGGCCGAGAGGGAAAGGGCGGCAGCCACTGCCAGGCCGACTGCGGCGGTGCCGCGGCGTCGAAGGGACATCACTTGCTCCAGTTGTGGGTCACACAGGCGTTGCTTAGGAATGCCTTACCTTAGCCACGCCCATCACCCCCAGCACAACCACCCCCTGACGCTCAGGCGAATACGGACATCGCCACCCTTATGTGTGAAGGGCGAGGTCTGGCGTTGTTCGGCAGGAAGTGCGAAAACTACTTTCGGTTGCCGGAGGTGATGACTTCATGACTGCCTGTGCCATCGAGGGTGAGACCGCCGGGGCCACCGCCACGGTGGAGCCCCTGCCCGAGGAACCCGGCGAGCCCGGAGAGCCGGCAGCCGCCGTCACGGGTGACGACGCGTCCGGGGACGATCTCCCCGGGGGAACACCGCAGAGCGAGCCGCCCACGCCGGCCGGTCTCCCTGGACCGCCGCCGTTCACGATCACCGCGGACGGTTCGTACGCGGCCCGGCTCACGGCCGCCCCGGGAGCACCCGGTGAGGAGCGGGCCTGGTACCCGGAGCGCTGGACGCTGGACGGGCCCGAGCCGTACGCGGTGCCGCTCCCGCTGAACCAGCCCGAGGAGCCGGACTCCGACGTGGTGCCGCTCGCCGACGGACGGGTCCTCATCCGACGGCTGGTCGCCGGCCGCCATGCCTTCTCGCTGCTCTACCCGACCGGCCCCGGCACGGGTGAACTCCCGCTGGGCGCCGTCGAATGCACCGGCCTGACGTTGCTGCCGCCCTCACCGGACGGCGCCAGTGTCTTCGCCCTGGTCGCCGGTGAACACTCCACCGCCGTCTGGCTGGTGGCGGGCGGCGCGCACGGCCCCGAACACGTCGCCGAGGTCCAGGGGCACTGTTGCGGCGGGGTGTGGCTGGACCGGGCGGGCCGGCTGCTGGCACTGGACCGGCAGCTGCCGGGCGGCGGTCCGGTGAAGGCGGTCGCCGTCGACCTGGAACGGGGCGGCGAGGTGACACCGCTGCTCCAGATCGCGCCGGAGAGCAACGACCGGCTGCTCCTGGCCGACGCGGACAGCGGGCTGCTGCTCATCCGCTCCGACGCCCCGGGCCACGACCGGCTCGGCTGGGGGGTGCTCGGCAGCTGTCTGCCGGTGCGGTTCCCGGAGTGCCTGCGTCCGGCCGATGTCGCGGTGACGCCCTTCGCCGTCCAGCCGGGTCAGATGCTGATGCCGGAGAGCTGTGCGGTGGCGCTGCGGATCGACGGGGCCACGGGCAGCTGGGCGGGGGTGTGGCGTCCGGCGGGCCGCCGGCTGCACCAGCTCGCGGTGCCCGAGGGGTGGCAGGCCGGTTCCGGCTTCTGGAGCCGGGACGGCGTACTGCACCTCCCGTACGCGAATGCCGCGACCCCGTGCTCCGTGGCGCTGCTGGAGGCTCCGCCGGACGAGGACGAGTGCTGCCGGAGCGCCCCGGATCGCCCGGCCGGAAGTGGAGCGGAACCATCCGCGGCTCCCGCGCTTCCTGTGGTGTGTAAGCCGGTTCCCCTGGGGCAGGCGCCTCTTCTGGGGCGCACGCCGCCTGGTTAAATTCTGGGCCTGGGCCACGCAGCCGTACCGGGCGGACGCCGACGGTGACCGCGTCGGATGGCGGTTGCGGGGACGCACACACGTAAGCGATCACAACGGGGTGACTTCCCACATGTCTGAAGCCCGAACCGACACGACCCAGATGCGTCCGCCGGGGGCGGACGCGCAACGGGCCGAAGCCGGCGGCTCCGGAAAGCACCGAGGGGGTGCGTCGATGGAGCACACGGCCGCGCAGCCGCACGGCCGCCACCGCAGGCCCGCCGAGGAGGAATCCAGGGCGGCCTGAGCCGGCGAACAGCGCGACGTGGTGGGCCCGGTACGGCTGAACAGCCGTACCGGGCCCGCCTTTTTCCGTCCCCGCTCCCCTACTCCCTCTTC
>NZ_JBHXQO010000018.1:0-114951 GCF_042717135.1 Streptomyces sp. NPDC058620
GTTCCCCGGACCGACCCGGGAACTCGGCAGCGGCGCCTTTTCGTTGCCCCGACGAGCCGGTGCCGACCCCACCGTTCCGCTGTCGTGTGAGGTGTGGCACGATGCTGGCCACCCCCCGCCCGCCGACGCGCAGCCGGCACCGCCTACCCAGGCCCCCAGGAACCACAGGAGATATACCGCGTGCAGACCTCCGCGCTCCCGGACCTCGCGCACACTGCCACGAAGCCGGTGCACTGGCTCGCCACGGCCACGGCCATGGCAGCCGTCGTCGCCTGCGCGGGCCTGCTCCAGCCCGGGACCGCCACGGCGACGGCATCCGGCCACGCCGCCGCCTCCCGGCCGGGCAGCGCCCCCGTGGCCGCCCCCGACGCGGCAGCCGCGACCTACCCGCTCGACTGCGGCGGCGCGCGGTACGTGGTGGCCGACGAAGCGGCGGGAGACCTCGACGGCGACGGCCGCCCCGAGACCGTGGCCGTGGTCCGCTGCGACGCCGGTACGGGCACGCCGCCCAGCGGCGTCTACGTCCTGACACAGGGAAGCGGGGCCGCACCCCGGGTCGTCGCGACCCTGGTGGACCCCGCTCGGAAGACGTCGGTCACCGACTTCTCCGTGCACGACGGAATCGTCTCGGCGACGCTGCTCGGCTACTCCTCGGTGGACGTGCCGCGCTGCTGCCCCGACGAGGAGGAGAAGGCCAGCTGGCAGTGGAAGGGCAACGCCTTCGTCAGGTCCGCGCAGGACCTCGCGCGCAGCGCCTGAGCGACCTCGCCCGCCGCGCCCCAGCCGTTACGCCGCGTCCGGACCAAAAACTTCGACGCTGTCCGAAACGCGTCGTACATGAATGCAGTCGCCCGGGCACTCCTTGGCCGAATCGACCACGTCCTGGAGGAGCGGCAACGGCACCGGCGTCGTGGCGCCCTTGTCCTGGAGGAGCTCGTCCTCGCCGCTCTTCACGTAGGCCAGACCATCGATGTCCAGCTCGAACACCTCGGGTGCGTACTGCACACAGATGCCGTCGCCCGTGCAGAGGTCCTGGTCGATCCAGACCTCCAGATCCTGTGTCGCGCTGTCTCCCGGAGCTTCCTGCCGCACGGTCATATGTCCTGCCGTTCCCTGCGTATCCGAACCAAATGAAGCCAGCCCTGGCGGGTGTTGAACGCTTCGACGATACAACCGGCCGCTTTCCGGTGCTCAAAGTGGGTATTCCCTTGGCGTGAGGGAGAGCGCAAGGGTGAAGATCGGACACGCCCCGGAGTCTTTGTGATCTAGGGGTTTCAATCATCACCCACCCAGGTAGGGTCAGGAAGCGTCCAGCTCCCCTTGGAGGAGGTGAGGACCGTGGCAGCCCACGACGACGACATCAACCGCGGCATCCGGCCCGCGCGGGGGTCAGAAGACCCAGCCGGCCAGGTTGCCTATCTCGAGCAGGAAATCGCCGTCCTGCGACGTAAGCTCGCCGACTCTCCGCGTCATACGAGGATTCTCGAAGAGCGGATCGTCGAGTTGCAGACCAACCTGGCCGGCGTGTCCGCCCAGAACGAGCGGCTCGCCAATACGCTCCGCGAGGCCCGAGACCAGATCGTGGCGCTCAAGGAGGAGGTCGACCGGCTCGCACAGCCGCCGGCCGGCTTCGGTGTCTTCCTGCAGACCAACGAGGACGGCACCTGCGACATTTTCACCGGGGGCCGCAAGCTCCGGGTGAACGTCAGCCCCAGCGTCGAGCTCGAAGACCTCAGACGAGGTCAGGAAGTCATGCTCAACGAAGCGCTCAACGTGGTCGAGGCCATGGCGTTCGAGCGGGCCGGCGACATCGTCACCCTCAAGGAGATCCTCGAGGACGGCGAACGTGCCCTGGTGGTCGGGCACACCGACGAGGAACGGGTGGTGCGGCTCGCCGAGCCGCTGCTCGACATCACCATCCGGCCCGGCGACGCCCTGCTGCTGGAACCCAGGTCCGGCTACGTCTACGAGGTGGTCCCGAAGAGCGAGGTCGAGGAACTGGTCCTCGAAGAGGTTCCGGACATCGACTACGAGAAGATCGGCGGCCTGGGCGACCAGATCGAGCTGATCCGTGACGCGGTCGAGCTTCCGTACCTCCACCCCGACCTCTTCAAGGAGCACGAACTGCGGCCGCCGAAGGGCATCCTGCTCTACGGCCCGCCCGGCTGCGGCAAGACTCTGATCGCCAAGGCCGTAGCCAACTCGCTGGCCAAGAAGGTCGCCGAGGTCACGGGAAAGCCCGCGGGGAAGAGCTACTTCCTCAATATCAAGGGACCCGAGCTCCTCAACAAGTACGTCGGCGAGACCGAGCGGCACATCCGCCTGGTCTTCCAGCGTGCCCGGGAGAAGGCGAGCGAGGGGACCCCCGTCATCGTCTTCTTCGACGAGATGGAATCCCTCTTCCGTACCCGTGGTTCCGGTGTCAGCTCGGACGTGGAGAACACCATCGTCCCCCAGCTGCTCGCCGAGATCGACGGTGTGGAGGGCCTGGAGAACGTCATCGTCATCGGCGCCTCCAACCGCGAGGACATGATCGACCCCGCCATCCTGCGGCCCGGCCGCCTCGATGTGAAGATCAAGATCGAGCGTCCGGACGCGGAGGCCGCGAAGGACATCTTCGCGAAGTACCTGACGCCTTCGCTGCCGCTCCACGCGGAGGATCTGGCCGAGCACGCCGACTCCAAGCCGGCTGCCACCCACGCCATGATCCAGTCCGTCGTGGAGAGGATGTACACCGAGTCCGAGGAGAACCGCTTCCTCGAGGTCACCTATGCCAACGGTGACAAGGAAGTCCTGTACTTCAAGGACTTCAACTCCGGCGCGATGATTCAGAACATCGTCGACCGGGCAAAGAAGATGGCCATCAAGGCATTCCTCGAACACGGCCAAAAGGGCCTCCGGGTCTCCCATCTCCTCCAGGCTTGCGTGGATGAGTTCAAGGAGAACGAGGACCTTCCCAACACGACGAACCCGGACGACTGGGCCAGGATTTCCGGAAAGAAGGGCGAGCGGATCGTCTTCATCCGTACGCTCGTCACCGGAAAGCAGGGCGCGGACACCGGACGCTCCATCGACACGGTGGCAAATACCGGGCAGTACCTGTAGAACGCAGACCGGCTGCGGATGCCCGGCCGGGCATCCGCAGCCGGTTGTTTTCCCGGCCGCTCCGGCCATATCGGAGCAATGACGAAATTGATCTCCCCACCGGCGCAATGGCGCTCTAGGCTCTGCCGTACCGCCGAGTCGCGCAGTGCGGGGACGGGCACCGCACACCCACCGGACAAGCAGCGGTACTTGAGCGCCGCTCCCGGAGGGGAGCGCCGCCGGGCAAGGAGGGCCGCATGACCGTACGGCGAGTAATGGGCATCGAGACCGAGTACGGAATCTCCGTCCCCGGTCACCCCAACGCCAATGCCATGCTCACCTCGTCCCAGATCGTCAACGCCTACGCGGCGGCGATGCACCGGGCGCGCCGCGCCCGCTGGGACTTCGAGGAGGAGAATCCGCTGCGCGACGCGCGAGGCTTCGACCTCGCCCGTGAGACCGCCGACTCCAGCCAGCTCACCGACGAGGACATCGGCCTGGCCAATGTCATCCTCACCAATGGTGCCCGGCTCTACGTCGACCACGCGCACCCCGAATACAGCTCACCCGAGATCACCAATCCGATGGACGCGGTGCTCTGGGACAAGGCCGGCGAACGGATCATGGCGGAGGCCGCCGAGCGGGCCGCCGCGATCCCGGGCGCCCAGCCGATCCACCTCTACAAGAACAACACCGACAACAAGGGCGCCTCCTACGGCACGCACGAGAACTACCTGATGAAGCGGGAGACCGCGTTCTCGGACATCGTGCGCCACCTCACGCCCTTCTTCGTCTCCCGGCAGGTCGTCACCGGCGCGGGCCGGGTCGGCATCGGTCAGGACGGCCATGAACACGGCTTCCAGATCAGTCAGCGCGCCGACTACTTCGAGGTCGAGGTGGGCCTGGAGACCACGCTCAAGCGCCCCATCATCAATACCCGCGACGAACCGCACTCCGACGCCGAGAAGTACCGCCGGCTGCATGTGATCATCGGCGACGCGAATCTGTCGGAGATCTCGACGTATCTGAAGCTGGGCACCACGGCACTGGTCCTGTCCATGATCGAGGACGGTTTCATCAACGTCGACCTCGCCATCGACCAGCCGGTGCGCACCCTGCACCAGGTCTCGCACGATCCTTCGCTGCAACAGCTGATCACGCTCCGCAGCGGCCGGACACTCACCGCTGTGCAGCTCCAGATGGAGTACTTCGAGCTGGGCCGCAAGTACGTCGAGGAGAGGTACGGCGCGGACGCCGACGAGCAGACCAAGGACGTCCTGATCCGCTGGGAGGACACGCTCAACCGGCTGGAGAACGATCCGATGAGCCTCTCGGGCGAGCTGGACTGGATCGCGAAGAAGGAGCTCATGGAGGGCTACCGGCGCCGCGACAGCCTCGACTGGGACGCCCCGCGGCTGCACCTGGTGGACCTCCAGTACGCCGACGTGCGGCCCGACAAGGGCCTCTACAACCGCCTGGCGGCCCGCGGGAAGATGAAGCGCCTGCTGGACGAGAACGACGTCGAGCGGGCCCGTACGAAGCCCCCCGAGGACACCAGGGCCTATTTCCGGGGCCGGTGCCTGGAGCAGTACGCGGACGACGTCGCCGCGGCCTCCTGGGATTCGGTCATCTTCGACCTGCCCGGCCACGACTCCCTGCAACGGGTGCCCACCATGGAGCCCCTGCGCGGGACGCGCGAGCACGTCAAGGCTCTCCTGGACCGCTGCCGTACGGCGGAAGAGCTGGTCCGGGTGCTCTCGGGCGGCTGAAAGGGCCGCCGGCTGGGAATCATTCCGATGACCTCCGGACGTTGAGACAAGTACCGGGCCAATGTCGGACCCCATGGGTAGGGTCTGATCAAGTGCTTCGAACCGAGCGGGGTGAGCTATATGGCGACCAAGGACACCGGCGGCGGACAGCAGAAGGCGACGCGCTCCAACGAGGAGGTCGAGGAGCAGGCGCAGGACGCGCAGGCTTCCGAGGACCTCGCGGAGCGACAGGAGAAGCTGAGCGACGACGTCGACTCGGTCCTGGACGAGATCGACGACGTGCTGGAGGAGAACGCAGAGGACTTCGTGCGTTCCTTCGTTCAGAAGGGTGGACAGTAGTCCACTCATGTGAACGGTGTGGAAAGTGCGTCCCGGGCCGCAACTCCATGTGGATCACCACCACAGGACGGGTAGGGTCCGGGGCGTACTGCTTCAACTGCAATTCGGCCATCGGCAAGTTGGGGGATGATCCTGACTCCTTGCGCAGGGCCATCGCATACCTGGAGGGAAACGCGTGGAAGCCAACACTCGTAGCACCGGGCGTCTACCAGCAGCCTTCCTGACGCCGGGTTCGTCCTCGTTCATGGACTTCCTGTCCGACCACTCACCGGACATGCTGCCCGGCAAGCGGAGCCTGCCGCCCCTCCAGGGGGCCATCGAGGCACCGCACGGGACGACCATCGTCGCGGCGTCCTTCCCCGGTGGCGTGGTACTCGCCGGTGACCGGCGGGCGACCATGGGGAACATGATCGCGCAGCGCGATATCGAGAAGGTCTTCCCGGCCGACGAGTACTCGGCGGTGGGCATCGCCGGTACGGCGGGTCTGGCCGTGGAGATGGTCAAGCTGTTCCAGCTGGAGCTGGAGCACTTCGAGAAGGTCGAGGGTGCCACGCTCTCCCTGGAGGGCAAGGCCAACCGGCTCTCCACGATGATCCGCAGCAATCTGGCGATGGCCATGCAGGGCCTCGCCGTCGTCCCGCTCTTCGCGGGCTACGACGTCGACCGCGAGAAGGGCCGGATCTTCTCGTACGACGTCACGGGCGGCCGCTCGGAAGAAGTCGGTTACGCGGCCACCGGCTCCGGTTCGATCTTCGCCCGTGGATCGATGAAGAAGCTCTACCGCGACGACCTGACGGAGCAGCAGACGCTGACCCTGGTGGTGCAGGCGCTCTACGACGCGGCGGACGACGACTCGGCGACCGGGGGACCGGACGTGGCACGCCGGATCTATCCGATCGTCACCGTCATCACCGACGAGGGCTTCCGGAAGCTGACCGACGTGGAATCCGCAGAGATCGCCCGCGCCGTGCTGGAGCGCCGGATGGAAGAGCCCGACGGCCCGCGCGCCGCCCTGCTCTGACCGGCTTCCCAGCCTCCTCGATGCACTCGTCACTGACAGAAAGGGACGGATAGCCGGTGTCGACGCCGTTCTATGTCTCACCTCAGCAGGCCATGGCCGACCGGGCGGAATACGCCCGGAAGGGCATCGCCCGTGGTCGCAGCCTGGTTGTGCTGCAGTACGCCGACGGCATTGTGTTCGTCGGCGAGAACCCGTCCCGTGCGCTGCACAAGTTCAGCGAGATCTACGACCGGATCGGCTTCGCGGCCGCCGGTAAGTACAACGAATACGAGAACCTCCGTATCGGCGGTGTGCGATACGCGGATCTCCGCGGATACACCTACGACCGTGACGATGTGACGGCTCGTGGTCTGGCCAATGTCTACGCGCAGACTCTGGGCACCATTTTCTCCAGTGCGGCCGAGAAGCCGTACGAGGTGGAGCTGGTGGTCGCCGAGGTCGGCGCACTGCCCGAGGGCGATCAGATCTACCGACTGCCGCACGACGGCTCGATCGTGGACGAGCACGGCTCGGTCGCGGTCGGCGGGAACGCCGAGCAGATCAGCAGCTTCCTGGATCAGCGCCACCGCGACGGCATGACGCTCGCCGAGGCGCTCAAGCTGGCCGTCCAGGCGCTGTCGCGCGAACCCAACGGCGGAGAGCGGGAGATCCCCGCCGAACGGCTGGAGGTCGCGGTCCTGGACCGCACGAGGCCACAGCAGCGCAAGTTCAAGCGGATCGTCGGACGGCAACTGACGCGCCTGCTGGACGCGAATGGCGCCGGGGCTCCGACGGACGCTCCCTCCGACGACGAGAGCGCCGATTCCACCGATACGGCGACCGGGTCCAGCGGGAGCACCGAGGCCAAGGGCGCCGGCGGGACCACGGAGCCCCCGGCCGAGGGCTAGCCCACTCCGCCCCCCGCTCCGTAGCCGTGCCCCGTACCGCCGCCGGCGGGCCGGGGCACGGTCATGTCCGGGCGGTCACGCAGGTCCCAGCCGTCAGGAACGGGGCGCGGGGGCGGTCGAGCCGCGCACCACCAGCTGTACGGGCAGGCTGCCCGGCTCCGCCGGCCGCCCGTCCAGGACGGCCAGCAGCGCCGTCATGCCCCGCTCG
The DNA here is from genome assembly GCF_042717135.1 of Streptomyces sp. NPDC058620. Classification (NCBI taxonomy): domain Bacteria; kingdom Bacillati; phylum Actinomycetota; class Actinomycetes; order Kitasatosporales; family Streptomycetaceae; genus Streptomyces; species Streptomyces sp. NPDC058620. Next base: position 7,309 of record NZ_JBHXQO010000018.1, read on the forward strand.
CCCACCCGCTCGGCGGGCAGCCGCACCGTGGTGAGCTCCGGCTCCACGGCCGTCGCCAGAGCGAGATCGTCGAAGCCGGTCACGGAGATGTCGTCCGGAACCCGGAGACCTCGTCTGCGGACCGCCTTGCAGGCCCCTGCGGCCAGGATGTCGTCGTCACAGACGATCGCCGTCGGCCGGGCGCCAGGAGCCGACAGGGCCTCCTCCACGGCCTCCCGCCCGGCCGCGACGTCGAGCGCGGCGGGGAACGTGCGTACGACCGCGTCGGGCACGCCGCGAAGGGTGTCGTGCAGCGCCCGTGCGCGGATCGCGAAGGTCCAGGAGTCCACGGCCGAGGCGAGGTGGACGAACCGGCGGTGGCCGAGGCCCAGCAGATGGTCCGTCACCTGGCGCATGCCGTCCGCGATGTCCAGGTTCACCTGCGCCGCCGCGCCCGGATCGGCCGGATCGCTGTCCAGCATCACCAGAGGCAGTCCGGCGCCGCGCAGCGCGCCCAGGGCCTCGGCGGCCATGGACGAGGCGATCACACCGTCGAGCGAGGCGCGGGCCGAGGCGAAGGGGTCCCTGGCGGGCCCTGTGCCGTCCGGCGACGGATAGAGCACGACCCCGAAGTCGTGTGCGGCGGCTACCCCGGCCGCGCCCGTGTAGACGCGGGCGAAGAACTCGTTGGTGAGGGCCGGGACCACGAGGAGCGCGGTCCGGGTGCTGCCGAGGCGCAGGCTGCGGGCGGCGAGATTCGGCCGATATCCGAGCGCCGCCGCGCTGTCCCGTACGCGCCCGGCTGTGACCTCCGACACCCTTCCCCGCCACTTGTCGCCGAGCACGAGGGAGACGGTGGCCTGGGAGACTCCCGCCGCCCGTGCCACGTCCCGGCTGGTGGGCCGTGCCGGGGCGGGCTGCTGCGCGCTGGTCACTTCGGGCCTCCGTGCTCACTCGTGCCGTGATGCCCGGACACCGCGAGGTGGACCCGGGACTGCGCACATGGTACGTATGGGTCTCGACGTTATACGTAAAACCTCGATTGGGTCGCACACCCGTCCGAGGGAGAGGGGCAGGAATGGCCGCGGGATATCTGGACGTCCTCAGGGCGCGGCACGCGACGCGGCTGCTGACGGGAACCCTCGTGGGGCGGCTGCCGAGCGGCACCGCCCACATCGCGATCGTCCTGTTCACCCGCGCCGAGGGCGGCAGCTACACACTGGCCGGCGCACTCGCCGCCGCCTACGGGCTCGCCACGGCCGTCGGGCAGCCCCTCCTCGGCCGCGCGGTGGACCTCCACGGCCAGCCGCGGGTCCAGCTCCCCGCCGCGGTCCTCTCCGCGCTCGGCATGGCCCTGTTCGCCCTCGTGGGCCTCGACCCGCTGCCCCTGGCCTATCTGGCGGTCGTCATCGCCGGCGTCTGCACGCCCCCGCTGGAGGGCGGGCTGCGAGCCCTGTGGCCGACCGTGCTCGGCCGTGAGGACCGGGTGCACCGGGCGTACGCCATGGACGCCGTGGCCCAGGAAGTCATGTTCACCGTGGGACCGCTGCTCGTGACGGTGCTGGTCGCGCTCTGGTCACCGGCCGTGGCCCTCCTCGTCATCAACGCCATAGGCGTACTCGGAGCCCTGTCCGTCGTCCTGTCGGAGCCCTCCCGCACCTGGCGCTCCGCACCCCGCGAGGCGCACTGGCTCGGCGCTCTGCGCGCGCCCGGACTGCTCGCCCTGCTCGGCTCGTTCTTCTTCGTCGGGCTGGCCCTCGGCTCGATCACGGTGGCGGGCGTCGCGTACGCCGACGACCACGCAGACGCCTCCGTGTACGGCTGGCTGATGGCGGCCCTCGGCCTCGGCGCGCTGATCGGCGGAGTGGTCTACGGGGCCCGGCAGTGGGCCGGTGCGCCCGAACGTCGGCTGCGCGTCATCGTCGCCCTGCTGGCGCTGGGCTACCTGCCGCTGATGCTCACCCCCGGCGTGGCCGCCATGACCGGCCTCGCCGCACTCGCCGGCGTGTTCCTCGCGCCCGCCATCGCCTGCTCGTTCATCGTCGTCGACCGGCACGCGCCACGCGGCACGGTCACGGAGGCGTTCTCCTGGCTCGTGACCACGTTCGGCGTAGGCGCGGCGGCCGGAACGGCCGTGGCGGGCCCGGCCGTCGAGCTCGGCGGAACGGCGTGGAGTTTCGCCGTCGCCGGGGCGGGCGGAGTGGCCGCGCTGGTGGTCCTGCTGGCCACCGGAAGGGTCCTCGCAGTTCCCGTGCGTACGCCCACTGTTGTGACGGGTTCGGAAAATGATCGAAACGGTGCTGCCGAACCCGGTTTCAGCTCAGGCCATAAGGCGTAATGTTCAGTCATGGACCGCCGCATTTTCGGGCTGGAGAACGAGTACGGCGTCACGTGCACGTTCAGGGGACAGCGCCGACTGTCACCTGACGAAGTGGCGCGCTACCTCTTCCGCCGTGTTGTGTCATGGGGCCGCAGCAGCAATGTCTTCCTGCGGAACGGCGCCCGCCTCTACCTCGACGTGGGATCGCATCCGGAATATGCAACCCCCGAATGCGACAACGTGACCGAGCTGGTCACGCACGACAAGGCCGGCGAGCGCATTCTCGAAGGACTGCTCGTCGACGCCGAACGCCGCCTGCACGAGGAGGGAATCGCGGGCGACGTCTATCTCTTCAAGAACAACACCGACTCGGCGGGAAACTCCTACGGGTGCCACGAGAACTACCTCGTCGCCCGGCACGGAGAATTCTCCCGGCTCGCGGACATCCTCATTCCGTTCCTCGTCACCAGGCAGTTGATCTGTGGTGCCGGCAAGGTGCTGCAGACTCCGCGCGGGGCGGTCTACTGCGTAAGCCAGCGTGCCGAGCACATCTGGGAGGGCGTCAGTTCCGCGACGACCCGCTCGCGGCCGATCATCAACACCAGGGACGAACCGCACGCCGACGCTGAGCGGTACCGCCGCCTCCACGTCATCGTCGGCGACTCCAACATGTCCGAGACGACCATGCTGCTCAAGGTCGGCGCGACCGACCTGGTGCTCCGCATGATCGAAGCGGGCACCGTGATGCGCGACCTGACCCTGGAGAACCCGATCCGGGCCATCCGCGAGGTCAGCCACGACATCACAGGACAGCGCAAGGTGCGCCTGGCCAGCGGCCGTGAGGCATCGGCCATCGAGGTGCAGCGCGAGTACTACGAGAAGGCCGTCGACTTCGTGGAGCGCCGGGGCATCCGCACCGGCACGGTCGACCAGGTGCTCGAACTGTGGGGCCGCACGCTCGACGCGATCGAGGCGGAGGACCTCGACCGGATCGGCACCGAGATCGACTGGGTCATGAAGTACAAGCTCATCGAGCGGTACCGGGCCAAGCACAACATGACCATGTCGAATCCGAGGGTCGCTCAGATAGACCTCGCCTACCACGACATCCACCGCCGCCGAGGGCTCTACTACCTGCTGGAGCGCAAGGGGCAGGTCGCCCGCATCTGCAACGACCTGAAGATCTTCGAGGGCAAGTCGGTGCCCCCGCAGACCACCAGGGCGAGGCTGCGCGGGGACTTCATCCGCAGGGCGCAGGAGCAGCGACGCGACTTCACCGTCGACTGGGTCCACCTCAAGCTCAACGACCAGGCGCAGCGCACCGTGCTGTGCAAGGACCCCTTCCGGTCCGTGGACGACCGCGTGGAGAAACTGATCGCGGGTATGTGACCTGGCGCAGGACGCCCGGGCATTCATGGTGACGACAGGGCCCCGTACGTTCCTCGTACGGGGCCCCGTCCACGTGTGGGTGCCCGGCCGTTCGGGCCGGTCTCCCGGGGTCCGGACCGAACGGCTGGGCACCCCCTAGAGTGTCGGGGGACCCAACCAACGTGCCGTCTGAGATCTGAGGAACCAGTGCGCCGACTTGCCGGCCTTCTCGTCGTCCCCCTCCTGCTGCTGTCGACAGCGGCCTGTGGCGACGACAAGGGCTCCGACTCCGCCTCGTCCAAGAACGGAGTGCCCGCGATCACCGCGGGCGCGAAGTTCGGCGAGAAGCCCACCCTCGCGAAGGGCGAGGGCGACCCGCCCAAGGAGCTGCAGACCGAGGTCATCAGTGAGGGTGACGGCGCGAAGCTCAAGAACGGCGACGCGATCCAGGTCAACTACCTCGGGCAGTCGTGGGACTCCACGAAGCCGTTCGACAACAGTTTCGACCGCAAGCAGCCGTTCGATCTGACGCTCGGCGCGGGCATGGTCATCCAGGGCTGGGACAAGGGCCTGGTCGGCCAGAAGGTCGGCAGCCGTGTCGAGCTCGTCATCCCGCCGGAACTCGGTTACGGGGCGCAGGGGCAGGGCGACATCAAGCCCAACGCCACCCTCGTCTTCGTCGTCGACATTCTGAAGGCGACACAGATCCCGGCCTCGGCCAAGGGAACCGAAGTCGCTCAGGACAACATCGACCTGCCGAAGGTGGGCACGAAGACCGACGGCAAGGCGCCGACCGTCACGGTTCCCAAGAGCGACCCGCCCAAGAAGCTCGTCTCCAACTACATCCTGGAGTCCGACGGCGCGGTCATCAAGGAGAGCGACAGCGTCGTCGTGAACTACGTGGGTCTGCTGTGGAAGGGTGGCAAGAAGTTCGACAGCACCTACGAACAGGGCAAGACCCAGACCTTCCCGCTGGCTCAGATCACCCTCAAGGGGCTCAAGAACGGTCTGGTCGACAAGAAGGTCGGCAGTCGTGTGCTGCTCGTCATCCCGCCGGACCAGGCGTTCGGTGACAAGGCGCAGCAGAGCATCCCCGCCAAGTCGACGCTGGTCTTCGCAGTCGACATCCTGGCAAAGATGTAAGACTGTCCCGGTTGCCCAGTTCATCATTTAGAGGAGCAATTCAGTGAGCATCGAGAAGCCCGAGATCGACTTCCCGGGTGGCGAGCCGCCGGTCGACCTGGAGATCAAGGACATCTGGGAGGGCGAGGGCGAGGTCGCCAAGGCCGGCCAGACCGTCTCCGTCCACTACGTGGGTGTGGCCTACTCCACCGGCGAGGAGTTCGACGCTTCGTGGAACCGCGGGACTCCGCTCAAGTTCCAGCTCGGTGCCGGTCAGGTCATCGCGGGCTGGGACCAGGGCGTGCAGGGCATGAAGGTCGGCGGCCGTCGCCAGCTGATCATCCCCGCGCACCTCGCGTACGGTGACCGCGGCGCCGGCGGCGGTGCCATCGCCCCCGGCGAGACGCTGATCTTCGTCTGCGACCTGATGGGCGTCTGATCCCCAGTCGCGTGTGAACGAGGGCCCGTGCCGTGAGGCACGGGCCCTCGCTTTTGTCCGGACACCCCGGGGCGGTACGGTCGAGGGTCGGAGAGCACGTAGAGAAAGGGCGCCGATGGCGATTGCCAAGGCCGAGCGATTGATGAACCTGGCGCTGTGCCTGCTGGGTACCCGGCGCCCGCTCAGCAAGCGCGAGCTCCGCGAGTCCATCGAGGCGTACCTCGAAGCGGGTACCGACGACTCCTTCAACCGGATGTTCGAGCGGGACAAGGACGATCTGCGCGAACTCGGTCTGGTCATCGAGACCGTGGAGAATCTGGACGGCGAGACCGGCTATCTCGCCCGCCGGGACAGCAACCGGCTGCCTCCCATCACCCTGGACGCCGAGGAGGCCGCCGCTCTCGGACTGGCGGCCAAGGTGTGGCAGCAGGCCCGCCTCGCCGGAGCGGCCAGCGGAGCACTGCAGAAGCTGCGGGCCGCGGGCATGCCCGAGGCCGAGGACGCCTACGAGGTGCACAGCGCCCTTGAACCCCGTATCCCGGTTCACGAGGCCGCGTTCGAACCGCTGATGCTCGCCTGCCGCGACCGCCGGCCTGTCACCTTCGACTACCGCAAGGGCAACGCCGCCCGCCACGAGCAGCGCCAGGTCGAGCCGTGGACCCTGGAGTGCTGGCGCGGCCACTGGTATCTGGCCGGCTGGGACCGTGACCGCGGTGCCGAGCGGGTCTTCAGGCTCTCCCGGATCACCGGCCGGGTCCGCTCGCGCGCCGGGGCGTTCACCGCCCAGGTGCCGGACGTGGTGACCGTGCGCGAGACCGTGGAGAGCTGGGCGGGCGAGACCGCCACCAGGACCGCGCGGATCAGGCTGCGGTCCGGGTCCGGCTACCCGTTGAGGTCCCGGGCGATATCTGTCCGGGAACTCGGCAACGGCTGGGACGAGTTGGAGATTCCGTACGGACACGGGCTGGATGCCTGGCTCGTCGAATTCGGTCCGGACGTCGTCGTGACGGAACCCGCCGATCTGCGGGCCGATGTGGTGGACCGGCTGCGCGCCGTGGCCAAGGACTGAGGGGACCCGTAGCTCATGGCCACGAACGCGATCGACCAGACCCGCCGGATGCTGTCCCTGGTGACCTATCTGCGTGAGCGCCCCGGCGCCCACGTCCAGGACGTCGCCAGGGCCTTCGGGATCACCGAGGACGAGCTGATCTCCGACCTGGACGTGCTCCCCATGTGCGGGACGAGCTTCCGGGGCGGGGACCTCCTCGACATCGACACCGATGGTGACCGGATCTGGTGGCACAACCCGGACGACGTCGCCGAACCCCTGCGCCTCGCCGCGGACGAGGCCACCGCCCTGCTCGTCGCGGCCCGCGCCGTGGCGACCCTGCCCGGGCTCCGCGAGAGCGACCGGCTCGCGCTGGTCCGCGCGACGGCCAAGCTGGAGACGGCGGCCGGAGAGGTGGGGGCCGCCAGCTCGCGGCTCTCGGTCACCTTCGAGGCCGAGGGCGGCGTCTTCGCCGATGTGGACCGGGCGATCTCCGAGCGGCGCCGGCTCTGGCTGCGCTACTACTCCCCGGCGCGCGACGAGCTCACTGAGCGCGAGGTGGACCCGATCCGGCTGTTCGCCGTCGGCCACACCTATATGGAGGGGTGGTGCCGGCTCTCCGAGGCCCGGCGCACGTTCCGGCTGGACCGGGTCGCCGAGATCCGCCTCCTGGACGCCCCGGCCGCCCCGCCGGAGCTGGAGCTGCGGGACCTCTCCGAAGGGCTGGTGCAGCCGGCTGCCGAGGACCCGGAAGTCGTGATCGAGGTGGGGACCGGTGGCCGGTGGGTCGCCGAGTACTACCCGCACGACAGCGCGGAGGAGCTTCCCGACGGCGGTCTCCGGATCACCCTGCGCACCCCGGACCCGGCCTCGCTGCGCCGGCTCGCACTGCGACTCGGCGGGGAAGGGCGGATCGTCTCCCCGCCGGAACTCGCGCAGAGTGCGCGCGAGGCGGCCCGGGACGCGCTCGCCGCGTACGACGACGTGGCCTGAGCGCCGAGCGGAGCGGAAGAGAAATGGAGCGGATGTCTGTGATGTCGGATGTCACAACCGTGCCGGTCGCCGCGCCCGTCCCGGTGCCGGTGCCCGCCGCCGTACGGTTCAGGGCCGCCTGCCCCGACTGCCGCGAGCGCTTCGAACTCGCGGCGGGCGCCCTGCGTCTCGCGATCGGCGCCAGCAGCCGCACCACCTTCTACTCCTTCACCTGCCCCATGTGCGACTCCGCCGTCCGCAAGCCCGCGGGGGAGCGCATCATCGAACTCCTCACCGGTGGAGGGGTGCGGACGCTGCGCCTCCACACCGCCCTGTAGAACACGACGACATCGAGGCACCGCCGCATGTTCTGGCCCATGTTCGCCATCGCCCTGGGGTTCCTGGGGATCGCCGTTCTCGGCGTACTCGCAGTCAAGGTCTTCATCGAGGCCCAGCGGCTGGGCCGCCAGGTCAACGTCACCACCCAGCGGATCAACCGCGCGGCCGAGGACCTGGAACGTGCGGCGACCGGCCTGGCCGCCACCGGTGAGGCCCTGCGATAGAAGGGGCGCGGCCTCCTGTTCCGCAACTTCGGGGGGTACGCTGCTGAGGTCGGCCCAGGCAGGGAGGTGCGGGTCGCAACCGGGAGTATGCACGGGCATTGCCTCACGTTTACCCCTGCGGGATACGATCGCTGCCAGCGCACAGATCGGACCTATGTCCGATCGAACGGGTAGCGAGCCCACCCTCCAGTCGCCTCAGTGAGAAGGAAGTCGCACATGATCGGCAATCTGAAGCCCCTCGAGATCGTTCTGATCATCGCTGTCATCCTGCTTCTCTTCGGTGCCAAGAAGCTTCCTGACATGGCGCGTTCGCTCGGCAAGTCGGCCCGCATCCTCAAGAGCGAGGCCAAGGCCATGAAGAAGGACGACGCGGAGACCGCGGCGCCCACGACGGAGACCGTCGCCGACCAGACCCCGCAGGCGACTCCCGCGCGCACCATTCAGGCCGCTCCCGGAGACGTCACCAGCTCCCGCCCGGTCAGCGAGGCCAAGCCCACCACCCAGAGCTGACAGCTGACGGGCTCCACCGACAGCTGCCGTACGAGACGAGGGAAGTGGGTTGCTCAAGTCTGCCCGCAAGCAGGAGAAGGACGAAGAGGGGCGCATGCCCCTCCTCGATCACCTGCGTGAGCTGCGTAACCGGCTGCTGAAGGCCGTACTGGCGATTGTCGTGGTGACGATTGTCGCCGCCTTCTTCCAGAAGGACATCTACGACTTCCTGCTGCGCCCGCTCATCAGCTCGGTGGGCTGTGAAGGCGCGGTGGTCGTCGCGAAGAACGGGAATCCGTGCGCCCTGCTGAAGACCGACACCCTGATGGGTCCCTTCACGAACGCACTGAAGGTCGCCCTGATGTCGGGCGTGCTGCTGGCCGCCCCGGTCTGGCTCTACCAGCTGTGGGCCTTCGTGGCCCCGGGCCTGCACAAGGGTGAGAAGCGGTATGCCTACGGCTTCGCGGTCATAGGAGCACCGCTGTTCCTCGCCGGGGGATACCTGGCGTACTCGATCCTGCCGCAGACCGCGGAGATCATGCTCGGTTTCACCCCCAGCGACGTGCAGAACCAGATCGGGCTCGACAGCTACCTGGACCTGCTCACCCGCATGGTGATCGTCTTCGGGCTCGCCTTCGAGCTGCCGCTCCTCCTCATCGCGCTGAACATGACGGGCATCGTCTCCGGCAAGCGGATGCTCGGCTGGTGGCGGGGCATGATCATCGGGCTCACCGGTTTCGCGGCGATCGCCACCCCGGGTGGTGAACCGCTGTCCATGCTGCTCCTCGCGGGACCGCTGGCCGTCCTCTACTTCATCGCGACGGGCTTCTCCCTCCTCAACGACGCCCGCAGGCGCCGGGCCAACCCCGACGCCGAACTCGACGACGACGAGGCGTCGCGGCTGGACCTCACCCCCGAAGTGGTGTCCGCCTCGCGTACCCCGCTGCCGGAGCAGGCCACCGGCGAGTCGGACGGCGCACGGTCGCACCGGGTCAACGGTTACGACGACATCACCTGACCTTGTAAGGTCCGGCGGGTGACCAGCGAGATCACCCTTTTCGTCAATCCCACCGCAGGACGCGGCCGGGGCGCGCACGCCGCGCAGCCGGCCGCTTCCGCGTTGCGGGACGCCGGATTCTCCGTACGCACGGTCCTCGGCGAGGACGCCGACGACGCCCTGCGGCGGGCTCGTGAGGCCGTGGGTGCCGGGACCGGGGCGCTGATAGCCGTGGGCGGGGACGGCATGGCCTCCCTCGCCCTTCAGGCCGTCGCCGGAACCACGACCCCGCTCGGCGTCGTCGCCGTCGGTACCGGCAACGACTTCGCCCGTGCGCTCGGGCTGCCGGTACGGGACCCGGCCGCCGCGGGGCGGCTGGCCGCCCGGGCCCTCAAGGAGGGCCATGTCCGGGACATCGACCTCGGACGGGTCGGCGAGCGGTGGTTCGGTTCCGTCCTCGCCTCCGGTTTCGACTCACGGGTGAACGACCGGGGCAACCGGATGCCCTGGGGCGGTCGCTTCAGGTACGACCTGGCGATCCTCGCCGAACTGGCCGCGTTCAAGCCCATCCCGTACCGCATCCGGCTCGACGGAGGCGCCGTGCGGGAGGTCGAGGCGACGCTGATCGCCGTCGGCAACGGGTCCACGTACGGCGGTGGCATGCGGATCTGCGCGGACGCCGTCATGGACGACGGGCTGTTCGACGTGACCGTGGTCGGGGACTGCAGCCGCGCGACCCTGCTGAAGGTGTTCCCCAGGGTGTACAAGGGAACGCACCTCAGCCATCCCAAGGTCACCGCGTACCGGGTCTCCTCGATCGAGCTGGTGGCGGCGGGTGTCACCGCCTACGCGGACGGTGAACCGCTGGGGGCGCTGCCGCTCACGGCCACCAGTGTGCCGGGCGCCGTGAGGGTTCTCTGCCCGGAGAATTAAAGATCGCCTGACTGTCAGAGGTGGCGGGTAGGCTCATATCAAGATGACAGAGGACCTCTCACCAGCTGAGCGATACCAGGCTTCTCGCGTTCGTGCGGCCGAGCGGGCCACGGCCCTCGGGCCCTTCCGCGAGATGTACGAATTCGGTCTCGACCCGTATCAGGTCGAGGCGTGCGAAGCCCTGGAGGCGGGCAAGGGCGTGCTGGTGGCGGCGCCCACCGGTTCGGGCAAGACGATCGTCGGCGAGTTCGCCGTGCATCTCGCGCTCCAGCAGGGCCGCAAGTGCTTCTACACCACCCCGATCAAGGCGCTGTCCAACCAGAAGTTCGCCGATCTGGCGCGGCGCTACGGTGCGGACAAGGTCGGTCTGCTGACCGGCGACAACAGCGTGAACTCCGAGGCACCGGTGGTCGTCATGACCACCGAGGTCCTGCGGAACATGCTGTACGCGGGCTCGCAGTCCCTGACCGGTCTCGGTTACGTCGTGATGGACGAGGTGCACTACCTCTCCGACCGCTTCCGGGGCGCGGTGTGGGAAGAAGTGATCATTCACCTGCCGGAGTCCGTCACTCTGGTGTCCCTGTCGGCGACCGTGTCCAACGCCGAGGAGTTCGGCGACTGGCTGGGCACCGTCCGCGGCGACACCGAAGTGATCGTCTCCGAACACCGCCCCGTGCCGCTCTGGCAGCACGTGCTGGCCGGGCGCCGGATGTACGACCTCTTCGAGGAGGAGACCGATCACGGCGGCCGGGGGACGGGGCGCCGTGAGGTCAACCCGGACCTCGTCCGGCTCGCCCGCATGGAGAACCAGGCGGGATACAACCCCCGCGACCGGCGGCGCGGCAAGATGGTGCGCGAGGCGGACCGGGAGCGCGAGCGGCGTCAGCGCAGCCGGATCTGGACCCCGTCGAGACCCGAGGTCATCGACCGGCTGGACCACGAGGGGCTGCTGCCGGCCATCACGTTCATCTTCAGCCGGGCCGGCTGCCAGGCCGCCGTGCAGCAGTGCCTGCAGGCCGGGCTCCGGCTGAACGACGAGAACAAGCGCCGGCTGGTGCGGGAGATCGTCGAGGAGCGGACCGCCTCCATCCCGGGTGAGGACCTTCATGTCCTCGGCTACTACGAATGGCTGGAAGGGCTGGAGCGGGGCATCGCCGCGCATCACGCGGGCATGCTGCCGACCTTCAAGGAGGTCGTCGAGGAGCTGTTCGTACGCGGACTCGTCAAGGCGGTCTTCGCCACCGAGACGCTGGCGCTGGGGATCAACATGCCGGCGCGCTCGGTGGTCCTGGAGAAGCTGGTCAAGTGGAACGGCGAGCAGCACGCCGACATCACTCCCGGCGAGTACACACAGCTCACCGGCCGGGCCGGGCGCCGCGGGATCGACGTCGAGGGTCATGCGGTCGTGCTGTGGCAGCGGGGCATGGACCCGGGCGGCCTGGCCGGGCTCGCGGGTACGCGCACGTATCCGCTCCGGTCCAGCTTCCGCCCCTCGTACAACATGGCCGTGAACCTCGTGCACCAGTTCGGGCGGCATCGGTCGCGTGAGCTGCTGGAGACCTCGTTCGCGCAGTTCCAGGCCGACCGGTCGGTCGTCGGGATCTCCAAGCAGGTCCAGCGCAACGAGGAGGGCCTGGAGGGCTACCGCGAGGGCATGACGTGCCACCTCGGTGACTTCGAGGAGTACGCGCGGATGCGGCGTGATCTCAAGGACCGTGAGACGGAGCTCGCCAAGCAGGGCGCGGCGCAGCGGAGGGTCGCGGCGGCCTCGTCCCTGGAGAGGCTGAAGCCGGGTGACGTCATTCATGTGCCGACCGGCAAGTTCGCCGGGCTGGCGCTCGTCCTCGATCCGGGGCTGCCCGCCGGGCGGGCCAACGGGCACCGGGGGCTGGAGTACGCCGACGGGCCCCGGCCCCTGGTGCTGACCGCCGAGCGACAGGTCAAGCGGCTGGCGTCGATCGACTTCCCGGTGCCGGTGGAGGCCCTGGACCGGATGCGGGTGCCGAAGTCGTTCAACGCGCGTTCGCCGCAGTCGCGGCGCGATCTGGCGTCCGCGCTGCGGACGAAGGCCGGGCACCTGGTGCCCGAGCGGCACCGCAAGGAGCGGGCGGCCGCGGCCGACGACCGCGAGATCTCGCGGCTGCGGACGGCTCTGCGCGCGCACCCCTGCCATGGATGCGACGAGCGTGAGGACCATGCGCGGTGGGCGGAGCGGTACCACCGGCTGCAGCGTGACACGAAGCAGCTGGAGAACCGGATCGCCGGGCGCACGAACACGATCTCCCGGACCTTCGACCGGATCGTGGCGCTCCTGACCGAGCTGGACTATCTGCGGGGCAACGAGGTCACCTCGAACGGGCGGCGGCTGTCCCGCCTCTACGGCGAGCTCGACCTGCTCGCCAGTGAGTGTCTGCGCGAAGGCGTCTGGGAAGGGCTGAACCCGGCCGAACTCGCGGCGTGCGTATCGGCGTTGGTGTACGAGGCGCGGCAGGCGGACGACGCGGTGGCGCCGAAGCTGCCGAGCGGGCCGGCGAAGACGGCGATGGCCGAGATGGTGCGGATCTGGGGCCGTCTCGACGCCCTGGAGGAAGACTTCAAGATCAACCAGGCGGAGGGGGTCGGACAGCGCGAACCCGACCTCGGTTTCGCTTGGGCGGTCTATATGTGGGCCTCCGGGCGGACGCTGGACGAGGTGCTGCGCGAGGCGGAGATGCCCGCGGGGGACTTCGTGCGGTGGTGCAAGCAGGTGATCGACGTGCTCGGACAGATCGCGGCCGCGGCGCCTCGTGAGGGTGCGGCTGCGGGGGCGGCCGGGTCTGTGGCGAAGAACGCGCACAAGGCGGTCGACGCGGTGCTGCGGGGCGTGGTGGCGTACAGCTCCGTGGGGTGAACCCCGATGCTCCGCCCCGGTCCTCGAACGCCGGACGGGCTGAGGAGCATGCGGACTCGGGGCACCGGACCTGATACGGCTGTGGCCCCGGACCGGGCACGTCCGTGTCCGGTCCGGGGCCACAGGCCCCTGTCGCCCTCCTCAGCTCTTCTCGCTCTTCATCGCCGTGACCGCGCAGGCCGCGCCCAGCAGGACCGTCAGTCCGCCGACGATGATGTTGTTGGCGATGACCCCGGCGTCCGGGCTGGTGCCCACGATCCACGTCGACACGATGAGCCAGGCGCCGATGGCGCAGATGGCCCAGCTCAGTCCGTACATCCGCTCCGGCATCACGGTGAACCCGAGCGCCAGCACCGCGATCGCGATGCCGAGGACGAGATTGTGCGTCACCAGAGCCGGCTGGCTCGCCGTGAAGTGGAGCACCCATGGCGAGACGGCGCAGTACAGCCCGACCAGGAGTACCGGTGCGTCCACGAGGGCCACGTCACGGCCGCCGAGAACGCGGTCGTGCCGTGCTCGCATTTCGGACACATCGGGGTGCGTGCTCATGTCACTCCGGGTGTGCGAGACGTTGCTCATGAGATTCGTCTCCCTCGCTGCTACAGGCCCGACCGCCGGGTGCGTGCGCGGTGGGCACCTAACACGCCCATTCTGCGCTTATCCATCCCTTATGTGTAGATATCTGGTCGACTTATCGATGTGAATCCACTGCGGCGGTCTCGTCACCGTTCAGCCGCCGGGCCAACGAGGCCAGTTCCGCCGCCCGCAGCACCCGGTCGCCCCACCCGGGCAGGGGGACGTGCAGCGGCTGGGTCCAGCGCTCCGGGATCGCGTCCGCCCCGTACACCGCGCCCGCCAGGCCGCCGGTCACCGCTGCCACGGTGTCCGTGTCGCCGCCCACGTCGACGGCCGCCGCCAGGGCGCTCTCGTACGTACGGGTCGTGCGCACCGCCCACAGCGCGGTGCCCAGGCACGGCCACACCGCGCCGTTGAACTCCGTGGCGTCGTCCGGGTGCCAGTCGGCCGCCAGGACGGCAGCCCACCGGGCACGGTGGCCGGCGTGCACCTCCGCGAGGGTTTCGGGGACGGCGGCGAGCGGGTCGCCTCCGTACAGGGCGACCCGCACCAGCTCGTGGAAGACGGCCGTGCCTTCCCAGGCGGCGCGGTCGCCGTGCGTCAGCGCCGCGATACGCCGGGCGGCGTCCATCGTCGCCGTCCGGCCCGCCCGCGCGAAGTGGACGGCGGACGGAGTGGCCCGCATCAGCGAACCGTTCCCCGCCGCCCGGCCGTTGACCTGGAAGTGCAGGGCGGCCGCCAGATCCCAGGGCTCCCCGCTCGTCAGCACGTCCTCGGTCTGGAGCCCGATGTCCTTCGGGTCGCCCGCCGCCCAGCGCCGGAACCGGCCGAAGATGTCGGGCAGGTCCAGCCCGCCGCGCTCCAGCAGGGATTCCCCGGCCAGGACCGCCATCTGCGTGTCATCGGTGGCCTCGCCGGGGTCCCAGCCGCCGCCCCCGCACATCGTGCCGACGCCGTCGGGGAAGCGCTCCGTGAAGACGCCCCTCGGCCCGAACTCGAAGGGGGCGCCCAGCGCGTCACCCACCGCTGAGCCGACCACTGCGCCCACTGCCCGGTCCGTACGGTTCATCCGGCCAGGGTAGAGGCTTTCGCAGAGGTGTCCTTCCGGCCGCGGGGGATCGGGGCCGAGCCCGCTGCCGCCGTCCGGAGATGCGCAGCGGCTACTTCGGGGGCATCAGCACCGAATCGACGATGTAGACCGTGGCGTTGGCCGTGGGGACATTGCCGCAGACCACCTTGGAGGAGTCGTTGACGGTGTAGTCCACGCCCGAACCGGCGGTGGTGAGCTTGCTCTTCTCCAGGGTGTCGAAGGAGCCCTTCTCGAGCTGCTTCGGCGTCAGCTTCTCGCCCACCACGTGGTAGGTGAGGACCTTGGTGAGCGCGGCCTTGTCGGCGAGCAGCGCGTCGAGGTCGGCCTTCGGGACCTTGGCGAAGGCGTCGTTGGTCGGCGCGAACACCGTGATGTTCTGGGCGTTGTTCAGGGTGTCGACCAGGCCGGCCTGCTTGACGGCGGTGACCAGCGTCGAGAGGTCCGGGTTGTTCGACGCGGCCGTGGCGACCGGGTCCTGGGCCATGCCGTCGAACGAACCCGCGCCGTCCGCGGGCACGGACGCGCAGCCCGGACCGAACGGCTTGTCCGTGCCCATCGCCTCGTCCGGCGACGCGGCGGGCTCGGAGGAAGCGGCCGAGGCAGTGGAGCCCGATGCGGAGTCCTTGGCGTCGCTCGAACAGGCCGTCAGGGCGAGCGGCAGCACGGCCGCGGCGGACACGGCGATGGCGGCGCGGCGGAAGCGAAGGGTGTTCATGGTGTTCTCCTGGTTCGGATTCTGTTGGCCCGGAAGGGGCGTGTGCGTTGTACAGGTGTGAGGGAGGGTGTGGAGCCGTATGTATGGGGGGAGACAGTCGGTCCTGGCTGCTCAGGGCACGTTGACCACCACCGAGTGCCAGCCGGTCGCCCCGTTGGGGACGGTGCCGACGCGCTTGTCCGTCTGGGTGGCACCCGTACGGTCCGTCGCGCGGACTTCGAGGGTGTGGCTGCCGGTCGTGGCGGGCCACTCCCACACCCACTGGCGCCAGGTGTCCCTGCTGTCCTCGGCGGCCAGCCGGGCGGTCTGCCACTCACCGCCGTCGACCCGGACCTCCACCCGGGCGACGCCCCGGTGCTGGGCCCAGGCGACTCCTGCGACCGGCACCGTGCCTGCCCTGGGGGAGGCGAACGGGCGCGGGGTGTCGATGCGTGACTGGGTCTTGACGGGGGCTTCGTGCGACCACTTGCGCTTGACCCAGTACGCGTCGTACGCGCCGAAGGTCGTCAGCTCGATGTCCTTGATCCATTTGCAGGCGGACACATAGCCGTACAGCCCGGGAACGAGCATCCGGACGGGGAAACCGTGCCTGAAGGGGAGCGGTTCGCCGTTCATCCCGAGGGCGAGCATCGCGTCGCGGCCGTCCATGACGTCCTCGACCGGTGTGCCGATCGTCATGCCGTCGACCGACCGGGCTACGAGCTGGTCGGCGCTCCCGCCGTTCGAGGGCGGCTTCACCCCGGCCTCGCGCAGCAGATCGGCCAGCCGCACACCGATCCAGCGGGCATTGCCGACGTAGGGGCCACCCACCTCGTTGGAGACGCAGGTGAGCGTGATGTCACGCTCGATCAGCTCCCGCTGGAGCAGGTCCTGGAAGTCGACCGTGAGGGGGCGTGCCACCCCCTTGCCATGGATGCGAAGGCGCCAGCGTCCGGCGTCGACACGCGGCACGACCAGGGCGGTGTCCACGCGGTAGAAGCTCTTGTTCGGTGTGACGAACGAGCTCAGCCCGCGGATGCCGAGGTCTGCGCCGCGAGGTACGGGAGGCGCCGGCGAACCGGGGACAGGAAGGGTGATCGCACCGCGCGAGGCGGCCGCACCGGCCTGCTGGGACGCGGTGACCCGGCGCCCCGTGTAACCGGCTCCGGCCGAGGCCGCAGCCGCGACGCCCGCCGCGATCACGAACGCGCGACGGTCGAAGGTGCCCTGGTCCGCCCGGACCTCCGTCTCCCCAGCCGCGGGAGACGGAAGGGTCCTCGGGGCAAGCCGTCCGACCAGGAGATACAGCGCTCCTGCGGCCACCAGGGCACCCACCACCGAAGGCAGTGCGTCGCCGGGGCGGCCCTCGGGCCGTCCGGTCGCCGACACTGCCCCGACCACACCGAAGACCAGGACGGCCGCCGCACCGAGCCGCCGGTGCCGCAGCGCCAGCACCCCCACCGCCATGGCGAAGACCGCCAGGAGCGCGAGGATGCCGAGCTGAAGCACCAGCTTGTCGGCGGTGCCGAAGTTCCGTACGGCGAAGTCCTTCACCGCCGTGGGAGTGCGGTCGATGACCGCACCGCCCACCGCCGTGACCGGACCCGCCTCGGGACGAACGACGGCCGCGACCAGCTCGGCGACGCACAGGGCGCAGAACCCCGCGATCAGGCCACTGAACGCGGCGAAGGAGGCGCATGCCCAACGGGATCGCCGGGACAGGGGCGTCGTCCCGTGCGGCTGCGCATCGTTCTGATCTGCTTTCACACCGGTGATTCGGTGCCGGTCGGGTCGCGGATTGGTCAGTCACCCGATCGAATGAAACTGCCCCGACGAACGAAGCTGCCCGGCCCGCCGGCACGGTCCCGTCCGCCGGTACGGCCCGGTAAGCCGGAGACCCGGTGGCACGGGCGCCACCGGGTCTCCGGACAGAACGGTTCGTCAGCCGCCGGATCTCCCACGGCCTTTCCTCCGGATCAGGCCGGGAGGCTCATCAGGGCCAGCGGCGCGGTGGTCGGCTGCGCGGAGCCGCCGGCGGGTTCGACGGTGATGCCCATCCCGGACGCCCGGTCGACCGGTCCGTCCATCAGCAAGGCGTCACTCGTCGTCGACGGGTCCATCAGCCCCGCGGACCGCATCGTGCCACCGTCGTCGAACCACAGCTGGTACACCCGGCCGGCCGGCGGGCGCTCCATCCCCGACGCCAGGAACACCGCCCGGTTCACGCTCCGTGAGACGACTACGGTGCCCCGCGCACCGCCCTCCAGCGTGCCCGAGCTGGTCTTCGCGTCCGGAGCCGCGAGCACCTGGGCCAGCTGTTCGCTGCGCTGACCGGCACGGTTGGCCTCCTGCCTCGCGTCCTGGGCCACCTGGTTCTGCCAGATCGCGACTCCGCCGAAGGCGGCGGACGCGGCGATGCAGGCGGCGAGCACATAGGTGGTCCGGCGACGCGCCCGGCCCCCGGCCCCGGCGGCGCGGGCGAGCCGGCCGTGGGACGGCGGCTCCTGACGTACCGTCGTGATGTCGCGCAGCACCCTGTCACGCAGTCCGGGCGTCGGCGTCCGGGACACCGCGAGCCCGAGCCGGGCGGCGGTCGCGGACAGTTCCCGTAGCTCCTGGGCGCATGCCTCGCACGCCTCCAGATGCCGTTCGAACTCACGGCGTTCGTCGTCCGGCAGTGCGTGCAGGGCGTAGGCCCCGGTCAGTGTGTGGAGTTCGGCGGTGCTCATGCGTTCACCCCCAGGCAGTCGCGCATCCGGATCAGCCCGTCGCGCAGCCGTGTCTTGATCGTGCCGAGAGGGACGGAGAGCAGCTCCGACACCTCGCGGTAGGTGAGACCCCGGTAGTAGGCCAGGGTCACGGACTGACGTTGCAGTTCGGAGAGGGTCCGCAGACAGCGCCGGACCTGTTCGCGTTCGAGCCGGGTCTCGACCTGCTCCGCCACCTCGTCGAAGTCGGGCGTGCGGTCCAGAAGGGCGGCCTTGTGTTCGCGGGCCGCCGCGGCCTCCACGGAACGGACCCGGTCGACGGCCCTGCGGTGGGCCAGCGTCAGTACCCAGTTCATGGCGCTGCCGCGCGCCGGCTGGAAGCGGGGCGCCGTGCGCCACACCTCCACCAGCACTTCCTGTGCCACTTCCTCCGACTGGGCCGGGTCCCGCAGGACGCTGCGCACCAGACCCAGTACGGGCCCGCAGACCGCGTCGTACACCTTGGCGAAGGCGTTCTGGTCACCACGGGCGACCCTTACCAGGAGCTCCTGGAGATCGGGCCCAGCAGAGGGGGCTCCGCTGATGTGTACGGCTTCTTTCACGCGGGCTTCCTCCAGGACGGCGCATCGGTTCCCTGTTGTGATTCGGAGCCGCCGCCCGTACGGATTGGTCAAGCCCCGGAAATTCTTCCATGCTGCCCGGAATCCGCGAGGCCGTGTACATCAGGGGCCGTCCGGGCGGGGAGCGCCTTCCCGGTCCGGGTCCTGGTCGCGCGCAGGGCCAGGAAGATCAGGAGACCGAACGGCGCGAGCAGGATCGTCAGCACCAGCAGAGGTCCCATCACCAGCGGAGAGACGGCCAGCCGGCGCCCTTCCAGGTACATCCACTGACCCAGCAGCAGATCCCAGGCGATGATCTGCGCCCAGACCGCGCCCGCCCCGTTCGCCAGGGCCGTCAGTTCGCGGAACGTGTCGAGGTCGGGGCTGCGCACCGCCGTCCACAGCTCGGGGAAGACCGGCACCGCCATGGTGACGTAGACGGCCAGCACCGGCAGGACCGTGAGCGGGGAGGCGGCGATGCGCGCGGTGGGCTTCCAGCGCGGCGCGAAGATCATGAGCAGCCAGAAGGGCGCGGCCAGCAGGAACGCGATCTCGAAGAGTGCACCGGTCATGCCATGAGCTCCTTGTCGGCGGGGATGTGCGGATCGTTCTCGGGGCGTACGGGGGCCGGGCGCAGTGCCGCGTACGCCCCGGCGGTGGTGGCGGCAAGGATCAGGGCCGCGGTGGTGAGCGTCGCGCCGTCCGGGTGGATCAGCGGCTGGCCGCGCAGCGCCTGCCAGGTGAGCAGGGCGACGACGGCCGCGTACGCCCCGGAGGCGACGAGCACCAGACGCAGCCGGACCCGTGGGTCGCCCAGCCGGGGAAGGCGAGTCGCCAGTGCGACCAGCACCAGCAGGAGGAGCGGGAGCAGTTGGAGGGCGTGCATCCCGACGAAGTGGGGGATGCGCAGGTCGCCGCCGGTCGTCGACCAGCCGGTGAGGGGCATCGAGGGCCCGCCGTCCGGCACGCCGACCGCGTGGGCACCGACCACGTCGGCGGTGTCGAGGTTGCCCGCGGCCCGCTGTTCGGCCGTCGGCTGGGTCATCAGGAAGCCGAGGCCGGCTCCGGCCAGGGCGATGACGACGCCCGCACGGATCACCCAGGCCGAGGCACGGTCGGCGATCCGGGCGCGCATCAGCAGGATCGCGATGACGAGGGTGCCGGTCCACAGGATGACGATGCTGCCGGCCATCGCGTTGTAGAGGCTCGTGTCGAAGGGGGTGGCGTTGTTGAAGTGGCTCCGTTTTCCGCGGACCACCTGCCAGGTGATGAGTGCCATCTCGGCCAGGCTGGCCACGGCCACCACGGTCCCGGCCCACCAGCCGATGCGACGGCCCCGCGTCAACAGCGTCAGCATCCAGGCGAGCGAGAGTGCGTAGGCCACGAACGAGACGGAGAATTTGAAGGGCTTCGCCCAGATCGCCGAGCCAGCGAGGACCCGGTCGTCGACCAGGATGCCCACTCCGGCGACGAACGCCATCACGGTCATCGCCGCGGCGAAGAGGACTAAGGGACGGTGCCAGGAACGCCAGCACGTCATAGGGATACCCCCGGTGAGGATTGCGGGACACTATGGATAGTGGCACTGTCTGCTATCCGGTAGTGGAACTATCTACTATGGGTTCCGTGGTTGGCAAGGGCGGAAGGAAGAACACGCGGTGCGCATCGGCGAGTTGAGTCGCATGTCCGGGGTCCCGGTACCGACGATCAAGTTCTATGTGCGGGAAGGGCTGCTGTCCCCGGGGAAGTTGACGAGCCCCAATCAAGCGACGTACGACTCCGGGCACGAGCGCAGACTGAAACTGATCCGCGCCCTGCTCGACGTCGGTGGACTCTCGCTCTCCGCGATCGGGGACGTCCTGCGCTCGATCGACGACCCCGGGCAGCCGGTGCACAAGGTGCTGGGTGTCGCGGCGAAGCGGATCGCTCTGCTGGAGGAGGGCGAGCCCGGCCCCGAACTGGAGGCCGCCCGCGAGGACGTGGCCGAACTGCTGGAGCGGCGGGGCTGGAAGGCCGAGGCGGCCAGTCCCGCCGGTGAGACCCTGGCCGCGGTGCTGGTCGCGCTGCGACGGGCCGGGCACGGGGGGTTCGTCGAACTGCTCGACGACTACGCGGCCGCCGCCGAGCCTGTCGCCCGGGCCGACCTCGACTACGTGGGGCGGCGGGTGGCCCGGGAGGACTTGGTGGAGAGCGTGGTCGTCGGCACGGTGCTGGGCGAGGCGATGTTCAGCGCGCTGCGACGGCTCGCGCACGTGGACGCGTCGGCGCGGGCCTTCGGGGGAGACGAGGGGGGAGCGGCCTGAGCTTGCCGCTCCGGGAACGGCTGAACCCCGGTCACCGTCCAGGACGGTGACCGGGGTTCCTGTGTCTGCGTGTTACGCGGCGCTCTCCTGCTCGCGCTCCACCTGCTCGTTCCACTCGCGCTTGACCGCGCGCCAGGCGTCGTCGTTCTGGCCCGCGCGCCAGTAACCGGAGATCGACAGCCGCGAGAGCGGGATCTGCCGCTCCAGACGCAGATGGCGGCGGATCTCCTTCACAAACCCGGCCTCGCCGTGCACGAACGCCTGAACCTCGCCCGCGGGGAAGTCCAGGGCCTTCACCGCAGCCGTCAGAGCCTCGCCGACCGGACGGTCGCCGCGGTGCAGCCAGGTGATGGCGACGCCGTCGGCCGTGACGATCTTCTGCTCCTCCGAGGCGTCCTGCACCTCGACGAAGGCGTGGACCACCGCGCCCGCCGGCATCTGCTCCAAAGTGGCGGCGATCGCCGGCAGGGCGCTCTCGTCACCGGCCAGGAGGTGCCAGTCCGCCGACGCGTCCGGACCGTAGCCCCCGCCGGGGCCCAGGAAGGTCACCTGGTCGCCGGGGGCCGCGCGCATCGCCCACGGACCCGCGAGGCCCTCGTCGCCGTGCACCACGAAGTCGACCGTCATCTCCCGGGCGACCGGGTCCCAGGCGCGCACCGTGTAGGTGCGGGTGGTCGGCCACAGCTCGCGGGGGAACTCCTCGCGAATCGCGGCCATGTCGAAGGGGTGCGCGTAGTCCGCGCCCTCGGGCGCGAAGCACAGCTTGATGTAGTGGTCGGTGAACCCGGAGAGCGCGAAATCGGCGAGACCGTCACCGCCGAGGACCACCCGCACCATGTGCGGAGTGATCTGCTCGGTGCGCAGTACCTGGGCTCCCCGTGCCTTCGGTGCCTGGCGTGCCGGTCGTTCTGCCACGAGGGTCTCCCTGTATCCGAGTACTTAGGCTTACCTAAGTTAGCATCTCAGCTCCGGAGTGTGGAGAGCAGGCGCATCAGGGCACCGCCCAGGCCCCACTGCTCCGCGAGCGCTTCGAGGGCCGCCGGGTCGCGCGGCTCGCGCGGCAGCGCCGGATCGAACGGGGGCAGGGGTACGTCGGCGGCGACCCGTACGACCTTCGGCGCGACCGCCACGTAATCCCGCGCCTCGTACAGACGCTTGCGCTGCGAGGGGGTCAGCCGGGCGGCGGGGTCGTCGACCGCGGCCATGATCCCGGCCAGGTCGCCGAAGGTGTCGAGCAGTTTCGCGGCCGTCTTCTCGCCGATACCGGGGACGCCCGGCAGGCCGTCGCTCGGGTCACCCCGCAGCAGGGCCAGGTCGACATAGCCGGAGCCGTCGACCCCGTACTTCTCGCGCAGCCACGCCTCGTCGGTCACCTGGAGCGAGCCGACGCCCTTCAGCGGGTAGAGCACCCGCACCTCGCGGGCGTCGTCGACCAGCTGATAGAGGTCCCGGTCGCCCGTGACGATGTCCACGGGGCCCGTCGCCAGGCCCGTGAGCGTGCCGATCACGTCGTCCGCCTCGTACGGAGTGACGCCGACCCGGGCGATCCCGAGGGCATCGAGGACATCCTCGATGATCGGGACCTGTGGGGCCAGGGTGTCGGGGGTGTCCTCCTCGTCGGCCACGCCCGCGGGTGTCTCCACCGCCACGCGGTGCGCCTTGTAGGTGGGGATCAGCTCGACGCGCCAGTGCGGTCGCCAGTCGGCGTCCATGCAGGCGACCAGATCGTCGGGCCGGTGGTCCTGCACCAGCCGTCCGATGAAGTCGAGCAGTCCGCGCACGGCGTTGACCGGTGTGCCGTCCGGTGCGCGCACCGAGTCCGGAACGCCGAAATAGGCGCGGTAGTAGAGGGAGGCGGTGTCGAGGAGCATCAGGCGTCGCGTCACACCCCGATGATGCCGCACACCACTGACACGCGTGCCGCACACCACTGACGCGTATGCCGTGCGCCGCTGAGACGCATGCGCGCGCCGCGGATGCGCGCGGTGCTTCCGGTGGCCCGCGCGGCCGGCCCGCGCGGTGATCTGCCGGTGCTGTGCGGTTCCCGGGTGAACCGGGATTAAAAGTGAACTGGGTCACTCTCGTGTTTGGGTTGCGTAAGTGCGGGCAGGCGCGCCACCGGAGCGGACCACGTCGCATTTTCAACCAGTGCGCGTGCAGTGCGGACCGAATCCGCACCGCTCCACGGTCTGCCGGCGGGGGTGGCGGACCGTTTTCGGTTCAACGCGTGAGGTGTATGTGTCAAGGCTGCAAGCTGAGCACCTGTACAAGGTGTTCGGCAGACGACCCGATCAAGCCGTGCAGAAGCTCGAAAGCGGCACCGACCGCGACGAGTTGCGCGCCGACGGAACGACCGCAGCGGTGATCGACGCATCGTTCACCGTGGAACCGGGCCAGATCTTTGTCGTGATGGGTCTGTCCGGGTCCGGCAAGTCCACGTTGCTGCGGATGCTCAACGGACTGCTCGACCCCACAGCCGGACGTGTGCTGTTCGACGGTCAGGACCTGACCGCCCTGAGTCCCCGGGAGCTGCGCAAGGTCCGCTCCACCAAGATCAGTATGGTCTTCCAGCACTTCGCGCTCTTCCCGCACAGGAGCGTCCTGGAGAACGCCGCGTACGGCCTCGAAGTACAGGGTGTGCCGCGCGCAGAGCGTGAGAAGCGCGCCGCCGAGGCGCTGGAGATGACCGGCCTCGCCGGCTGGGAGAAGTCCTGGCCCGACGAGCTGTCCGGCGGTATGCAGCAGCGCGTCGGCCTCGCCCGCGCGCTCGCCACGGACGCGGACCTGCTGCTGATGGACGAGTCCTTCAGTGCGCTGGACCCGCTGATCCGCCGCGACATGCAGAGCCAGCTCCTCGAACTGCAGAAGCGGCTCAAGAAGACCATCGTCTTCATCACCCACGACCTCAACGAGGCCATGCGCCTCGGTGACCGTATCGCCGTGATGCGCGACGGGAAGATCGTTCAGCAGGGCACCGCCGAGGACATCCTCGTCCGTCCCGCCAACGACTACGTCGCCTCGTTCATCCAGGACGTCGACCGCTCGCGCGTGCTCACCGCCGGTTCGATCATGGAGCAGCCCGAGCAGGGCCGCTCAGACGCCGAGCTGCTGGCCGACGCGCCCGCGACGGTGTCCGCCGAGACGCCGATCGCCGAGCTCTTCACCCCGTGTTCCACGAGTGGCGTCGCCGTCGCCGTCACCGACGCTGAGGGCGACGTCATCGGCGTCGTACCCCGCAACCGGCTGCTCGCCGCCCTCGGCGAGGAACCGCAGATCGAGACGGTGCTCCCCGCTCCGCGAGACGTCAAGAAGGTGACCGCCGGTGCCTAGGTTCACCTTCGGCGAATGGGTCGAGAGCGCGGTCGACTGGCTCCAGTCGAACCTCACCTGGATCTTCGACGCCATCAAGGCCGTACTCGGCGGCATGTACGACGGCGTCAACGCGGTACTCAGCGGCGGTGAACCGCTGCTCATGGCGGGCATCTTCGCCGTACTGGCGTTCTGGCTGCGCGGGGTGGTGCCCGCCGCGCTCACCTTCGTGGGCTTCGCCCTGATCGACTCCCTCGCCCTCTGGGACGAGGCGATGGCGACGCTGTCGCTGGTCTTCGTGGCAGCCGTCATCACCATCGTGATCGCGGTTCCCATGGGTATCTGGGCCGCGCGCAACAACAAGGTCAGCGCCACCCTGCGACCGGTGCTCGACGTCATGCAGACGATGCCGGCCTTCGTCTACCTGATCCCCGGCGTCATGTTCTTCGGCGTCGGCGTCACCCCCGGTGTGATCGCCACCATCGTGTTCGCGATGCCGCCCGGCGTACGCATGACCGAGCTCGGCATCCGTCAGGTGGACGGCGAACTCGTCGAGGCGGCCGAGGCGTTCGGCACCACGCCGCGCGACACCCTGACCCGGGTGCAGCTGCCGCTCGCCCTGCCGACGATCATGGCCGGTATCAACCAGGTCATCATGCTGGCGCTGTCGATGGTCGTCATCGGCGGTATGGCCGGCGCCGGCGGTCTCGGCGAGAAGGTGTACGCCGCGATCACCCAGCTCCAGGTCGGCCTGGCCGCCGAGAGCGGTATCGCCGTCGTCATCCTCGCCATGTACCTGGACCGGATGACCGGAGCGCTCAACGAGCGGGTCTCCCCGCTCGGCCGCAGGGCCGCCGCCAAGGCCGCCGCCGGTGCGCGCCGCCTCAAGTTCACGCACTACAAGCCGGGCACCGCCGTCGCGATGGTCGGTGTGGTCGTCCTGGCGCTGGTCGCCGGCGGCCTGAACTTCGCCGGCAGTGGCAAGGACAAGGGCGCTCAGGCCGACGGTACGAACGTCGGCCAGGGCCAGAAGATCAACCTGGGCTACATCCCCTGGGACGAGGGCATCGCCTCCACCTTCCTCTGGAAGGAACTCCTGGAACAGCGCGGCTACACGACGGACATCAAGCAGCTCGACGCCGGTCCGCTCTACTCGGGTGTCGCCCGCGGGGACATCGACTTCCAGACGGACTCCTGGCTGCCGACCACGCACAAGGACTACTGGGACAAGTACAGCGACAAGCTGGACGACCTCGGTTCCTGGTACGGGCCGACCTCGCTGGAGCTGACCGTCCCCTCGTACGTGAAGGGCATCGACTCCCTGGACGACCTCAAGGGTCAGGGCAAGAAGTTCAACGGCAAGATCATCGGCATCGAGGCCAGTGCCGGGATGATGGGCACGCTGAACGAGAAGGTCCTGAAGGAGTACGGCCTGGAGGGCGAGTACAAGGTCGTCTCCTCCAGCACCTCCTCGATGCTGGCCGAGCTGAACGCCTCCATCAAGAAGAAGGAGCCCGTCGTGGTGACCCTGTGGTCGCCGCACTGGGCCTACGGCAAGCACGACCTGAAGAAGCTCAAGGACCCCAAGGGCGCCTGGGGCAAGGGCGAGGACGTCCACACCGTCGCGCACAAGGGCTTCGCCAAGAAGGCTCCCGCCGTCGCCGACTGGCTGAAGAAGTTCAAGCTCACCGAGGAGCAGCTCACCAGCCTGGAGAACGAGATCCAGGCGGCCGGCCAGGGCAAGGAGCAGGACGGCGTCCGCGCCTGGCTCAAGAAGAACCCGGGTCTCGTCGACAAGCTCGCCCCGCTCCCGGCCGGTGCCGGCGGCACGGCGCAGGGCAAGGACGCGGGCAAGACCGTCAACCTGGGCTACTTCCCCTGGGACGAGGCCATCGCCAGCACGTACCTCTGGCAGAACATGCTGGAGGACCGCGGGTACAGCACGACGGTCAAGCAGCTCGACCCGGGCCCGCTGTACACCGGTCTCGCGCAGGGGCAGATGGACGTCCAGTTCGACTCCTGGCTGCCGACCACGCACAAGGACTACTGGGACCGTTACAAGGACGACCTCACCGACCTCGGTTCCTGGTACGGGCCGACCTCGCTGGAACTCTCCGTTCCCTCGTACGTGAAGGGCATCGACTCGCTCGATGACCTCAAGGGTCAGGGCAAGAAGTTCAACGGCAAGATCATCGGCATCGAGTCGAGCGCCGGGATGATGGGCACGCTGAACGAGAAGGTCCTGAAGGAGTACGGCCTGGAGGGCGAGTACGAGGTCGTGTCCTCCAGCACCTCCTCGATGCTGGCCGAGCTCAACCGGTCGATCAAGAAGAAGGAGCCCGTCGTGGTGACCCTGTGGTCGCCGCACTGGGCCTACGGCAAGCACGACCTCAAGAAGCTCAAGGACCCCAAGGGTGCCTGGGGCGAGGGCGAGCAGATCCACACGGTCGCCAAGAAGGACTTCCCCAAGGACTTCCCCGAGCTGACCGGCTGGCTCAAGGATTTCGAGCTCAGTGAGGCCCAGCTCGCCTCGCTCGAGGTGGAGATCCAGAAGGGCGGCGCCGGCAAGGAGAAGGAATCCGCCCGTCGCTGGATGGATGCCAACCCGGATGTGATCGACAAGCTGGCCCCCGTCGGCAGCTGAGACACCGCGCAGACTCGGAAGGGACGGCCCCGGTATCGCACCGGGGTCGTCCCCTTCGGTGTACTCCCGGTCACTCCCCGGTAGCTTTCCTCCATTCGCTTCGGCGCCATACCGCGAACGACATGCGTAGGGTGCTGGCAGCCGGGAGGATGGCCAGGCGGGAGGGAGCCGGACATGGACGACAAGGACACACCGCGGGTAGGTGCCGCGGTCCGCCGACGGCGCAGGAACCTCGGGCTCACGCTGTCCGCGGTCGCCGCGCGCAGTGGGCTGTCCGTGCCCTTTCTCAGCCAGATCGAGAACGAACGGGCCCGGCCGAGCGCCAAGTCCCTGGACCGCGTCGCGGAAGCCCTGGAAACCACGCCCGCCAGGCTGCGCGCCGCCGCAGACTCGGCGCGCGCCGTCGACGTCGTACGGGCCGGCGAGGGCGACGGGGTACGCAGAGTGGTGCGCGGCCGTCATCAGCTCAGCGCCCTGGAGTTCACCGGCGAGCAGGACCTCGGCCGCGAGTTCCAGCACCGCAACGACGAGGTGATGTACGTCGTGGAGGGCGCCGCCGAGGTGGAGGCCGAGGGGCAGGCGTACCGGCTGGACCGCGGCGACACACTGTTCCTCTCCGGTGGCGTGCGCCACCGCTGGCGCGCGACCGTGCCCGGCACCCGGCTGCTCGTCGTCGCGGTGGCCGAACACATCGACGCCACCTTCGACCCCCGCCGCTGAAGGGCGCTGATCGCGCGTGCGCGTCGTCTCCCTCGTCCCCTCGCTCAGCGAAGCCGTCGCCGTCACCGCACCCGGAATGCTGGTGGGTGTCACCGACTGGTGCACCCACCCCGCCGGTCTCACCGCCGCGCGCGTCGGCGGCACGAAGAATCCGGACGTGGCGGCGATCGCCGCGCTGCGCCCCGACCTCGTCCTCGCCAACGAGGAGGAGAACCGGCCCGCGGACCTGGCCGCTCTGCGCGCAGCCGGGCTCGACGTCATGACCACCGGCATCCGCACCCTCGACCAGGCGTTCCAGGAGCTGCGACGGGTCCTGGTCACCGGCTGCGGCCTCGCCGGCCCCCGCTGGCTGGACGAGGCCGAGGCGGCCTGGGCGGCGCTCCCGCAGCCCCCGCCACCGCGCTCCGCGATCGTGCCGGTCTGGCGCCGGCCCTGGATGGTGCTGGGCCGCGACACCTTCGCCGGTGATCTGCTGGCCCGTCTCGGCGTGCGCAACGTCTACGCGGACCACCCGGAGCGCTATCCGCGCATCCCTCTCGACGAGCTCCGGGGAGCCGGCGCGGACCTCGTCGTGCTGCCCGACGAGCCCTACCGCTTCACCGCGGACGACGGCCCCGAAGCCTTTCCCGGACTGCCCGCCGCACTCGTCGACGGGCGTTTCCTCACGTGGTACGGGCCATCACTGGCAGCGGCGCCCGCGGCGCTGCGAGCAGCGCTCCGCCGGCCAGCCCCCGCAGCGTCCGCACAGCGGCCACCGACCAGGCCGCCACCAGGAACACGTACAGAGTGACGGCCAGCCAGGTGAAGGCCGTGAGCCCGGTGTGCCCGGCCAGCCCGGCGGCGCCGGTGACACACGTACCGACCGGGAAGGTGAAGCCCCACCAGGTCATCGTGAACGTCATCCCGCCCCGCGCCGCCCGTACGACCATGGCAGCGGCCAGCGCCAGCCACAGCAGCGCGAACCCCATCACGGGCACCCCGTACAGCACGGCGAACGCGGCGAAGGCGGAGGCGTACGGGGCGCCGACCGCCCCGGGCGCCGCATCGGCCAGCTGATTCACCGCGGTCGTCGACTGCCCCAGCGGACCGAGCACCAGGAACAGCGTGGGGGTCAGGGCCAGGGGCAGGGGCCCGTGGTGCACCAGCCGGCCGAAGACCAGCGGCAGCACCACCAGCGTCGCCAGCAGGGACAGCCCGAACATCGCGTAACAGGCCAGCAGCAGCGTCTCCCGCCACTGCCCGGCGGGCAGCTCGGGCACCAGCAGCGGGCCGAGCGCGGCGGAGACCATGGGCGCCACCAGCGGCAGCAGCCAGACCGGCGAGGCCGTACCGGGGGCGGGACGGTGGCGTACGACCATCAGATACGGGATCACGACCGCGGTGGCGAGCCCGGTCACGGTGCCGAGCGCGAACAGAACCGTGTCCACGGCGACCGCGGCGTCGTGCCCGATCACATCCCGGCCGACCACCATCGTGGCTCCGCCGACCGCGAGCAGCGCCATGGACAGACAGCCGTAGAACGGGGCGACCGCCGGGTCCAGGAGGTGCGTGCGCGCCTGGTCGCGGTGGAGCAGCCAGTGGCCGGCGCGGGCCGCGAGGACGACGGCCAGCAGGACCGCCGAGAGCGCCCACACGACCGTGCAGGCAGCCCGCAGCCAGCCGAGCCCGCCGGGCAGGGCCACCCCCGCACTCGCCACGATCGCGGTGCCCATGACGGTCGCGTACCAGTTGGGGCCGATGTACCGCAGCGCCGGGAGCCGGAGGGCGGCCGGGCGGTACGCGCCGGCGCGGGACTGGGTCTGCGGATAGATGGCCATGACACGATCCTGGTGGCGTACGGCGTCCCCCACCAGGGAGCCCTGCCCTATGAGGTCATAAGCTTCCTTTATGTCCAGCGATCAGCACACCCTCCTGTCCCACCGGGTTCCCGACCTGGGCGCGCTGGAGCTGCTGCTCGCCGTCGCCCGCCACGGCAGCCTCGGGCGCGCGGCGCGCGACGTCGGCATCACCCAGCCCGCCGCTTCCAGCCGCGTCCGCTCGATGGAGCGCCAGCTCGGTGTCGCGCTCCTGGACCGCTCGCCCCGCGGCTCCCGGCTGACCGACGCGGGAGCGCTCGTCACGGACTGGGCCCGCCGGATCGTCGAAGCGGCGGAGGCGTTCGACGCGGGCGCGCAGGCGCTGCGCGACCGGCGCGACTCCCGGCTGCGGGTCGCGGCCAGCATGACCATCGCCGAGTATCTGCTGCCGGGCTGGCTGATCGCACTGCGCGCCGAACGGCCCGGCACGGCGGTGTCGCTGCTCGCGGGGAACTCCGCGGCGGTCGCCCAGCGCCTGCTCGGCGGCGAAGCCGACCTGGGCTTCGTGGAGGGCCTTTCGATACCGGAAGGTCTCGACGGCACGGTCATCGCGCACGACCGGCTCGTCGTCGTGGTCGCCCCGAGCCACGCCTGGGCCCGCCGCCGCACCCCCCTGACCCCCGCCGAACTGGCCGCGACCCCGCTCATCCTGCGCGAGTACGGGTCCGGCACCCGCCAGGTCCTGGACGCCGCGCTCGCCTTCCACGGAGGTCTCGCGCGGCCGCTCCTGGAACTCTCCTCGACCACGGCGGTGAAGGGCGCGGCGGAGAGCGGCGCCGGCCCCTGCGTCCTGAGCGAACTCGCGCTCGGTGAGGAACTGTCGGCCCGCCGCCTCGTCAAGATCCCCATCGCGGGGGTACGGCTCCGGCGCCAGCTCCGCGCCGTCTGGCCCACCGGCCACCGCCCGACAGGCCCGGCCCGCGACCTGCTCTCGCTGACGGGCCGCGAGTCCTGACCGGCGGCAAGCCCTGACATGGGCTCAGCGACGCCGTGCGGGCCGAGGCGGTCGTGCGGGCCGAGGCGGTCCAGCGGGCCCCGGCTCCCCGCACCGGCTCACGGCGCAGGCCCGACGGCCGGCGGCTCGTCCTCTTCCCGAAGCGCCACTCCCGACAGGCCCAGCCGCAGCGACCGCGTCATCAGCGAGGCGAGCGCACGCGCGGCGGCCTCGTAACCGAGACCGTTGGGCGGATGGATGTTGGAGAGGCAGTTGCGCTCGGAGTCCCGGCGGCCGACGCGGGGCGCGTACGTCAGATAGACCCCGAGACTGTCGGCCGCGCTGAGGCCGGGCCGCTCACCGATCAGCACCACGACCAGCCGCGCGCCCACCCGTTCGCCGATCTCGTCCCCGATGGCGACGCGTGCCTGCGACGCCAGGACGACGGAGAGGTCACCGAAGGCCGCGAGACGCGGACGGAGCTGCGCCAGCAGCGGAGCCGCGTGCCGGTGGACCGCCGTCGCCGAGAGCCCGTCCGCCACGACGAGGACGAGCTCGTGGCCACCGGGCTCCGGGAGCAGCGGGAGATCGTCCGGGTGCACCCGCCTGCCCAGATCGGGCCGGCGCAGATACGTGGTGCGGTCCGGGGCCGAACTGCGCACCTCGGTGAGCGGCAGCCCGGCCGCCGCTTCCCGTACCGACCGGAAGTCGACCGGCAGATGGACGGCGTCGCGCGCCTGTGCGTGGGCCAGCTGGAACTCCAGCAGAGGGCGGACCGGGAGCGCGCCGCCGCTGCGACCGAGTCCCACCCGGGCGGGGGTGAACCGGCGAAGCGGGTCCCACAGGTCAGGGCGGGCCTCCTCGCTCATCCGCTTCCCTTCAGCAGCGCGTCGAGACCGGCCGCCAGCGGGCTGTGCGCGACCGGTGCCACGACCCTGCGTTCGTCGTCGAACATGCCCATGCGCTCCATCCACGCCTCGAACTCCGGGGCGGGACGCAGGCCCAGGACCGACCGGACGTACAGGGCGTCGTGGAAGGACGTGCTCTGGTAGTTGAGCATGACGTCGTCCGAGCCCGGCACCCCCATGACGAACGTGCAGCCCGCCACGCCGAGCAGCGTCAGCAGAGTGTCCATGTCGTCCTGATCGGCTTCGGCGTGGTTGGTGTGGCAGACGTCGCAGCCCATCGGCAGGCCGAGCAGCTTCCCGCAGAAGTGGTCCTCCAGTCCGGCCCGGACGATCTGTTTGCCGTCGTAGAGGTATTCGGGGCCGATGAAGCCGACGACGGTGTTCACCAGCAGCGGGCGGAAGTGCCGGGCGACCCCGTACGCCCGGGCTTCGAGCGTCTGCTGGTCGACCCCGTGATGGGCGTCGGAGGAGAGCGCGCTGCCCTGGCCCGTCTCGAAGTACATGAGGTTGTCGCCCACGCAGCCCCGGTTCAGGGAGCGCCCCGCCGCGTGCGCCTCGGTGAGGAGCGCGAGGTCGATGCCGAACGCCCTGTTCGCCGCCTCGGTCCCGGCGACGGACTGGAAGACGAGATCGACGGGCGCCCCGCGTTCGATGGCCCGGATCGTGTTCGTGACATGCGTCAGCACACAGGTCTGGGTGGGGATCGCGTACCGCTGCCTGATGTCGTCCGTCAGCCGCAGCAGTTCGACGGCGGCCGCGACGGAGTCGGTCGCGGGGTTGATGCCGATCACCGCGTCGCCGCAGCCGTACAGCAGCCCGTCGAGGACAGAGGCGGCCACCCCGCGGGGCGCGTCGGTGGGGTGGTTCGGCTGGAGACGGACCGACATCCGGCCCGGCAGGCCGATGGTGTTGCGGAACCGGGTGACCACCGAGCACTTCCGGGCCACCTGTATCAAGTCCTGACCGCGCATCAGCTTGCTGACCGCGGCCGCCATTTCGGGAGTGAGGCCGGGCGCCAGTGCGGACAGGTCCGCCGGGGTGGCCTCGTAGGACAGCAGCCAGTCACGGAACTCGCCCACCGTCATATGGGCGACGGGCGCGAACGCCGCCGTGTCGTGCGTGTCCACGATCAGACGGGTCACCTCATCGGTCTCGTACGGCACGACCGTCTCGTCGAGGAACACGCGCAGCGGGAGATCCGCCAGGACGAGCCGGGCGGCCACCCGCTCCGCGTCGCTCCCGGCCGCGACTCCCGCGAGCTGGTCGCCCGAGCGCACGGGGCTCGCCCTGGCCAGCACCGTCCGCAGGTCGGGGAAGCGGTAGCCGGATACGCCGACCGATGCGGTGTAGCGCGTCACGACACCGCTCCGCTCAGGAGTGCGAGATGGCGTACTGGGTGAAGTCGTCCAGCATCAGGACCCAGCCCTCGTCCCGGAAGATCCGGGTCCCTTCCTCCCGCAGCTCCGGTTGGCTGACGGCTCGCTCCACCCAGGTCAGCGGATCGGGACCGAGGAGCGCGCGGAGCCGGGGGGAGGCCGCCAGAAGATCTTCCAGGAGCGCCGCCTGCTCGGCCTGCGCGGGCCGGGGGAAGCCGTCCGGGCCCGCCAGCACGCCCATCGCGCTGGCGTACAGGTGCACCTCCTTGAGCGTCTCCCCGTGCGGCAGCCGCATGGGGAAGGCGTCGCCCGGCAGCAGGACGCGCTCGTAGAACGGGATCTCGGTCTCGTCGACCGCCTTGAGCTGGTCGTCGTCCAGCCAGGTGACGGCCAGGGTCAGTTCGGAACGCTTGTCGGCGTAGGGCGCGGTCGCCACGTACCCGGCGGGGTAGATGTGCGCGCACATGCCGATCGCGAGCCCGTGGGCCTGTACGGGGACCATCGGAACGGTGCCCGACAGCCCGCGGCTCACCAGCTTGTTGTTCAGCTGCGCGGGCGACGCGTTGGAGCCGACCGACACCGCGGCGTGGCGCTCCCGCAGCGGAGCCGCGCCCCGCGCCGCCAGATGGGCGTCGAGCGGGACCGGGCCCTGTTCGGTGAGGACGTCCCAGGTCTCCACGGGGCCCTGGTTGACCGTCAGCTCCAGCAGGGCACCGTCGTCCAGCAGAGAGGGCGCGTCGATCGGCCGCCCGGGATAGGTGAGCGGCTCCTTCGCCGGTACGGTCGCCAGCCCGAGGGCCTTGAGTGAACGATTCAGCACCTTGTGTCTCCTCACTGACGACGTCCTCCGCCGCTGAGCTTGCCACACCTGACGGTAGGGCGGGCGCCCCGACTTGCGCCACACCGCCGAGGGGGGTGGGCGACCCGGCTAGGATTGGTCCCAGCAGGTCAAGTGTCATACGGGGGAGGACTTTTGATGATGCTGACTCGAGCGGTGATCAGTAGAAGGGGACACCCCCGCTTCCGGACGTCACTGCGCTGGTGGATCGCGGAGCGCACGGTCCTGGGGCTGGTCGGACTGGTGATCGGCGGGCTCGTCCTGCTGTCGGCCCTGATCGCCGTGGGACTCACGGTCACCCTCGACTCCCCGCGCGGCCAGGCCGCGCGACTGGGCGACACCGGACAGCTGACCGATCTGACGTTGCAGTCGCTGCGCGCCTGCGTGGGGACGGACAGCATCAAGGCGCAGGACGGCAACACGGCGCAGGAGTTCCTCTCCACCACGGCTTCGGTGATCGGCGCGGTCGTCCCAGCGACGATGGTGGGCGTCGTCTTCATCAAGATGTTCTCGATGCGGCCCTTCGTCTGGCGCAAGAAGCTGAGTGTCTGTTACGCGCACCAGGCCGACGCCCGTGAGTTCGCCGAGGCGCACCGGGGCCGCGAGGAACGCATCATCGCCGTGCGGTTCTACAACCGGATGGAGAACCTCACCGTCATCGATCTGACGGCCCGGGTCTACCTCTGGTACCTGCGCAAGTCGCCGCACGACGGGACACCGGTCTTCTACAAGCAGCCCCTGCGCGTGCTCGACCAGCAGGGCAATCCGGCCCAGGAGCGCAACTGGTTCGTCATGGACCGGGGCTCTCCCTTCACCGTGTGGGTCCCCGTCGAAGCGGCCGTTCCCACGCTGCCGATCACCGAGATCCAGGGCACGCCCCTGGAGGGCGCCGAGTCCGTGAGAATCCTCGTGCGCCTGACGGGGAAGGCCGGCGGCCTGGGCACGGAGGTCTTCGGCGAGCGCTGGTTCGACCTGGCCGGCGAGGACTTCGAACTCGGCCGGTTCGCACCGCTCAAGCCGCAGGTGGACGCGGACATACGCCAGTGGGAGGGATGGCGGACGTTCGACCACCTGCTCACCTCCGAGGAGCACGGCCAGACACTTCCGGAGCCGGTCAAGGAGGCCGTTCCCACCGTGCGCGCGTTCGGCAGACGCCGGCGCAGACCGTTGTGGACGGCGGCCGCCAGGCCGGTACGGGACGGGAAGTGAGACGGCACCGCCCCGGCCCCGCGAAGACCACCGGACACCGCCTCCGGCGCCCCGGAACCGGGGCCCTAGGCTAAGCCGGATGAGCAACGCGACACCGCCCGGCTGGTATCCGGACGCGGGGATACCCGGCACCGAGCGCTGGTGGGACGGTACGGCGTGGAGTGCGCACACCCGCCCGCTCGGCGCCGTCGCGCAGGGCGGGCACCAGGCGTACGTCTCGCAGGAGTTCGGGGCCCCGCTGCCGCCGCGCCCACGCCCCGGCGGCAGCACCAGGACCATCGTCATGACCCTGACGGGCCTGATCGTCGTCGGCGCGGCCGTCACCGGAGCCGTACTGCTCGGCAAGGACGACGGCGACGCGAAGCCCGGGCCGGCGCCCAGCAGTTCGGCCGCCCCGGCCCCCGCGCACAGCTCGCCCTCCGGCACCGCGCCCTCCGGCACCGCGCCCTCCGGCACCGCGCCCTCCGGCACCGCGCCCTCCGGCACCGCGCCCTCCGGCACCGCGTCCCCCGGTACCGGCCCGTCGGACGACCCGAGGGTACTGGTCGACCAGCTCAACGGGATCACCCTGCCCGTACCGGAGGGCTGGGAGAAGCCGGACAACACCCTGGAGCAGGCGACGACGGTCATGCGCACGGTGCTCTCCTACCGGTGCCCGGGTGACTCGGGAGGCTTCTGCTACCACGGCACGGTCAGCAGCCGTACGGCGAGCTCCACCGATCTCGCCTCCGTCGAGGCCCTGGCCAAGGCGGACATCGAGACAGCGGCGGACAACGCGTACGAGGAGAACTCCCTCGGCAACCGCCTCCACGGCGGCATCAGGTCCCACGAGGAGCTCGCCTCCACGTCGGTCACCGTGGCGGGGCGCACCGGCTACCTCGTGCGCTGGCGGGTCACCACGGGCAAGGGGCCCGGCGGCTACGTGCAGTCCCTGGTCTTCCCCTCGGCCGTGGGCAGCGAGACGCCGGTCATCGTGCGCTTCGCCTTCGACGCGGGCCAGGGCGACCTGCCGCTCTCCCTCATGGACACGATCACCAAGGGCATCCGCCCGATCGGCGACAGCGCGACGAGCGGGGGAGTGGGCAGCTCGATCGCTCCCTGAGCCCTGCCCCCGCGGCACAGGCGCGTCAGAGGTCAGAGGAAGGTCAGGCCCTCACCGCGGTACGTCGGTACGGTCGCCGTGATCCGGTCGCCCTCGATCAGCTGGAGCTCGTCGAAGCGCTCGCACAGTTCACCCGCCTTCGCGTGCCGGAACCACACCTTGTCACCGATCAGCAGATCGTCGGCGGGGGAGCCGAGCAGTGGGGTCTGCACCTCGCCAGGACCTTCCTGCGGGTCGTAGCGCAGTCCCTCCGGCAGATACGGGACGGGCAGCCGGTCACGGCCGGCGGCCCCGGACGCGGGATAGCCGCCACCGAGCACCGTCACCACGCCCACCCCGGGCCGCCGGACCACCGGCTGCGCGAACAGGGCCGCCGGGCGGCCCGTGAACGACGTGTAGTTGTCGAACAGCCGCGGTACGTAGAGCCCCGACCCGGCCGCGATCTCCGTCACCGCCGACTCGGCGGCCGTGTGCTGCACGCTGCCGGTGCCGCCGCCGTTCACGAACTCCACGTCCGGTGTGACCGCGCGCACCGCCCGCACCACCTCGGCCCGCCGCGCCGCCAGCTCCTTGCGGGCCGCCGTCTGCATCAGCCGCACGGCCCGGGAGCGCAGCGGCCGCCCGGCGACCGAGTCGCCGACACCGGCGACATGACCTTCGTACGCCATCAGCCCCACCAGCCGGAAACCGGGCCTGCGCGCCACCGAGCGTGCCAGCTCCGCCAGTTGGGCGGGCGAGCGCAGGGGGGAACGCAGCGCCCCGATCCTGACCCGGCCGCCGAGCAGGCGCAGCGAGGTGTCCAGCTCCAGGCAGACCCGGATCTCCTCCTGCCCGCCGGCCCGCGCGGCATCGATCAGCTCCAGCTGGGACGGGTCGTCGACCATGACGGTCACCGCCCCGGCGAGCTTCGGATCACCTGCCAGCTCCGCGAACGCGGCACGGTCGGCCGACGGATAGGCCAGCAGCACGTCCTCGAAACCGGCCCGGGCCAGCCACAGCGACTCCGCGAGGGTGAACGACATGATCCCCGTGAACCCGGGACGTGCGAGCACCCGCTCCAGGAGGGCCCGGCACCGCACCGACTTGCTCGCCACCCGGACCGGTTTGCCGGCGGCCCGGCTCACCAGGTCGTCCGCGTTGGCGTCGAACGCCTCCAGATCGACGACGGCGAGCGGGGCGTCGAGATGGGCGGTGGCCCGGTTGTAACGGGTCCGGTCAGCGGCGCGGGCAGTCATGGCCGCAGCTTGCCAGACACCCGTACCGCTGGGTAGGGGGACGATCGGGGCAGATGCCCCGAGCCACGGCGTCCGTTCCCAACGGTCACCCGCCAACCCGTAGAGTGACGGTCACGCGCTGACCAACGGGCCCGCCCGTGAGGGCGGTCCGCGGGCGGTACGAGGACGCGAACCAGGGGGCCGGATGAGTACCGAAGCGCGACGCGCTCCCGTGCCACCCCGCCCGGCCACTCCACCCCTCCCGGCCACTCCGCCCCCTCCGGCGACGGCCGGCCACGGCGCGGCGCAGCCGCCCGGGCCCCGGCCGCCCCGGAACCTGCCCGCCCGGCAGGAGCCCCCGATCCCCGCCTCGCCGCCGCAGCGGCAGCCGGAGCCGTCCGCACCCGCTCCCGCACCGCGGCAGGAGCCGTCCTTCCGTGCTCCGCAGCAGCAGCCGTACACCCCCGCTCAGCCGCAGCCGTCCGCTGCCGCACCACAGCAACCCCCCGCCCACCTCCCGCCGAGCCGGCCGGCGAGGCATGCGCCGCCCGGCCAGGCCCCACCCGTTCAGCCTCCGCCCGCGCCCGCCGAAACGACCGCACGCCTGCGGCCGGTCCCTCCGGCGGGCCCGGTCCCTCCGGCGGGCCCGGCAGCCGGACCGCGGCCCGGGGAGCCCGTCGGGCCGCCGCACCCCGTCACGCGGCGCCGCCCTGTCGGCGCCGTGGACCTCTCCGCGGCGCCCGGGTCCGCCCCGGGGCCCCACCCGTACCCGAACCCCTACGTGCCGCCCCGGTACGCCTTCGCCGAGACGCCCGCCGAGACCACCACCCGGCTGCGTCCCGTCCGGCCGCGCCACCCCGCGCGGACCCTGGGCGCCGCCGTCTGTGTCGTGCTCGGGCTCGGCCTGATCGGGGGCGCGGTCACCGGGGCCTGGCTGACCGGTGACTCCTCGGCCGGCCCCGGCGCCCCCACCGCGTACAGCGAGGGCCGCACCGCCTGGCACAGCGTGCCCGTCGGCACCCTCTTCCCGGCCACCCTCAAGGGCGACGGCGCGGGCCCCGGGGCCACGGACCGGGTCTGGACCCGGGTCGCCGTCGCCCCGGACAGCTCCTGCGCCAAGGGCCTCGATCCGCTGCTCCTCAAGACGCTGCGCCCCGTCGGCTGCGCACGCATGGTGCGGGCCACCTACACCGACGCGACCCACAGCAGCCTCGTCACCGTCGGAATGGTCTTCACGGAGGCCGACACCGAGGGGATGCGCGCCCTCAGCACCCGGTTCACCGGCCAGCGCCTCGACGGACGCGCCGACCTGGTGCCGCGTACCTACGCCCCCGAGGGCACCGTCGCCGCCGGGTTTGGCGACCGGCAGCGAGCCAGCTGGACCGTTCACGTCCTGACCGAGGTGCCCGTCGTCGTGTTCGCCGTCTCCGGATTCGCCGACGGACGCCCCGTGCCCGCACCCCAGCCCGCCGCCGAGGCCATGGCCCCGGACGCGACGACCGCCGTCGCCCAGGCAGGGCTAGGCCACGAGGCGAAGGGCGTGGCGGACCGGGTGGAACGCGGCCTGCGCAAGACCGTCACCGAGCTCACGGAGCAGCCGGAATGAGCCGACGACGCCCGCCCGGACGCCGCCGCAGGGCCCTCGCGGCGGTCTGCGCCGCGACCGCGTTCGCCCTGGTCCCCGCCGCGCCCGCGCAAGCCGACGGCATCCGCGACCAGCAGTGGGGCCTGGCCGCGCTCCACACCGACCGGGCCTGGCAGACCACCAAGGGCGAAGGCGTCACGGTCGCCGTCCTGGACACGGGTGTCGACGCCACCCACCCGGACCTCGCAGGCCAGGTCCTGCCAGGCAAGGACCTGATCGGCTTCGGCGCGGAGCGCGGCGACCGGGCCTGGGCCCTGCACGGCACCGCGATGGCCGGGATCATCGCGGGCCGGGGCAGCGGCCCCGGCCGGGGCAACGGCGTCCTCGGCATCGCCCCCGAAGCCAAGATCCTGCCCGGCCGGGTGATCCTGGAGTCCAACGACCCGTCCCGGGCGAAGGCCCGTGAATCACGCGGAACCGCCCTCGCGGAAGGCATCCGCTGGGCCACGGACCACGGCGCGGACGTCATCAACCTCTCCCTCGGCGACGACAGCAAATCCGCCCACCCCGAGCCGAGCGAGGACGCGGCCGTCCAGTACGCGCTGGCCAAGGGCGTCTCGGTCGTCGCGTCGGCCGGCAACAGCGGCGAGAAGGGCGACCACATCTCGTACCCGGCCGCCTACCCCGGGGTGATCGCGGTCGCGGCCGTCGACAAGTACGGCACGCACGCCGCGTTCTCCACCCGCCGCTGGTACGCCACCGTCAGCGCG
Source organism: Streptomyces sp. NPDC058620 (assembly GCF_042717135.1). Taxonomy (NCBI): domain Bacteria; kingdom Bacillati; phylum Actinomycetota; class Actinomycetes; order Kitasatosporales; family Streptomycetaceae; genus Streptomyces; species Streptomyces sp. NPDC058620. The sequence goes on from NZ_JBHXQO010000018.1 coordinate 46,864, forward strand.
CCCGGCGTCGACATCGTCGTCGCCAACCCCGACCGCCACTACTACATCGAGTGGGGCACCTCCGCCGCGTCCGCGTTCGTGTCCGGGGCCGTCGCCCTGGTCCGCGCCGCCCACCCGGAGCTGGGCCCCGCCCAGGTCAAGAAGCTCCTCGCGGACACCGCCCGCAACTCCCCGCCGGACGGCCGCGACGACGCCCGGGGCTATGGCCTCGTCGACCCGGCCGCCGCGATCGAGGCCGGTTCACGCACCCGTACCGCGGGGAACCCCGGCTCCGCCGCGACCGGCTACGGCAAGCAGTTCTTCGGCCCCGGCCCCACCCCCCGGCCCGAGGACGACAGCTCGGCGAACTGGCTGGCCCCGACAGCCGGCGGACTCGGTGCGGTGCTGCTGGCCCTGGCCGTCGTCCTGTGGCGCGGCAGGGAAGGCCGGGGCCCCAGGGCCTAGCGGGCGGCGTCGCTGACCGCCCCGACCGCCGCCCCGGCCACCGACTCGACGAGCGCGATGCCCGCCTCTTTCGTGGCGTGCCCGTCGGAGAGCACGGCGACCAGATACGTGCGGCCACCGGCGAGGACCCGGCCGATGCTGTTGATGTCCCACAGCCCCGTCGTGGTGCGCGGCATCCAGCCGTTCTTCAGCGACCAGCCGGTGCCCGCCGCGGACACTCCCCACTGCTGATCCGCCCCGACCTTTCCCATCAGCTCCTGCACGTACGCCCGCGAGCCGGCGGACAGCGCGGAATCCCCGGCCGGGCCGAAGACCGCCCGGAGCAGACGCACCTGGTCGCAGGCCGTGGTCTGTGTCAGCCCCCACGCCCGTGCGGCGGCCGTCGAGGTCAGCTCGAGCCGGGCATTGGCCGCGTCGAGCCCCTCCGCACCGCCGATCACCTGCCACAGCCTGGTCGCCGAGGCGTTGTCGCTGCGCCGGATCATCGCGGCCGCGTATCCGTGCTCGGCGCCGTTCAGCTCACGCCCCTCGTCCTGGGCCAGGAGCAGCAGGGCGGCCAGCACATCGACCTTGACGATGCTCGCGGTGTCGTACGTCCTCGTGTCCCCGTACGCCGCGATCGGCGCACCGCCGTCGCCCAGCACGGCGACGGACAGCGCGGCGTCGCCGATCAGCGGCGCCACCGCCCGTGCCAGCTCCGCGTCGAGATCCACCTCGGCCTCCTCGCTCGCCGCCGCCCCGGCCGGCGGGCTCGAAGCGGACGATACGGACGCGATGGCGACGGGCGCGCGATCCGGTGACCGACCCACCAGGAAGGCGCCCCCGGCGGCCGAACCCGCCAGCGGCACCACGGCCGTCACGGAGGCGGACAGCGCGGAGGGTGGACAGCGCTGAGCGGCGCATTCTGTGGCGGGACATGCTCCGCCCGCCAGGAAGGGGAACTGGCAGCACCCTGTGCCCGACCTGTCGCCAGGATGAGAAAGCGGACCCACTACGCTCGTCATGTGGCGCTCAAGAACATTCCGGACCCCGGTTTCTCCGACGACGACGGCACGGCCGCTCCCGAGCTGACCGCGGCGCTCGCCGCATGGTCGCAGGACCGGAAGGCCGTCGGCCCGGTCCTCGAAGCTCTGCTCGGCGCCCGGCTGCTCGTCCCCGTCGTCGCCGTGCTCGGCGAGGTGGAGGAGGACGAGAACGGGCTGCGCCGCGAGAAGACCAGCGATATGGCGGTCCCCACCCTGCAAGCGGGTGACCGCCGCGCCCTGCCCGCCTTCACCTCGACCGCGGCGCTGGCGCTCTGGGACCCGGAGGCCCGCCCCGTCGCCGTACCCCTGCACCAGGCGCTCCAGGCCGCGGCGCACGAGAAGGCGGACACCGTGGTGCTCGACCTCGCGGGCCCGGTCGCCTTCGAGCTGACCGGATCGGCGCTGCGCGCCCTCGCCGAGAACCGGGTCAGCGCGGACCCGCTCGACGACCCCGCCGTCGTCAGGGCGGTACGGGACGTCGTGGCCGCCGAGCCCGCCGTGGTGCGGGCCCACCTCGGCCCCGGCCCGGCCGACGGCATCGTGGCGGTGGTCCTCGCCCCGGACGCCGTTCCCGCCGAAGCCGCGCAGCGGCTGGCCGGAGCACTGGCGGCCAGTGAGGCGCTGCGGGCCAGGCTGGTGCGCGGCCTCGACCTGGCGCTGCTCCCGGCCGACGCCGTCGCACCGGGCGAGCCCCTGTTCGCACGCTGAACCCCAAACGCGCATGACTGTTCGCACGCTGAACCCGGACGCACACGACGCGAGCCCGCCGCCTGTCACAGGCTGCGGGCTCGCGTCGTCGGGAAGAGGGGGAAGACCGGGAAGACGGGAAGGTCAGAAGGGCCGGAGGGAGGCGGCTGACGGAACGGACTAGCCGTACACCGGGCCCGTGTACTTCTCGCCCGGGCCCTGACCGGGCTCGTCCGGTACGAGCGACGCCTCGCGGAACGCCAGCTGGAGCGACTTCAGGCCGTCGCGCAGCGGGGACGCGTGGAAGGTGCTGATCTCGGTGGTGCTCGCGTCCAGCAGGCCGGCCAGGGCGTGCACCAGCTTGCGGGCCTCGTCCAGGTCCTTGTGGTCGTCGCCGTCCTCGGTGAGGCCGAGCTTCACGGCGGCTGCGCTCATCAGGTTCACGGCGACCGTCACGATCACCTCGACCGCGGGGACCTCCGCGATATCGCGGGCCATGTCGTCGAAGCCGGGGGATTCACTACGGGGGGTCGCGTCACTCATGTCCCACACGATAAGGCCATGCTCAGAGGCCCCCGACTGCGGGAGACGCTCCCCGCCCGCCCCCGGCCCGCGACGCCCGGCGGGTTAGCAGCACCCCGCCGGAGCTGCTAACCTTGTGTAACGACCGGCCGGACACCTATGTGCTCGGCCCACAAGTGGAGGCTCCGATCTCCCACCTGACCGTCCTCCGGGACGGCGGGTCACCGGTCAGGTGGCGCCCATCGTTCCGTACGGACGATGGAGCTGCCCGATGATGCGCCCCGCGGTTGACCGCGGCGGTGTTCCGGTATTTCCAGGAGCCCCGCCTGTGTCCCGTCCGGGGCATTTTTCGTGTCCCGCCACGGTTGGTCTTTCGAAACAGACACTACGCGGCTGTCCGCCAGGCGGTCCGCGTGGTGCAACCGAGGAGGATCCATCAGCGCCGAGCCCCGCATCAACGACCGGATTCGCGTTCCCGAGGTGCGACTTGTCGGTCCCAGCGGCGAGCAGGTCGGGATTGTTCCGCTTGCCAAAGCCCTGGAGCTCGCACAGGAGTATGACCTCGACCTGGTCGAGGTGGCGGCGACAGCCCGCCCCCCCGTGTGCAAGCTCATGGACTACGGAAAGTTCAAGTACGAGTCGGCCATGAAGGCCCGTGAGGCGCGCAAGAACCAGGCGCACACGGTCATCAAGGAAATGAAGCTCCGGCCGAAGATCGACCCGCACGACTATGACACCAAGAAGGGTCACGTCGTTCGGTTCCTCAAGCAGGGTGACAAGGTCAAGATCACGATCATGTTCCGTGGTCGTGAGCAGTCCCGCCCCGAGCTGGGCTTCCGACTGCTCCAGCGTCTCGCTTCGGATGTCGAGGACCTCGGTTTCATCGAGTCCAATCCGAAGCAGGACGGCCGGAACATGATCATGGTTCTGGGCCCGCACAAGAAGAAGACCGAAGCCATGGCCGAGGCCCGTGAGGCCCAGGCCGCCCGTAAGGCGGAGCGTCAGGGTTACGCCCACGACGCCGAGTCCGAGGGCGACGCAGCCGAGGCTCCGGCCGAAGCGGTCGAGGCCCAGGCCGAGACACCTTCCGAGGCGTGACCTCTGGGGGCTGCCATCCAGGCGCCCCCAGGTCCCCGCGGAATATCCCACCAAAGATCTGACGCCCCTGCAGTCCGGTGCCCCGCACCGAGAGGGGCGCCACTGACGAGGAGAGAACGGCGCGATGCCGAAGAACAAGACGCACAGCGGTGCCAGCAAGCGCTTCAAGATCACCGGCTCCGGCAAGGTGCTCCGCGAGAAGGCCGGCAAGCGCCACCTTCTCGAGCACAAGTCGTCCAAGAAGACCCGCTCGCTGTCCGGCACGGTCGTCGTGGCTCCGGCCGACGCCAAGAAGATCAAGAAGCTTCTCGGCAAGTGAGTCGCCGCCCCCGCTGATCCGGGGGCGCGATCTCGATCCGACCGGGACCAATTCGTTTCCGGGCCGTGTGAGTTCAACCACGGCCCCGCTACAAGGAGTTAACAAGTGGCACGCGTCAAGCGGGCAGTCAACGCCCACAAGAAGCGCCGGGCAATCCTCGAGGCGGCCAAGGGCTACCGCGGTCAGCGTTCGCGCCTGTACCGCAAGGCCAAGGAGCAGGTCACTCACTCCCTGGTCTACAACTACAACGACCGCAAGAAGCGCAAGGGCGACTTCCGTCAGCTGTGGATCCAGCGCATCAACGCCGCTGCCCGCCAGAACGGCATGACGTACAACCGCCTCATCCAGGGTCTGAAGGCCGCCAACATCGAGGTGGACCGCAAGATCCTGGCCGAGCTCGCGGTCAACGACGCCAACGCGTTCGCCGCGCTCGTCGAGGTGGCCCAGAAGGCCCTCCCGAGCGACGTCAACGCCCCGAAGGCCGCCTGATCCAGGCAGTCCTTCCAGGTTTCTGAGCCGGACCCGCAGGCGCGAGCCGTCTGCGGGTCCGGTGCGTTGCACCCCCGCTTTCGTTCCTCCGTACGCAGAGAGGCTCGCCGCCGACCATGGGCACCCCCGAACTGATCTCCTCGCGATCGCCGCGTGTCACGGCCGCCCGACGGCTGGCCAAGCGAAACTTCCGCGGCAAGGAGCGCAGGTTCATCGCCGAGGGGCCGCAGGCCGTGCGCGAGGCCGCGGGGCACCGGGGCGGAGACGGTGAGCCGACACTGATCGAGCTCTTCGCCACCGTCGAGGCCGCCGAGCGGTACGCCGACATCGTCGACGCCGCCCACTCCGCAGGGGCCCGGGTCCATCTCGCCGACGGCGACGTACTCGCCGACGTGTCGCAGACCGTCACCCCGCAGGGTCTGATCGGCGTCTGCCGCTTCCTCGACTCACCGTTCGAGGACATCCTCGCCGCGAAGCCGACGCTCGTAGCCGTGCTGGCCAACGTCCGTGACCCCGGGAACGCCGGTACGGTGCTGCGCTGCGCCGACGCGGCAGGGGCCGACGCCGTCGTGCTGACCGACGCGTCCGTGGACCTGTACAACCCCAAGTCGGTGCGGGCGTCCGTCGGTTCCCTGTTCCATCTGCCGGTCGCCGTGGGCGTGCCCGTCGACCAGGCGGTGCGCGGGCTGCGGGACGCGGGCGTGCGCATTCTCGCCGCGGACGGCGCGGGCGACGACGACCTCGACGACGAGCTGGACGCCGGCACCATGGGCGGCCCAACCGCCTGGGTCTTCGGCAACGAGGCGTGGGGGCTCCCCGAGGAGACGCGGGCCCTGGCCGACGCGGTGGTCCGGGTACCGATTCACGGCAAGGCGGAGAGCCTCAACCTCGCGACGGCGGCGGCCGTGTGCCTGTACGCCTCCGCTCGCGCCCAGCGCCCCCGGCGCACGGCCGTCTAGGGGCTCTCGTCCAGGGATCGTCGCCCATTCGATCCCGCAGGGTGTCGCTCGTTCCCCGACGACTAGTAGGGTGACGAACTCGGGGGCCCACTGCACCGGTTCGAGAGGTGGGGTACGGCAATATGGCAGTCGGCATGAGCAGGCCGCGAGAGACACACACGGCCGCCGTGCGCGCCGCAGCCGCCGAGCCCGCCGCGCGGGACGAGTCCCTCATCGGTCCCGGTGACATCGACCCGGACGATCTGCCCGACGGTCTCGTCGTCGCCGACGAGACCGGCAGGGTCATCTGCTTCAACTCCGCCGCGGCCCGGATCACCGCCACTCCGCGCGCCGCCGCACTCGGCCGCCCGCTGGAGCACGCGCTGCCCCTCGAAGACCTCAAGGGCCGGCGCTGGTGGACACTGACCGACCCGTACGGGGGGCTGGCCACCCGTGTCGGCCAGCCCGAGCGGAACCTGCTCCTGCCCGGCGGGCGCGAGGTCCTGGTCTCCGCGCGGTACGTACGCGAGAGCCCGACCGGGCCGGTGCGCCGCCTGGTGATCTCCCTGCGGGGCACCGAGGCCCGTCGCCGTACCGAGCTCAGCCACGCCGAACTGATCGCCACCGTCGCCCATGAGCTGCGCTCCCCGCTGACCTCGGTCAAGGGCTTCACCGCGACCCTGCTCGCCAAGTGGGAGCGGTTCACGGACGACCAGAAGCGGCTGATGCTGGAGACGGTCGACGCCGACGCCAACCGCGTCACCCGGCTCATCGCCGAGCTGCTCGACATCTCCCGGATCGACTCCGGCCGCCTGGAGCTGCGCCGCCAGCCCGTGGACATCTCCGCCGCCGTGGAGCGTCACGTCCAGGCCCACATCGCGTCCGGCCAGGCGCCCGACCGCTTCCTCGTACGCACCCGGCAGCCGCTGCCCGCACTGTGGGCCGATCCCGACAAGGTCGACCAGGTACTCGGCAACCTCCTGGAAAACGCGGTGCGCCACGGCGAGGGAACCGTCACCATTGAGGTGGCCCCCGCATCCGCGCCGGCGAAGAGTGACGAGACAGGAACGGCAGTCACCGTGAGCGACGAAGGCCCTGGCATCCCCGAGGAGTCGATGGGCCGTGTCTTCACCCGCTTCTGGCGGGGGAGCAAGCGCGGCGGTACGGGCCTGGGTCTGTACATCGTCAAGGGCATCGTCGAGGCGCACGGCGGAACGATCACCGTCGACCGGGGTCCCGGCGGCGGCGCCGAGTTCCGATTTATCCTGCCTGTGAGCGCCCCGGCCTATTTGACATAACTCGTTTGACATAAGGGGTCTCGCGCAGCGGATCAGAAAGGGTGGCGGCGGGCGACGGGAGGGCCTGAGCCGCCCGCGGGCTTCTTCGCCTCCCTGCGGCCCTTAGACTCGACCTTTGGCACCTTTGCGTCCTCCAGTCGTCGAGCGGGGCCGCGCCATCAGCCAATCGGAAGCACGGGAAGAGATGTCGGCACCGAACAAGTCGTACGACCCAGTCGAGGTCGAGGCACTGAAACCGGAAGAGATCGAGCGCATGCGGGACGAGGCGTTCGCCGCCTTCGCCGCCGCCGGCGACCTCGACGCGCTCGCCCAGGCGAAGACCGCGCACACCGGTGGTACCTCGCCCCTTTCGCTCGCCAACCGGGAGATCGGCGCCCTGCCGCCGCAGGCCAAGGCCGAGGCGGGCAAGCGCGTGGGCCAGGCCCGCGGCGCCGTCTCCAAGGCCCTCGCCGCCCGTCAGGCGGAGCTGGAGGCCGAGCGTGACGCCCGGGTCCTGGTCGAGGAGGCAGTCGACGTCACGCTGCCGTACGACCGCACCCCGGCAGGCGCCCGGCACCCGCTGACCACGATCATGGAGCGCGTCGCCGACGTCTTCGTGGCGATGGGCTACGAGATCGCCGAGGGCCCCGAGGTCGAGGCGGAGTGGTTCAACTTCGACGCCCTGAACTTCGTGCCCGACCACCCGGCCCGGCAGATGCAGGACACCTTCTTCGTGCAGGGCACCACGCCCGACGGCAGGCCGACCACGGGCGACGAGTCCGGCGTCGTGCTGCGTACGCACACCTCGCCGGTCCAGGCGCGCTCCCTGCTCAGCCGGAAGCCCCCCGTCTACGTGGTCTGCCCCGGCCGGGTCTACCGCACCGACGAGCTCGACGCCACGCACACCCCGGTCTTCCACCAGATCGAGCTGCTGGCCATCGACGAGGGCCTCACCATGGCCGACCTCAAGGGCACCCTCGACCACATGGTCCAGGCGCTCTTCGGCCCGGACATGAAGACCCGGCTCCGGCCGAACTTCTTCCCGTTCACCGAGCCGTCCGCCGAGATGGACATGGTCTGCTACGTCTGCCGCGGCGAGTCCGTGGGCAACCCGGACCGCCCCTGCCGCACCTGCGGCAGCGAGGGCTGGATCGAGCTGGGCGGCTGCGGCATGGTCAACCCCAAGGTGCTCGTCGCCTGCGGTGTCGACCCCAAGAAGTACAGCGGATTCGCCTTCGGGTTCGGCATCGAGCGGATGCTGATGTTCCGCCACAACGTCGAAGACATGCGAGACATGGTCGAGGGTGACGTCCGGTTCACCCGGCCGTTCGGGATGGAGATCTGATGCGCGTCCCGCTTTCCTGGCTGCGGGAGTACGTCGACCTGCCGGCGACGGAGACCGGCCGTGATGTGCAGGCCAAGCTCGTCGCCGTGGGACTGGAGGTCGAGACCGTCGAGCAGATCGGCGCCGGCCTCCAGGGCCCGCTGGTCGTCGGACAGGTCCTGACCATCGAGGAGCTGGAGGGCTTCAAGAAGCCCATCCGCTTCTGCACGGTCGACGTCGGCATGGCCAACGGCACCGGCGAACCGCAGGAGATCGTCTGCGGAGCCCGCAACTTCTCCGTCGGTGACAAGGTCGTCGTGGTGCTCCCCGGCGCCGTGCTGCCCGGTGACTTCGCCATCGCCGCACGTCAGACGTACGGCAAGACCTCTCACGGCATGATCTGCTCCACCGACGAGCTCGGCATGGGCGACGACGGCACGCACGGCATCATCGTGCTGCCGCCGGAGCACGAGGCCGGTACCGACGCGATCGAGCTCCTGGAGCTCGTCGACGAGGTCCTCGACATCGCCGTCACGCCGGACCGGGGCTACTGCCTCTCCATGCGCGGTGTCGCGCGTGAGACGGCCATCGCGTACGGGCTGCCGCTGCGCGACCCGGCGCTCCTCGACGTACCCGCGCCGAACGCGTTCGGCTACCCGGTGAAGGTGTCCGACCCCTTCGGCTGCGACCGCTTCACCGCCCGCACCGTGGTCGGCCTGGAGCCCGAGGCCCGTTCCCCGATCTGGATGCAGCGCCGCCTGCAGAAGGCCGGGATGCGCACCGTCTCGCTCGCGGTCGACGTCACGAACTACGTGATGCTCGAACTCGGCCAGCCGCTGCACGCCTACGACCGGACCCTCGTCGACGGGACGATCGGGGTGCGCCGCGCCCAGCAGGGCGAGAAGCTCACCACGCTGGACGGCACCGTGCGGGTCCTGGACGCCGAGGATCTCGTCATCACCGACGACCGCGGGCCGATCGGTCTCGCGGGCGTCATGGGCGGCGCCAACACCGAGATCGCGGACGCCGCGGCCGGTGAGCACACCACCACCTCGGTCGTCATCGAGGCGGCGCACTTCGACGCGATCTCCATCGCCCGCACCGCGCGCCGCCACAAGCTGTCCTCCGAGGCGTCCAAGCGCTTCGAGCGCGGCGTCGACCCCGCCGCGGCCGCCGCCGCCGCGCAGCGCACGGTGGACCTGCTGGTCCTCCTCGCGGGCGGCACCGCCGAGTCGGGCGTCACCGAGATCAGTGCCCCGTCCGCTCCCCGCACCATCGCCATGCCGGCCGACCACCCCGACCGGGTGGCCGGAGTCGCGTACGGCCGGGAGACCGTCGTACGCCGCCTCCAGCAGGTCGGCTGCGACGTCTACGGGCAGGACGAGCTGATCGTCACGGTGCCGTCCTGGCGCCCCGACCTCGCCGAGCCGAACGACCTCGCCGAAGAGGTCATCCGGCTGGAGGGCTACGAGAACCTTCCGTCGACCCTGCCGACGCCGCCGTCGGGCCGAGGGCTCACCGACCGTCAGCGGCTGCACCGCCGCATCGGCCGGGCACTCGCCGGAGCGGGCTACGTCGAGGCGCTGAGCTACCCGTTCATCGGCACCGCCGTCCTCGACCAGCTCGGCCTGGACAAGGACGACGCCCGCCGCCGCACGGTCACCCTCGTCAACCCGCTCTCCGACGAGGAGCCGTCGCTGCGCACCACGCTGCTGCCGGGTCTCCTCGGCGCAATGCGGCGCAACGACGGCCGCGGCAGCCACGACCTCGCGCTCTTCGAGACCGGCCTGGTCTTCCTTCCCCGAGCTCTCAACTCCGTTCGAGCAGGGGAGGCCCCACTGACCGGCACCGAGACGCAGGCCGTCCGGCTGCCCGTCGACCGTCGTCCCACCGACGAGGAGATCGCCGGACTCGACGCCGCGCTGCCGCGTCAGCCGCGTCGCGCCGCCGTCGTCCTCGCGGGCGCCCGCGAGCAGGCCGGCTGGTGGGGCAAGGGCCGCCCGGCCGACTGGGCGGACTCCATCGAGGCGGCCCGCATGATCGCCCGCGAGGCGGGCGTCGAGCTGATCGTCCGCGGCGACCAGCACGCTCCGTGGCACCCCGGCCGCTGCGCCGCGCTGTACGTCACGGTGAACGGCGAGGAGACGCTCTTCGGGCACGCGGGTGAGCTTCACCCGCGGGTCGTCAAGGAGCTCCACCTGCCCGAGCGCACCTGTGCCATGGAGGTCGAGCTCGACGTCCTGGAGCAGGCCGTCGACGGTGCCCTCCAGGCGCCGCGGATCTCGGCCTTCCCGGTCGCGACCCAGGACGTCGCGCTGATCGTGGAGCAGGACGTGACCGCCGCCGACGTGGAGCGTGCTCTGCGCGAGGGCGCGGGCGGACTCCTCGAATCGCTGCGGCTGTTCGACGTCTTCACCGGTGACCAGATCGGCGAGGGCAAGAAGTCCCTGGCGTACGCGCTGCGGTTCCGTGCCGCGGACCGCACGCTGACCGTCGAGGAGGCTTCGGCCGCCCGCGACACGGCGGTCGCGCTGGCCGCCGAGCGGACCGGCGCGGTGCTGCGCGGCGCGTAGTACGGCACCGGCGGGCAGCCGCCGGGAGCAGGCAGTGAGGAGGGGCGTATCCGGCCACCGGATACGCCCCTCCTTTGTGCTCGCGTGAGGCGCGGGACCGCACGCGGGCCCGGCCCGGGCCGGGGAGCGGGGGCCGACCCGCAGCCACCCTCCGATCCGTGGGCAGTGGGTCGTGCGGTCCTGCGGCGCCGTCCGCCCTGCCACGGAGTGTTGGGCAGGTCGGCAGGGCGGACGGCGGGAGCGGGTCGTCAACTGTACGAGGGGGAGCCGACGACCCGTCCGCCTCTTGCGAGACGACCAAGTCAACCGATTCGCCGCACGCCGCGACAGAGCGCACAGCAGGACGGTTCGGGCATTCCGTTCACACCCCGTGTGAATCGTGCTGCACTAGGCTCAGTGCGACGCGCAACTGGGGGGGGCAATGGAGCCCAACGTCCTGCTCGAATCCCTGATCGACGAGGCCGGGGTGTCCCGGGCCGGTCTTGCCGGCCACGTCAACCGGGCCGGCCGGGCCCGCGGTCTGGACCTGCGGTACGAGCACACGGCGGTGGCCCGCTGGCTCAAGGGCCAGCGCCCGCGGGGGCAGGTGCCCGACCTCATCTGCGACGTGCTGGGGGAGCGCGTGCACCGCGCCCTCACCCTCGACGACATCGGCATGGGGCCCTCCGGAGGGAACACGGTGGTGCACGGCTCCTCCCTCACCGGATTCGTCGAACGGGCCTCCGCGCTGTGGCGCTCCGACGAACAGCGGCGCCCGCACGTGGTGGGCGCGCCCGCCGTCACCGGGACGACGGCGGTGATGCCGGTCTGGGAATGGGAGAACCCGCCCGAGGACGCCGATGTCTCCCGGCCGGGCCCGGCCCACGTCGGCCCGGCGGACATCGTGATGCTCCGCGCGGCCCGCGCCCACTACGAGCAGATGTACCGCAAGGCCGGCGGCATCGCGACGCGCTCGCGCATCGTCGGCTTCCTCAACGCCGAGACGGCGCCGCTCCTGCGCGGCGGCTACAGCGACATGATGGGCCGTCAGCTGCACCGGGCGGCCGGCGGGCTGGTCGCCGTCGCCGGTATCTGCGCGTACGACTCCGACGCCCACGGTCTCGCCCAGCGCTACTTCCACCAGGCGCTCCGGCTCGCCAAGGCCAGCGGCGACCGGGGGCTGGGCGGCTATGTCATCGCGCTGCTGGTCAACCAGTCCCTCTTCCTGGCCGAATACCGCCGGTCCGTCGCCTTCGCGGAGGCCGCACTGCGGGCGGCGGGCACCCACATCACCCCGGCGCTCGCGGCCGATCTGTACGCGATGCAGGCCAAGGCGTACGCCCACCTCGGCGACGGTCACAACGCCCGTTCGTGCATCCGCCGCGCGGAGTCGGAGGCCGGTCGCATCCACCCGGGCCGGGAACCGGACGAGACGGGGTACGTCCAGCCGGGGCTGGTCAACGTGCAGGTGGCCGAGGCGCTGCTCGGCCTCGGGGATCTGCCGGGCGCACGGGAGCACGCGGCGACAGCGGCGCGCACCCCCGCGCACGACCGCGGTCAGGTGCACCGGCTGGCGATGCTCACCCACCTCGAGCTGCTCCAGGGGGAGGCGGACCGGGCCGCGCGCACGGCCACGGACATGGCCGAACGCGCCAGGGGCATGGAGTCCCGGCGGCTGCGCGACCGGCTCCGCGCGGTCCGTGAGCAGCTGGCGGCGAGCGGTTGCGCCGAGGCCGAGGAGGCGGCCGGGATCGTCGACGGAGCGCTGCGCGTGCCTCTGTGAGCTCCGCCAAAGCGGCCCGCCATCCGTTCCCCTGGCGGGCCGTCCCTGCTCCGATATTGCCATCGACCTGTCGGAAGGTGGCAGAACTGTGCAGTGGATGAACTTAAACGAGCACACGGTGTACCAGAACCGTTGGTTCCGGGTCAATCTGGCGGATGTCGTCCTCCCTGACGGGCGGCACCTCGATCACTTCGTCATCCGGCTCCGCCCGGTCGCGGCGGCAACCGTCGTCAACGACGCCAACGAGGTGCTGCTGCTCTGGCGGCACCGCTTCATCACCGACAGCTGGGGCTGGGAGCTCGCGGCGGGTGTGGTCGAGGACGGCGAGGACTTCGCCTCCGCCGCCGCCCGCGAGATGGAGGAGGAGACCGGCTGGCGCCCGGGTGAGTTGGAGCCGCTGATGACGGTGGAGCCCGCCAACGGGCTCATCGACGCCCGGCACCATCTCTACTGGGCGCGGGAGGCCACGTACACCGGCCATCCCCAGGACGACTTCGAGTCCTCACGCCGCGAATGGATCCCGCTCAAGCTGGTGCCCGACATGATCGCCCGCGGCGAGATCCCCGCGGCCGGCATGGCGGCCGGGCTGCTGATGCTCCATCACCTGCGGCTGGGCTGAGGGGAATCGGACGCGGCCGGGACGCACGAAGGGCCGGCCGGGAGATCCCGGCCGGCCCTTCGCGGATGTACGGTGTCAGGAGTACGGGTAGAAGCCCGAGCCCGTCTTGCGGCCCAGACGGCCCGCGTCCACCATGCGCTGGAGCAGCGGGGGAGCGGCGTACAGCGGCTCCTTGTACTCGGCGTACATGGAGTCGGCGACCGAGGCCACGGTGTCCAGGCCGATCAGGTCGGCGAGCTTCAGCGGGCCCATCGGGTGGGCGCAGCCCATCTCCATGCCGTTGTCGATGTCCTCGCGGCTGGCGATGCCCGACTCGAACATCCGGATCGCGGAGAGCAGGTACGGGATCAGCAGGGCGTTCACGACGAAGCCGGAACGGTCCTGCGCGCGGATCGGGTGCTTGCCCAGGACGTCCTGGACCAGCGCCTCGGCCCGCTTCACCGTCTCGTCGGAGGTGGTCAGCGCGGGGATCAGCTCGACGAGCTTCTGCACCGGTGCCGGGTTGAAGAAGTGAATGCCGATGACCTGGTCCGGGCGCGAGGTCGCGACGGCCAGCTTCACCAGGGGGATGGACGAGGTGTTGGAGGCGAGGATCGCGTCCTGCCGGGTCACCACCTGGTCGAGCACCTGGAAGATCTCGGTCTTGACCTGCTCGTTCTCCACGACGGCCTCGATGACGAGATCGCGGTCTGCGAACTCCCCGAGGTCGGTGGTGAAGCTGAGGCGGCCGAGGGTCTCGTCCCGCTCCTCCTCGGTGATCTTGCCGCGTTCGGCGGCCTTCGAGAGGGAGTTGTGCAGCCGGGTGCGGCCGATCTCCAGCGCCTCGCCGGTGGTCTCGGCCACCATGACCTGAAGGCCGCTGCGGGCGCACACCTCTGCGATACCTGCGCCCATCTGGCCACAGCCCACCACTCCGACGCGTGCAATGTCGGCCATAGAGTCCGTCACCTCGTGCCTTTCGCTGATCCCTGTGTCGCAGGTTCCCGTCCGGTTCCGGTGCCCGCCTCGACCCCACGACGTTACTCCGTGATCCGGGGCCCTTGGCCCGGGGGTCGTACCGCCGACGCCCGGACGTTACCCCCGTCACGCGGGACGGGGGGCGGGGGAGGTGCGAAGCCCCTGGCCGTACGGGGCATGAGCCGGGGACCCCACTCGGAGGTCCCCGGCGTCAGGTCCCGGCTCTACCGCTGTTTGTCCTGCGGTGGCGTGTGCCGCACGACACAGTCCGGGCCGGGAGACTTGATCGATTCGTGTCCGTCGTCGTAGCGCAGACGGTACGGAGGGGAGCCCCCGGCACCGAGCACTTCGATGATCTCTGCGACACGGTCGTGCTGCCCCACGGTCCTGCCGTGTATCAGCAGCCGGTCGCCGGTGTGTGCCTCCATCGGGAGTGACCTCCTCACGGGTGGCGGTGCCTATCGACAAGTCTATGACCGGGGAGCGGCTTTGACTCCTGCGCGCTGGGTGACCGCGATGCAGACGAGTACGGCCACCGCGGCCACCGGGGCGGCCGCCGGGATCTCCTCGCCGAGCAGCAGCGCCGACCACGCCAGGGTCAGCAGCGGCTGCGCCAGCTGGAGCTGGCTGGCCCGCGCCACCCCGATCTCGGCCATGCCCCGGTACCAGACGTACAGGCCGACGAAGGTGGAGCCGGCGGCCACCCAGACCAGGCCGATGACGCCGTGTGCCGTCAGCCGCACCGGTTCGAAGGGCAGCGCGATCGCGGCGCCCGCCACCGCGAGCGGCAGCGCGAGGATCAGGGCCCAGCCGATCACCTGCCAGCCCGGCATGACCCGGGCCAGCCTGCCGCCCTCGGTGTAACCGGCGGCGCACACGAGCAGGGCGCCGAACAGATAGAGGTCGCCGGCGGACAGTGCCCCGCCGCTCTGCCGCACGGTGAACACGATGACCACGCCGGCACCCGCCAGGGCCGCGGCCCAGAACGCGCGCGGCGGGCGCGAGCCGGTGCGCAGGGAGGAGAACGCCGCGGTGGTCAGCGGCAGGAGGCCCACCACCACGGCCGCGTGCGAGGTCGTCGTGGTCTGCAGGGCCAGCGTGGTCAGCAGCGGGAAGCCCACCACCACACCGCCCGCGACGACGGCGAGGCCGGCCCAGTGGCGGCGCTCGGGCACCGGCACGCGGCCCGCCAGCAGCACACCGCCCGCGATGGCGGCGGCGAACAGGCTGCGCAGGGCGACCAGCGACCAGGGCCCGAAACTCTCCAGGCCCCAGGCCGTGGAGGGGAAGGTCAGGGAGAAGGCGACCACGCCGGACATGGCGAGAAGGGTCCCGCTGCCGCCGACGGGTGGGTGCGCGACGGCGTCGGCGCGGCCCGTCCCGGCTCCGGTGGGGCTGCTGACCGGGGCGGCGGTGACTGGGGAGCCAACTGCTATCGCAGTGCGGTGAGTAGCGCTATTCTCTGCTGTCATGCATGAGCGTAGCAGCGTGGCAGAACTGGCAGGATTCCTTCGCGAGGAACTCGACCGCTACTCTCCAGGTGGAAAGCTGCCGTCGAGTCGCGCGATGACGGAACGCTTCCGGGTGAGTCCGGTGACCGTCTCCCGGGCCATCGCGCAGCTCGCCGCCGAGGGGCTGGTCGTCACCCGCCCCGGTGCCGGGGCCTTCAGGGCGCAGCCCCGTAACGCCGCTCGTCCGCTCGGCGACACCTCCTGGCAGGAGGTGTCGCTCAGTGCCGACGGCGGTCCGGAGGTGGTGCCGCGCACCGTCGACGCCTCCGGTGTGCTGGTGACGCTCGCCGCCCCCTCGCCCGGCGTCATCGAGTTCAACGGCGGCTATCTCCATCCCTCGCTCCAGCCCGAGCGCGCCATGGCCGCCGCGCTGGCCCGCGCGGGGCGCCGTCCCGGCGCCTGGGGCCGCCCGCCCACGGACGGGCTCCCCGAGCTGCGGGCCTGGTTCGCCCGGGAGATCGGTCCCGCCGTGACCGCCGCCGACGTGCTGATCACCGCGGGCGGCCAGAGCGCCCTGGCCACCGCCCTGCGCGCGCTCGCCCCGCCGGGTGCGCCCATCCTCGTCGAGTCGCCCACCTACCCGGGCATGCTGGCGGCGGCCCGCGCCACCGGTCTGCGCCCCGTGCCGGTCCCCGGTGACGCCGACGGCGTGCGGCCCGATCTGCTCGCCGCCGCCTTCCGGGCGACGGGCGCCCGGGTGTTCGTCTGCCAGCCCTTGTTCCAGAATCCGACCGGCGCAGTCCTGGCCCCCGACCGCCGGGGGGAGGTGGTCCGGATCGCCCGTGAGGCGGGTGCCTTCGTCGTCGAGGACGACTTCGCCCGCCGTCTCGTCCACGAGGACGCGGGTCCGCTGCCCGCGCCGCTCATGGCCCACGACGAGGACGGCGTCGTCGTCCACGTCTGCTCCCTCACCAAGGTCACCTCGCCCAGCCTCCGCGTCGGGGCCCTGGCCGCCCGCGGACCCGTGCTGGAGCGCCTGCGCGCCATCCAGGTCGTCGACAGCTTCTTCGTCCCCCGGCCGCTCCAGGAGGCGGCGCTCGAACTGGTCGGCTCCCCGTCGTGGAGCCGCCACCTGCGCACCGTCGCGTCCGCGCTGAAGGAACGCCGGACCGCGATGACGGCCGCGCTCCGGCTGGAGCTGCCCGAACTGGCCCTGCCGCACATCCCGTCGGGCGGCGGCAGCCTCTGGCTGGGGCTGCCCGACACGTGGACCGGGGCCGAGGAGTCCGCGGTGGTCTCCGCCGCCCTGCGCGCGGGCGTCGCCGTCGCGCCCGGCCGCCCGTACTTCTGCGCGGAGGCACCGGCGGGCCGCATCCGGCTGAGCTTCGCCACGGTCTCCGGACCGGCCGAGATCACCGAGGGTGTACGGCGGTTGCGCACCGCGTACGACGAACTCCGCGACGGCCCGGAACGGGACGGCTCTCCGGCGTGACCGGTGTGCCCGCGCGCCGGCGGGAGACAGCGTCCGGCCCGCAAGGACCCGCCCGCCCGATCCGTCCTCTTGACCGGCGTGGCGTTCGGCTCCACGATCGCGGCCATGAGTGTTCGAGTCTCTCTGGTCGCCGCGGCGCGCAGCTCGGCCCTGCTCGCCGAGCGCTTCGACGACGACCGGCCGCTCGACCACGCCGGCTGGCACGAGATCCAGCTCACCGCGCACACACTCCTGCCGCTCGGTGCCGCAGAACTGCGCTACTGCTCGCCGACCCCGCGCAGCCGTGCCACCGGTGACGCGCTCGGCTTCGCGCCGATGGTGCAGCCCGCGCTGCGCGACTGCGACATGGGCCGCTGGCGGGGCTGGACCCTGGCCGAGGTCAGCGCCCGCGAACCGGCCGCGGTGGACGCCTGGCTCTCCGATCCGCGTTCCGCCCCGCACGGCGGCGAGTCCCTGCTGGCCTTCATCTCGCGGATAGGGGGCTGGCTCGACACCCGGCCCCCCTGCGACGGACTCATCGTCGCGGTCGCCGAACCCTCGGTGGTGCGTGCCGCGCTCGTGTACGCGCTCAAGGCGCCGCCCGCCTCGTACTGGAACGTCGACGTCCGGCCGCTGTCCACGGTCACGCTCACCGGGGGACCGGGCCGCTGGAGCCTGAGCCTGGAAGCGTCGTCCGGCTGAGCGGCCCACTGCGTACGCCCCTTCCGGCCGGTCCGACCAGTCGGTATGTTGCGCTCGCCGAAGCCACCAGGCTGTGCGCGAAACGAGGAGCCCACGTGCCGCAGATCCACGGTCACTGCCACGACAGATTCGCCGCGGTCCGCGCCGCCTTCGAGGAGAACTTCGCGGAGCGCGACGAGCTGGGCGCGGCCGTCACCGTCCTCGTCGACGGCGTCCCGGTGGCCGACCTGTGGGCCGGCTGGGCCGACCGGGACCGTACCCGCCCCTGGGAGCGGGACACCCTGGTCAACGTGTGGTCCACGACCAAGGGCCCGACGGCGCTCTGCGCCCACATCCTCGTCGACCGGGGCCTGCTCGACCTCGATGCCCCCGTCGCCGCGTACTGGCCCGAATTCGCCGCAGCGGGCAAGGAATCCGTCCGCGTACGGCACCTGCTCTCGCACCGCGCGGGCCTGGCCGGGTTCCGCGAGCCGCACACACTGGCCGAGCTCTACGACTGGGAGCTGACCACCGCCCGGCTGGCCGCGACCGAGCCCTGGTGGGAGCCGGGAACCCGCTCCGGCTATCACGCGCTCACCTACGGCTTCCTGGTCGGCGAGGTCGTCCGCCGCATCACCGGACTGCTGCCGGGCGCCTTCCTGCACCAGGAGGTCACGGGCCCGCTCGGCATCGACTTCACCGTCGGCCTCCCGGAGAAGGAGGAGGGGCGGGTCGCCGAACTGGTCCCGTGGAAGACACCGCCGGGTGCGGTGTCCGCGTTCCTCGCGCAGATGGAGCCGGTCGCCATCGCCTCACTGGCCAACCCGCCGACGGGCGCGGGCGCCGCGAACACACGTGAGTGGCGGGCGGCCGAGATCCCCGCGGCCAACGGCCACGGGACGGCCCGCGCGGTGGCCTCGCTGTACGGGATCTTCGCCGGGCGCGGCACTGTCGACGGCCGGCGCATCCTGTCCGAGGAGGCTGCCGAGCGGGTCCGCGAGGGGCAGGGGAGCTGCCGCGACCTGGTGCTCGGAGCGGGATTCGCGCAGGACACCGAGGTCGGCCTCGGCCTCTGGCTCAGCGGCCCGAACCGCTCCTACGGCCCCAACCCCCGGGCCTTCGGCCACGACGGCGCGGGCGGCTCCTGCGGTCTGGCCGACCCGGAAGCCGGTGTCGCGCTCGGCTATGTCATGAACCGGATGGGCCCGAATATCGCCGACGACCCGCGCAAGACGGCACTGGTGGACGCGGTGTACGAGGCACTGTGAGCCGCCGCGAAGGCGTACCGGAAGCGGCGAGGCGAGGCGGACCGACCGCCCCGACCCCGACCGCCCGGTGGGGACCGCGCCGGCCGCCGTGTCCAGCCGCTGGACCACCCTCGTCCCGCGCGAGCGACTGCCGCGGATCAGTGCCAAGGTGCTCACCGCACGGCTGCGCGTGCTCGAACAGCCTGGCCTGGTGGCCCACGACAGGCTCAACAGCTTCCCGGTGCGCTCCCGTCACCGGCTCACCGCCGCCGCGGAACGGCCCTGCGCCCCCTGCTCGTCGAGCCCTACCGGACGGGCGCGGCTCCGCGCGCCGCGGAAGGCGAAGCCGGCACCCCCTACCTGTAGTACCTGAGAGCTACCCGGCAGGTGCACCCTCCAGCGGGACGCCGACGACACGGGCTGATCCATACCTTCCGTACCGGAAGCACACACCGCATCCGGTACGGAAGGAACACCCTCCATGGCGACACGCCCGCGCACCAGCCGTCTGCGCCGCACCCTCCTCGCCGCCCTCGTCGCCGCTTCGGTGGCGGTGCCGGTGTCGGGCGCGGCCGGACCCGCGGCCGTCCCCGCGCCCGCCCCGGCCGACCTCGGCCCGCTCGGGCCGGCGACCCCGGCCGCCCTGGGTGAGCGGTACGCCGCCAGCCGTACGGACATCCGGGCGGCCGAGCGGACGGCCGCCGGCCACGGCGACCGGCGACGGGCGGCCGTCCTGCGCACCCTGGCGGACCCCGACCGCCGGTTCCTCTCCTTCGACGGGCGCGACGGCGGCCGTACGACCGAAGTCTTCGGCGACCTCGCGCACGCCTTACGCATCGCCGTGCTGGTACCCGGTTCGGACACCAGCCTCGATTCGTACGGACGCCTCGGCGCCGGAGCCGAGGCCCTGCGGCGTGAACTGGGCGAAGGCGCTGCGGTCGTGGCCTGGCTCGGCTACAAGACCCCGGGCACGGCCAGCCGTCAGATCCTCACGGACCGGAGCGCTGTCGCCGCGGCTCCCCGGCTGGCCGACTTCGTACGGGAGTTGAGTGCGGCCGTCCCCGGCTCCCGGACCACGCTGCTCTGCCACTCCTACGGGTCGGTCGTCTGCGCCCGGGCCGCCGCGGACCTCCCCGTCGCCGGCATCGTGCTGTACGGCAGCCCCGGCACCGGCGCCCGGAACGTGGAGAGCCTGCACACCGACGCCACCGTCTGGGCGGGCCGGAGCGCCGACGACTGGATAGCCGACGTGCCGCACGGGCGGCTCCCACTCGGATTCGCGACCGTCGGCTTCGGGGCCGACCCCATGGCCCCCGCCTTCGGAGCCCGGGTGTTCGACGCGGGCCCCGGCGGCCACAGCGACTACCTCCGCCCCGGTTCCGTCCCGCTGCGCAACATGGCCCGGATCGTGAACGGGCACGCCGTGAGCGAGGAGCGCGGCCATGCGTGACCTCGTGCGGACCATCGAAGCCGCCACCCCGCCCGGCCGCGACCGCGCGGTCGACGCCCTGCGGGCCCTCGCCATCCTCGGCGTGGTCATGGGCCACTGGCTGGTGACCGCGCTTGTCGCCGACAGCGGCACGGTGCGCGCCGCGAGCCCCCTCCAGCACATGCCCCAACTCGCGCCCGTCTCCTGGGCGTTCCAGACCCTCGCCGTGTTCTTCCTGGTCGGCGGACGGATGGGCGCGCAGGGGTACGCGTCGGCCCGCGCCCGGGGCGTGCCCTACCGGCGGTGGCTCGGTGCCCGGCTGGCCCGGCTGTTCCGGCCGGTCGTCGCTCTCACGGCCGTCTGGGCGGTGGCGGTGGGCGCGATGGCCGCCGCGGGCGTCGGCCACCAAACCCTGTACACGCTCTGCAAGCTGGTCCTTTCGCCGCTCTGGTTTCTGCTGGTCTTCGCGGTGCTCACCGCCGCCACCCCGCTGGTGGCGCGGATCCACCCGCTCTGGCCGCTCGTCGTCGTGCTCCACGTCGACCTGCTGAGATTCGGAGCCGACGCGCCCGCTGCGCTCGGCTGGATCAACGTGGCGGCCGGCTGGCTGGTCCCGTACTGCCTCGGTGCCGCCTGGGCCCGGGGAGGCCTGCGGGGCCGGTCGACCGGATGGGTCCTGTTGTCCGGGGGAGCCGTTATTACCCTGCTCCTCGTCCTGTTCGCCGGTTACCCGGCGTCCATGGTCGGCGTCCCCGGAGCCGCCGTCTCCAACCTCGACCCGCCCACCCTCGCCGTGGTGACCTTCGGACTCGCCCAGTGCGGTGCGGCCCTTCTGCTGCTCGGCCCGCTGCGGCGGGTACTCGCGCGGCCCGCCGTCTGGGCGGCGGTGGCCCTGGCCAACCTTTCCGCGATGACCCTCTTCCTCTGGCACCAGACCGCCATGATGGCGGTCACCGCGACCGGCCTGGCGGCGGGCGGACCGCTGCCGGGACTGCACACCGTCCCGGACGGTGCGGCCTGGGTGCTGGCAAGACTGGCCTGGCTGCCGGTGTTCGCGGCGGCGCTGCTGGTCTGCTGGGCGGCGTTCCGCACGTACGAACAGGGGCGGCCGGGCCGCTCACGGGTGGTGCGTGATGCCCGCCCCGACCGAACCGTGGAGGCGCACAGTGCCTAATGTGGATCATGTGAAGCTGACGGGGGCGCTGACGGGGGCGGGGAGCGGGAAGCGGCTGATGACCGCGGTGCGGCGGCTGCCGCGCACCCTGCGGGAGGACATGTGGACGGGGGCCGCCGATCCGCTGCCGCGCATGGGGGAGCCGGGATGGCCGGTCTGGCGGCCGGTGTTCTGGATGGTGCTGGTGGTGCTCGCGGCGACCATCGCCGTGATGAACGTGAACGGCGGGGACGGCCGGGCGATCACCTGGCACGCCCTGGTGCTCTCCATGCTCCAGTCGGCGGTGCTCATCGCGGCGATGTCCCGGCCCATGCCGGCCTGGTGGGCGTCGACGGTCCTTATGGTGGCCGGCGCCGTGGTCTGGGAACCCCTGATCGGCCCGGACAGGCTGTACCCGTGGAGCATCCCGGCGATCGCCCTGCACAGTTCGGTGCTGTTCCTGGTGGCCTCGCGGGTGCGGCCCTGGAGCGCGGTACGGGCGCTGGTGATCACGTTCCTGGCGGGAGTGGCCTGCCTCGCCTTCACCACCCAGCCGCACAACTACGGCGTCGAGCGGGCGGCCCCCTTCTTCGTCGTCGCGACGGCGCTCGGCTCCTCGCTGCGTGGCATCCGGGTGGCCCGCGGGCAGTTGGTCGTCCAGGCGGAACTGACCGCCGAGGAACGCGCCAGGCGCACGCTGCTCGAGGAACGCAACCGGATCGCCCGTGAGCTGCACGACGTGGTCGCCCATCACATGACCGTGATATCGATCCAGGCGCAGGTCGCCCCGCACCTGGCCGAAGACCCCTCCGACGCCCTGCGGGAGAACCTCGCCTCCATCCGGGAGAACGCCGTCGACGCGCTCACCGAACTGCGCCGGGTGCTGGGCGTACTGCGCACGGAGGACACGCTCTCCGAAGGGGCGCACACACCGCAGCCCACGCTCGACCGGCTGGACGAACTGGTCGGCACGGTACGGGGCGCCGGGATCACCGTCGTCAGCGAGTCGACAGGGGAGCGCCGGCCGCTGTCGCCGGGTGTCGAACTGTCGGCGTTCCGCATCGTCCAGGAGGCGCTGAGCAACGTGATGCGCCACGCACCCGGAGCACGCGTACGGGTGGAGACCGGCTACCACTCGACGGCGGTCACCGTCCGCGTCGTCAACACCGCGCCCGACCGTGCGGCCGCCCCCTCGCGGGGCGCCGGCCACGGGCTGCTCGGCATGCGGGAACGTACCGTCATGCTGGGCGGAGACTTCGCCAACGGGCCCACCACCGAAGGCGGTTACGAAGTCGTCGCCACACTTCCCCTGGAGGACCCCGTATGACCATCCGCGTGCTGATAGCCGACGACCAGATGATGGTCCGGCAGGGGTTCACCGTGCTGCTCGGCGCCGAGCCCGGCATCGAGGTCGTGGGCCAGGCCGTGGACGGCCTCGACGCGGTCGCCAAGGTGGCCGAACTGGCCCCCGACGTCGTCCTGATGGACATCCGCATGCCCGGACTCGGCGGCATTGAGGCGACCCGCCGCGTCACGGCGCCGCACGACGCCACCGTCAAGGTCCTCGTCCTGACCACCTTCGACCTCGACGAGTACGTGTACGAGGCGCTGCGCGCGGGTGCGTCCGGCTTCCTCCTGAAGGACGCCTCGGCGGCCGAACTCGCCCACGCGGTGCGGGTGGTGGCGGCCGGGGAGGCACTCCTCGCCCCGAACATCACCAAACGGCTGATCGCCGAGTACTCCCGGCTGGCCGAGGCCCCGCGCGCCCCCCTCAAGGACCGCCTCGGGGACCTGACGCAGCGCGAGACGGAGGTGCTGTCCCTGATCGCGCACGGACTGTCGAACGCGGAGATAGCCGCGCGCCTGGTGGTCGCCGAACAGACGGTGAAGACCCATGTGAGCCGCATCCTCGTCAAACTGTCCCTGCGCGACCGCACCCAGGCCGCCGTCCACGCGTACGAGACCGGACTGGTGCGGCCGGCCGGTTACTGACCGGGTGACTCCTCGCCCGGTCGAGGGTCGTGGGCGACGTCGCAGAGACCCGGCGTCCCGGGGGACCGTCTTGACCTTGACACGGTGACAAGGTCTTCACTCCTGGCCAAGGAGGTGATCTCGATGAGGATCACGAGACAGGACACCGATGTGACACGAGCGCTCCAGGGGCTGGAGGACGGCAGTTCGTCCGTGCGCCTGCGGGCCGCTCTGGCGGTCGGTACGACGCCTGACCCGCGCTTCGTCGACAAGCTCATCGAGCGATGCGCGATCGAGCCCGAGTTCTTCGTCCGCGAGATGCTGACCTGGGCGCTCACCCGCTACCCGGTGTCCATGACGCTCCCCGAGCTGCTTTGCGAAGTCCGCTCGGAGCGTGCGCAGGCGCGGAGCCAGGCGCTGCACACACTGTCCAAGGTCGGGGACCGGCAGGCGTGGCCGGCGATCACACGGACGCTGTTGTCCGACGCCGACGACGAAGTGGCGCGGAGCGCCTGGCGGGCCGCGGTCCTGCTCGTACCGGAAGGCGAGGAGTCCGCTCTGGCCACGGTGCTGGCGACGCAGCTCGGGCGCGGTGAGCGGGAGACGCAGCTGAGTCTCAGCCGGGCACTGGTCGCGCTGGGTGAAGTCATCGTGCCGGCTCTGCGTGCTGCGACGACGGTCCCCGACCCGCACGTGCGTGCGCACGCGCTCGCCACGGAACGTCTGCTGCGCGACCCGGACGCCGGATTCGAGTTCGCGATCGAGGAGGCGAAGCGCGTCGTGGCCCTCGGCGGGTCCGGCCAGGAGGGACGATAGGACGTGTTGATCGGTGAGGTGGCGCGACGGTCCGGGGTCAGTGCCCGCATGCTCCGGCATTACGAGTCGCTCGGCCTGGTACGGCCTTCCGGTCGTAAGGGCTCCGGTTATCGGGAGTACTCCGTGGAGGACATCCGGCGGATCTTCCATATCGAGAGCCTGCGGTCGCTGGGGCTGTCGCTGCGTGAGATCGGTCGCGCGCTCGACGATCCCGGCTTCACGCCATCGGCGCTCGTCGGCGACCTCGTCCGTCAGACACGCGAACGCATCGAGGCCGAGACCGAGCTTCTCACGCGGCTGCGCAGGATCGATGCCGCGGACCCCGCTGGCTGGGATGACGTCCTCCAGGTCGTTGCGCTCCTCCAGGCACTGGGCTCGAAGAGCGCCGACGCCCGCCAGCGTGCGGCCCTTTCCTCGGTCGACGAGGTTCCGGTGCCGGTGGAGGCCCTGGTCGAGGCGGCTCTGAGCGAGACGGAGCCGAACGTCGCCGGAGCGCTTCGATGGGCGCTGGCGCGATCGGGCGACGGCGGCCCGGAACTCCTGGCGGAGGGCCTCGACTCACCGGTGGCAGTGGTGCGGGAACGCGCCGTCCAATCCCTCGCCGAGATGCCCGGCGGTGAGGCCGCCGTGCACCTGCGGAATGCTCTCGAAAGCCCCGACGTCGTGGTCCGCGGGTATGCGGCTCTGGCGCTCGGGACACGTGGAGTGGCCGAAGCGGTCCCGACGCTCATCGAGATGATCGTGGCAGGAAGGAACGACATCGATGCAGCCGATGCGCTGAGCGTGCTGGCGAGCGACTCCTCTGTGGCGGATCGGATCGCGACCGGGTTCGTCGACCGCCTCGCCCACGACACCACCGAAGCGCCCGCACGCGGACGGCTGACCCAGGCGCTGGCGGGCATCCCGGGAACGAGGGCGTCACGGGCCCTCGTGGAGCTGTCGCATGACGACGACCGTGCCGTTGCGCTGACCGCGGCGTACCTTCTCCGGCTACGCGACGGTCGGTGACGTACCTCTCCGGGGGCGACGCGCATCCGAAGCACTCGGTCACAAGCGGCCGGAAAGCACAGCCAAAGACCTTTGCATAAAAGTGCAGCGCTGCGTATAGTCATGCCATCAACGAGGAGGATTTCGATGGTGGTACGCGCAGCGGTAGCAGGGGCGAGCGGATATGCGGGCGGGGAGCTGCTCCGTCTCCTGCTGGTCCACCCCGAGATCGAGATCGGGGCCCTCACCGCGCATTCCAACGCGGGGCAGCAGCTCGGGCCCCTCCAGCCGCACCTGCGGCCGCTCGCCGGCCGGGTGCTCCAGCCGACCACCGCCGAGGTGCTCGCCGGGCACGACGTCGTCTTCCTCGCCCTGCCGCACGGCCAGTCCGCCGCCGTCGCCGAGCAGCTGGGGGACGAGGTGCTCGTGGTCGACATGGGCGCCGACTTCCGGCTCAAGGACGGCGCCGACTGGGAGAAGTTCTACGGTTCCGCGCACGCGGGCACCTGGCCCTACGGGCTGCCCGAGCTGCCCGGCGGCCGGGCCGCGCTGGAGGGGTCCAAGCGCATCGCGGTGCCCGGCTGCTACCCGACCGCCGTCTCCCTCGCGCTCTTCCCCGCGTACGCCGCCGGGCTCGCCGAGCCCGAGGCCGTGATCGTCGCCGCGTCCGGGACCTCCGGGGCGGGCAAGGCACTCAAGCCCCACCTCCTGGGTTCCGAGGTGATGGGCAACATGTCCCCGTACGGCGTCGGCGGAGGGCACCGGCACACGCCCGAGATGATCCAGAACCTCAGCGCCGCCGCCGGTGAACCGGTGATCGTCTCCTTCACGCCGACCCTCGCCCCCATGCCCCGCGGCATCCTCGCCACGTGCAGCGCGAAGGCGAAGCCGGGCGTGAACGCCGAGACGCTGCGTACGGCGTACGAGAAGGCATTCGCGGACGAGCCGTTCGTGGACCTGCTGCCCGACGGCCAGTGGCCCGCCACAGCGTCCGTCCACGGTTCCAACGCCGTACAGATCCAGGTCGCCCACGACGAGGCCGCGGGCCGGATGATCGTGATCAGCGCCATCGACAACCTCGCCAAGGGAACCGCCGGCGGCGCCCTTCAGAGCATGAACATCGCCCTCGGGCTCCCCGAGGACACAGGTCTTTCCACGATCGGAGTCGCACCGTGAGCGTCACGGCAGCACAGGGATTCACGGCGGCCGGTATCGCCGCCGGAATCAAGGAGAGCGGTCAACCGGACCTGGCCCTCGTGGTCAACCACGGGCCGCGTCGCGCCGCCGCGGGCGTCTTCACCTCCAACCGCGTCAAGGCCGCCCCCGTCCTCTGGTCGGAGCAGGTACTCAAGGGCGGCGAGGTCACCGCCGTCGTCCTCAACTCCGGCGGCGCCAACGCCTGTACGGGCCCGCAGGGCTTCCAGGACACCCACGCCACCGCCGAGAAGGCCGCCGAGGTCCTCGAAGGCCACAGCGCGGGCGAGATCGCGGTCGCCTCGACCGGACTCATCGGGCTGCCGCTCCCCATGGACAAGCTGCTGCCCGGCATCGAGAAGGCCGCGGCGGCGCTCAGCGAGCACGGCGGCGAGAAGGCCGCCATCGCCATCAAGACCACCGACACGGTGCACAAGACGAGCGTGGCCACCCAGGGCGGCTGGACCGTCGGCGGCATGGCAAAGGGCGCGGGCATGCTCGCCCCGGGCCTCGCCACCATGCTGGTCGTCCTCACCACCGACGCCGACGTGGAGACCCCCGCGCTCGACGCCGCACTGCGCGACGCCACCCGCACCACCTTCGACCGGGTCGACTCCGACGGCTGCATGTCGACCAACGACACCGTGCTGCTGCTCGCCTCGGGGGCGAGCGGAATCACGCCCGCGCGGGACGAGTTCGCCGAGGCGGTACGGACCGTCTGCGCCGACCTCGCCCGCCAGCTGATCGGCGACGCCGAGGGTGCCTCCAAGGACATCCGCATCGAGGTGATCAACGCCGCGACCGAGGACGACGCCGTCGAGGTCGGCCGGAGCATCGCCCGCAACAACCTCCTCAAGTGCGCCATCCACGGCGAGGACCCAAACTGGGGCCGCGTCCTGTCCGCGATCGGCACCACGAAGGCCGCCTTCGAGCCGGACCGGCTGAACGTCGCCATCAACGACGTCTGGGTCTGCAAGAACGGCGGCGTCGGCGAGGACCGCGAACTCGTCGACATGCGGTACCGCGAGGTCAGGATCACCGCGGACCTCTCCGAGGGCACGGAGTCGGCCGTCATCTGGGCCAACGACCTGACCGCGGAGTACGTCCACGAGAACAGCGCGTACAGCTCATGAGTACGCCGGCGCGGAAGCACACCGCACTGCCGAAGGCGCAGATCCTCATCGAGGCGCTGCCCTGGCTGACCCGGCACAACGGCAGGACCGTCGTCATCAAGTTCGGCGGCAACGCCATGATCGACGAGGAGCTGAAGGCCGCCTTCGCGCAGGACGTCGTCTTCCTGCGGCAGGCCGGTCTCAAGCCCGTCGTCGTGCACGGCGGCGGACCGCAGATCAGCGCCCAGCTCGACAAACAGGGCCTGGTCAGTGAGTTCAAGGCCGGACTGAGGGTCACCACGCCCGAGGCGATGGACGTCGTACGGATGGTGCTCGCCGGACAGGTCCAGCGCGAGCTGGTCGGTCTCCTCAACCAGCACGGCCCGCTCGCCGTCGGCATGACGGGCGAGGACGCCCACACCATCACCGCCGTCCAGCACCGGCCCACCATCGACGGCGAACTCGTCGACATCGGCCGGGTCGGCGAGATCACCGCGATCGACACCGGCGCCATACAGGCCCTCCTGGACGACGGCCGGATCCCGGTCGTCTCCTCCATCGCGCGCTCCGCCGACGACAACCACGTCTACAACGTCAACGCGGACACCGCGGCTGCCGCACTCGCCGCCGCGCTGAACGCCGAGACGCTGATGGTCCTCACCGACGTCGAGGGCCTCTACGAGGACTGGCCCAACAGCGACGACGTGATCAGCCGTCTCACCGCCACCGAGCTGGAGAAGCTGCTGCCCAGCCTGTCGAGCGGCATGGTCCCGAAGATGCAGGGCTGCCTCCACGCCGTACGCAACGGCGTCGAGACCGCCCGCGTCATCGACGGCCGGGTCCAGCACTCGATCCTGCTGGAGATCTTCACCGACGAAGGAGTCGGCACGATGGTCGTGCCCGACGCACCGACCGACACCCAGGGGGAGTCATGAGCAACGCGGAGCTCTCGCAGCGCTGGCGGGGCGCGCTGATGGACAACTACGGCACCCCGCAGCTCCCCCTGGTCCGCGGCGCCGGCGCCCACGTCTGGGACGCCGAAGGCACCGAATACCTCGACTTCGTCGGCGGTATCGCGGTGAACGCGCTGGGCCACGCCCACCCCGCCGTCGTCGAAGCCGTCTCCACCCAGATCGCGTCCCTCGGCCACGTCTCGAACCTCTTCATCGCCGAACCGCCCATCGCCCTGGCCGAGCGGCTGCTCCAGCTCTCCGGCCGGGCAGGGAAGGTCTACTTCTCCAACTCCGGCGCCGAGGCCAACGAAGCCGCCTTCAAGATCGGCCGGCTGACCGGGCGTACGCACATGGTCGCCACGGACGGCGGCTTCCACGGCCGGACCATGGGCGCGCTCGCCCTCACCGGCCAGCCAAAGAAGCGGGAGCCGTTCGTCCCGCTGCCCGGTGACGTCACGCATGTGCCGTACGGCGATGTCGAGGCGCTCCGCACCGCGGTGACCGCCGACACGGCGCTCCTGATCATCGAACCCGTCCAGGGTGAGAACGGCGTCGTCGTCCCGCCCAAGGGCTATCTGGAAGCGGCCAGGGAGATCACCCGGGCCACCGGCACACTGCTCGTGCTCGACGAGGTGCAGACGGGCATCGGCCGCTGCGGCCACTGGTTCGAGTACCAGGCCCACCAGGGCGTCGAGCCCGACGTGGTCACCCTCGCCAAGGGCCTCGGCGGCGGACTGCCGATCGGTGCGACCGTCGCGTTCGGCGCGGCGGCCGGCCTGCTGAAGCCCGGCCACCACGGCACGACGTTCGGTGGCAACCCGGTCGCCTGCGCGGCCGGACTCGCCGTCCTGGACACGCTCGCCGCCGACGGAACGCTCGACGAGGTGAAGCGTCTCGGAGAGAAGATCAGGGACGGTGTGGAGGGCCTCGGCCACCCCCTGGTCTCCCACGTCCGCGGCTCCGGCCTGCTGCTGGGTATCGTGCTCACCGGACCCCTCGCACCGAAGGTGCAGCAGGCGGCCCAGGGAGCCGGACTCCTGGTCAACGCGCCCGCCCCCGATGTCGTACGGCTCATGCCGCCGCTGATCATCGGCGACGCGGAGGTGGACGCGTTCCTGCGAGTCCTGCCGGGCGCTCTCGACGCGGCATACGGGGACGGACGATCCGGAGCATGACGATCCGGAGAATGAGGCGATGACGATGACCGAGGCGCAGGAAACCGAGCACGGCGGGCCGTCCGTGCCGCAGACCCGCACGGCCCGCCACCGCCGGATCGTGGACATCCTGAACCGGCAGCCGGTGCGCTCGCAGAGCCAGCTGGCCAAGCTTCTCGCCGACGACGGGCTGAGCGTCACCCAGGCGACGCTCTCCCGCGACCTGGACGAGCTGGGCGCGGTGAAGATCCGTAACACCGGGGGAGAGCTGATCTACGCGGTGCCCAGCGAGGGTGGATTCCGCACCCCGCAGGCACCGCTTGGCGGCTCCGCCAAGGAGGAGCGGATGCGCAGGCTCTCCGCCGAACTGCTCATCTCGGCGGAGGCGTCGGCCAATCTGGTGGTCCTGCGTACGCCTCCGGGAGCGGCGCAGTTCCTCGCCTCGGCCATCGACCAGGCCGAACTGCACGACATCCTCGGCACCATCGCGGGCGACGACACCCTGATGCTGATCAGCCGCGACCCGGCGGGCGGCCAGGCACTCGCCGACCACCTCCTGCGGCTCGCCCAGAACGACCGCTGACCCCACCCCTAGTAGCGGGTGATCGCCGTCCGCCCCGAACGCGTCCCGATCGCGATGTGGGGACGGCGGTCCGGATCGGCCCAGGCCAGGATCCGGCTCATCGCGGCCGCCGGTACGGAGACACAACCGGCGGTCGCACCAAGGCCGTTGACATGGAGGAAGATCCCGGCGCCCCGGCCCCGTACCGGCCACTCGTAGTTGAAGCCGACGACCAGCGCGTGCGCGTACTGCGTGCCGTAGGTGACCAGGTGCTCGGCCTCGGCGGCCCGGCAGTCCGCGGGCCGCGGCTCCACCCACCGGTTGTAGGCGTCGGCGCTGTTGTCCTGGCACCACCACGAACGGTCGTTGACGCGACGGTAGGGGTAGCGCGTCCCGGCCGGGGCCGGCTCGATCCCGAAGACGTACGGCAGGTCGTACAGACCGGCGGGCGTGGTGTCCGTGCCCTGGGCCCGCGTACTGCCCTCGGTCAGCCCCTTCGCCCCGAAGCGCGCCGGCGCCGCCCCGGCCTCCACCCAGCCGCCGCGCCTCCGCTCCCACCAGGTGACCGTGCCGGTGGTGGAGTCCTCGGACGGGGCCTCGGCGGTGATCAGCTGGGAGCCGCCGCCGGTGTCGGCGAGCCGCTCGGGAAGGGGCGGCTCGCCGGGGTCACCGGCCGCGACCGAGACCAGCAGAGTCAGCAGTACCGAACCGGTGACCAGAAGTCTGCGCATGATCCGGACCGTACGGGCCCGGCGGCCGGGCCCCCACCGCGCCTGCTCCGTACGGCCCAGCGGGTCACCCGGCGGGCGGCACCGGCATCGGAGGCAGCGGCAGGGGCAGCCCCGGCAGCCCGTCGATGCTCGTGGCGATGTCCGGCTTCTTCTCGAAGTACGCGCCGAGACTGTCGTCGTCCTCGCGCCGGAAACGGTCGGCGTGCAGCGATCGGTCCTCGTCGTAGGAGTAGTACGGCACCGCGAAACCGCAGGTGTCCCGGATCAGCTCCGCCGTCACCACGATGACCGCCCGCAGCCCGTGCGGCGAGGGGTCCACCGCCGGGAAGTGGCTCAGCAGCCCGGCGAACCGGGGATCGTCCCGGAACACCGGCTCCCCGCGCCCGTGCACCCGGACGATGTTGGGCGGCCCCTGAAAGGCGCACCACATCAGCGTGACCCGGCCGTTCTCACGGAGGTGGGCGATGGTCTCCGCAGTGCTCCCGGCGAAGTCCAGATAGGCGACGGTCCGCTCGTCGATGACGGCGAACGACCCGCTCACGCCCTTGGGGGAGAGGTTGACAGTGCCCTCCGCGCCGAGGGGGGCCGTCGCCGTGAAGAAGATGTGCTGCTCTTCTATGAAGGTCCTGAGCCATCCGTCTATACGTTCGTACGTTTTTCCCATGCGGATATTATCCGCGCCGACTCCCGTGCCCGAGGGCGTACGGGCGGGGTGTTTCAGCCGGTGGGACGCCCGCCGCGCCGCGCCCTCGCCCGCAGCAGCCGCTCCGCGGCCACCCGTGTCGCGCGCGGCCGCTCAGGAGCGGTCCGTTCGCGCAGCCAATGCTCTTCGAACCGGCCGGCGTCCGGCAGTGCGGCGAGCGTCGCGGCCCGGACCACCGCGGGCGCCGGGTCGTCCAGCAGCGGGCTCACGCACGCGAGGGTCACCGCGTCGAGCGCCCGCAGTCCGGTGACCGCGTTGACGCGCACGGCGGGGAGCGGGTGCGCAAGGAGCGTGCGCAGCGTGTCGGCGTCCGCCCGCGTCCCGCACTCGCCCAGGCCGGCCGCCGCGCCCGGGTGCGCTGCCGGCTCGGTGCACAGCGTCCGGTAGTGGGGGAGGGGATCGGCCCCGGCCTGCCGAAGGACGTAGCGCGCGCAGGCCCGTACGACGGGCGAGCGGTCGGCGAGGAACGCCTCCGCCTCACGGTGCCGTCCGGCCCCGCGCAGGGCGGTGACACCCGCCGCACGGACCCGGGGCGAGCGTGCCGCGACCAATCGGTCCACGACGGCGGGCACGGTGCCGTCCCGCAGAGCGGCGAGGGCCGCGTCCGCGCACAGGTCCTGGAGGGTGACGTCCCCTTCCGATGCGGCGATGGCGGCCAGCGTCATGGGGTTCAGCAGCCTCCGGTCGACCGCGATCCGGTGGGCGAGGCGCCGTGTCGTACGGTCCGGGTCGGCCATCAGCGCCTCGACATCGGCCGGCGGGCCCTCGCGCAGGCTGCTCTCCAGCAAGGTGCGGGCGAAACCGCCCTGCGCACGCCGTGCCAGCCGCAGGATCAGCCCGGCCAGCGGCACGAGCTCGCGTCCCGGCACCTCCGCGAGCACGACGCGGGCGCGTTCGCGCACCGGACCCGCCCAGTCCGCGCAGCGCAGCACCAGGAGCGGGCGCAGCTCCGGAGCGTCGCGCACCGAGTCGAGCGCGGCCTCGCGGACGCGGCCGTCGGGGTGGCACAGGGCCAGTGCGAGCGGGATTCGCCGGCCCGGCGCACTCGGCCGGCCGAGTGGGGGCGGCGGGCTCAGCCACCGGCGGCGCACCGGAGGCTCCGGCCGCAGCGGGGACCACGCACTCCGGTCCAGCTCCCGTGCACCGGCGTCGAGGGCCACCCATGCCGCGGCCGATGTGGTGTCCAGGGCCTTGTGCAGCGGCATGCCAAGGGCCAGCTGCTCGGCCGCTCCGCCGTGACTGTCGCCGTGCTCCATGGTCTTCCTCCCCCTCGCCGGGTGCCGATCGTAGAGGAGCGTGCGGCCGGGAGGCGCCGCATTTTCGAGGCCGCTGTGCTGGCCGAACCGTCCTGACCTGGAGCTTTGACAAACCATACGGTCGACTGCATAGTTATACCCATCAGTGATTGCACCGTAAGGAGAAACCCGTGACCGAGCGCGTCGTACTCGCCTACTCGGGCGGCCTGGACACCTCCGTCGCCATCGGCTGGATCGCCGAGGAGACGGGCGCCGAGGTCATCGCCGTTGCCGTGGACGTCGGCCAGGGCGGCGAGGACCTGGACGTCATCCGCAAGCGCGCGCTCGCCTGCGGCGCCGTCGAAGCCGAGGTCGCGGACGCCAAGGACGAGTTCGCCGAGGAGTACTGCCTCCCGGCGATCAAGGCCAACGCCCTCTACATGGACCGCTATCCGCTGGTCTCGGCCCTCTCCCGGCCGACGATCGTCAAGCACCTCGTCGCCGCCGCCAAGAAGCACAACGCGGGCGTCGTCGCCCACGGCTGCACCGGCAAGGGCAACGACCAGGTCCGCTTCGAGGCCGGTATCTCCGCGCTCGGCCCCGACCTGAAGTGCATCGCCCCGGTCCGCGACTACGCGATGACCCGCGACAAGGCGATCGCCTTCTGCGAGGAGAAGAACCTCCCGATCGCGACCACCAAGAAGTCCCCGTACTCCATCGACCAGAACGTCTTCGGGCGCGCGGTCGAGACGGGCTTCCTGGAGGACATCTGGAACGCGCCGATCGAGGACATCTACGAGTACACGCAGAACCCGGCCACTCCCCGCGAGGCCGACGAGGTCGTCATCTCCTTCAAGGAGGGCGTCCCGGTCGCCATCGACGGCAAGCCCGTCACCGTGCTCCAGGCGATCCAGCAGCTCAACGAGCGCGCCGGAGCCCAGGGCATCGGCCGGATCGACATGGTCGAGGACCGGCTCGTGGGCATCAAGTCCCGCGAGGTGTACGAGGCCCCCGGCGCGATCGCACTGATCACCGCGCACCAGGAGCTGGAGAACGTCACGGTCGAGCGCGAGCTGGCCCGCTACAAGCGGCAGGTCGAGCAGCGCTGGGGCGAGATGGTCTACGACGGCCTGTGGTTCTCCCCGCTCAAGCGCGCCCTGGACGGCTTCATCAACGAGGCCAACCAGCACGTCACCGGTGACATCCGGATGACCCTGCACGCCGGCCGCGCGGTCGTCACCGGCCGGAAGTCCGAGCAGTCGCTCTACGACTTCAACCTCGCCACCTACGACTCGGGCGACACGTTCGACCAGTCCAAGGCGCAGGGCTTCATCGAGATCTTCGGCCTGTCCTCGAAGATCGCGGCCAAGCGCGACCTGGCCTGACACACTTTCAGCCCCTCCGGCGTTCAAGGAGCGGGGTCCGGGGGCGGAGCCCCCGGTTACGGGAAGGGGCGGGGCGGGGAGAAGATCCCCGCCCCGCCCCGACGCACAACGAGGAGCAACCGTGAGCAGCAACACCGGCGATGTCCGCCTCTGGGGCGGCCGGTTCGCCGACGGCCCCGCCGAGGCCCTGGCGAAACTCTCCGCCTCGGTCCACTTCGACTGGCGCCTGGCCCCGTACGACATCGCGGGCTCCCGCGCCCACGCGCGGGTGCTGCACAAGGCCGGGCTGCTCACCGAGGACGAGCTGACCCGCATGCTCGCCGGACTCGACCGGCTCGAGGAGGACGTCGCCTCGGGCACCTTCGTCGGCACCATCGCCGACGAGGACGTCCACACCGCCCTGGAACGCGGCCTGCTGGAGCACCTCGGCCCCGACCTCGGCGGCAAGCTGCGCGCGGGCCGCTCCCGCAACGACCAGGTCGCCACCCTCTTCCGGATGTACCTGCGTGACCACGCCCGGATCATCGGCGGTCTCGTCGCCGAGCTCCAGGACGCCCTGGTCGGTCTCGCCGAGGCCCACCCGGACGTGGCCATGCCCGGCCGTACGCACCTCCAGCACGCCCAGCCGGTCCTCTTCGCCCACCACGTCCTGGCCCATGTGCAGTCCCTGTCCCGGGACGCCGAGCGGCTGCGCCAGTGGGACGAGCGGACCGCCGTTTCGCCGTACGGCTCCGGCGCGCTGGCCGGCTCGTCCCTGGGCCTCGACCCGGAGGCGGTCGCCGCCGACCTCGGCTTCGAGCACGGCTCCGTCGCCAACTCCATCGACGGCACGGCCTCCCGCGACTTCGTGGCCGAGTTCGCCTTCATCACCGCGATGACCGGGATCAACCTCTCCCGGATCGCGGAGGAGATCATCATCTGGAACACGAAGGAGTTCTCCTTCGTCACCCTGCACGACGCCTTCTCCACCGGCTCATCGATCATGCCGCAGAAGAAGAACCCGGACATCGCCGAGCTGGCGCGCGGCAAGTCGGGGCGCCTCATCGGCAATCTGACGGGCCTGATGGCCACGCTCAAGGCCCTCCCGCTCGCGTACAACCGCGACCTCCAGGAGGACAAGGAGCCGGTCTTCGACTCCTGCGACCAGCTCGAAGTCCTGCTGCCCGCCTTCACCGGCATGATGGCGACGCTCACCGTCAACCGGGAGCGCATGGAGGAGCTGGCCCCCGCCGGCTTCTCGCTCGCCACCGACATCGCCGAGTGGCTCGTCAAGCAGGGTGTCCCGTTCCGGGTCGCGCACGAGGTCGCGGGCGAGTGCGTCAAGGAGTGCGAGCAGCACGGCATCGAGCTGGACCAGCTCACCGACGAGCAGTTCGCGAAGATCTCCGAGCACCTCACCCCGGAGGTTCGGACGGTCCTCAACGTGAAGGGCGCCCTCGCCTCCCGCGACGGGCGCGGCGGTACGGCCCCGTCCGCCGTCGCGATCCAGCTCGCCGAGGTGAAGGCCGATCTGGCGGCGCAGCACGCCTGGGCGACGGCCCGCCTGCAGGTGTAGGAACGGCGTCGCGGGCTACGTTGGACGGGAAGGATTCCCCCCCCCGACCCACGAGGAGCCCGCGATGCCCTTCGCCAGGCTGGCCACCGCTACGACCCCGACCGCCCACATCGGTTTGGGCCTGGCCGCCGTCGCCAGACCCGGCTACATCAACCTCCACCGCGACCGGGACCTCCCCGACGAGCGCAGTGTCGAGGCCCTGCGCGCCCGCACGCACGAACTCCTCGACGCCGCCTACGCCCAGGGCGTCCGCTACTTCGACGCCGCCCGCTCCTACGGCCGCTCCGAGGAGTTCCTCGCCGACTGGCTGACGGCCCGTCCCGAGGTCACCGACGTCGTCGTCGGCAGCAAGTGGGGCTACACCTACACCGCCGACTGGCGGGTGGACGCCGAGGACCACGAGATCAAGGATCACGGCCTCGCCACGTACGAGCGCCAGCGCGCCGAGACCCACGCCCTGCTGGGGGACCGGCTCGACCTCTACCAGATCCACTCCGTGACAGCCGACAGCCCGGCCCTCACCGACAAGGAACTGCACGCGCGCCTCGCCGAGCACGCGGCCGAGGGCGTCACCGTCGGACTCTCCACCAGTGGTCCCGGCCAGGCCGACGCCATCCGCGCCGCGCTCGCCGTCACCGTCGACGGCGCACCCCTCTTCCGTACCGTCCAGGCCACCTACAACGTGCTGGAGACCTCCGCGGGACCCGCGCTCGCCGACGCCCACGACGCCGGGCTCACCGTGATCGTCAAGGAGGGCATGGCCAACGGCCGGCTCGCGGGCACCGAGGCCCCCGCCGTCGTACGGGAGATCGCCGCGGAGGCGGGTCTCGACAGTGATGCCGTCGCCCTCGCGCTCGTCCTGCACCAGCCGTGGGCCGGCGTCGTCCTCTCCGGCGCGGCCACGGTCGCCCAGCTCGCCGGGAACCTCCACGCGGCCGTCCTCGACCTCGACGAGGAGCGGCGGGCCCGGCTGGACGCGCTGGTCGAGGAGCCGGAGGCGTA
Organism: Streptomyces sp. NPDC058620; assembly: GCF_042717135.1. Taxonomy (NCBI): domain Bacteria; kingdom Bacillati; phylum Actinomycetota; class Actinomycetes; order Kitasatosporales; family Streptomycetaceae; genus Streptomyces; species Streptomyces sp. NPDC058620. Next base: position 83,690 of record NZ_JBHXQO010000018.1, read on the forward strand.
CTGGCGCCACCGCGCCTCCTTGCCCTGGAGCTGAGGGCTGGGCCGAGCCCCGAGGCTGGTCCCGGAACTCGGCGGAACCCGTCACATCCCGCCCCTTTGATCCGTCAGAGTGACACGGGGCCGAGACGGAGGATGGGGCAGTGGACGAGAACGTGTACCTCGCGGAGCGTTTTGAGGAGAACCGGGACCACCTGAAGGCGGTCGCCCACCGGATGCTCGGCTCGCGGAACGAGGCCGAGGACGCGGTCCAGGAGGCGTGGCTGCGGCTGAGCCGCTCCGGGGCCGGAGACATCGAGAATCTGGGCGGCTGGCTGACCACCGTCGTCGGCCGCGTCTGCCTGGACATGCTGCGCTCGCGCCGCTCCCGGCGGGAGGAGCCCTTCGACCCGCCGACGGTACCCGCGCCCGAGCCGGTGAAGGGCGGGCGGAACAGCGGTGACCCGGAGGAGCAGGCGCTGCTGGCGGACTCCGTCGGGCTGGCCATGTTCGTGGTGCTGGAGACCCTGGAGCCGGCCGAGCGGCTGGCGTTCGTCCTGCACGACATGTTCGCCGTGCCCTTCGACGAGGTCGCCCGGATCGTGGACCGGACCCCGGCGGCCGCCCGTCAGCTGGCCAGCCGGGCCCGTCGCCGGGTGCGGGGGGCCGAACCCGTCACCGACCCGGACCTGGCGCGTCGGCGCACCGTGGTGGACGCCTTCCTCGCCGCCGCCCGCAACGGCGAGTTCGAGGCCCTCGTCGCCGTGCTCGACCCGGATGTCGTGGCACGCTCCGACATGGGCGCGGGCCTCGCGGTGCGCGGAGCCGCCGCGGTCGCCGGCCAGGCGATCATGTTCGCGCCGTTCGCCCTGTCCGCGCAGCTCGTTCTCGTCGACGGGGAGCTGGGCGTCGTATCGATCCGCGAGGGGCAGCAGTTTTCCCTCATGAGGTTCACGTTCAGGGACGGTCGGATCGCGTCCCTGAACGCGATCACCGACCGCGCCCACCTGCGCGACCTGGATCTCATGCTGCTCGCCGACTGACGTCCGTACCGGCCACCGCGGGGCCGCGGGTTCAGTCCCCGGCCCACGCGGCGAGTGCGTCGAAGTCGGCCTGTTCCAGACCGACCCACGGATCGATCCGCCGCAGCAGCGACCGGGCGGGGTGATGGGCAGCCACCCATGCCCGGTCCCGCTCGGTGATCTCGTCGTCGATCCAGGCGAAGGGCCGCCCGGCCGCGTACTCCACGACATGACGGGTCTTCCAGAACAAACCGTCCGGGGTGCTGCCCAGGAGTGAGGGCCACTCGACGTACGGCAGCGCGGGCAGCCCCAGCAGCGGGGCGATCCACTCGTTGGCCTCGTTCATCCACGTTGAGGCCCAGGCCAGTTCGTACCGGTCACCGGCGAGGGCCAGCAACGCTCCGCCGTGCCCGGGATTCAGCAGGACCGGCAGCGCCGGCCCTTCCGTCCACCCGGACGGCCGCATGAGGTGCTGGCGATATCCGTCCGGCGTACCGGGACGGGACAGGGCCAGGTACGGGTTGAGCGGACCGTCGATATCGATCAGCAACAGCGGCTTCATGGCCTCATGGTGCCCGCCGCTGCCGGGCGGTGCGATCGGTTGGCCTTGGTGAGGCAGGAATGTGGTGAGACAGGGTTGTCTCATGTGAGTTATGGTTGTCTCATGACTCTGGACCGTGAGCAGGTGCTGCGCAGCGCTGCCGCTCTGCTGACCCACAAATCCACCGCCACCATGGACGAGGTGGCCAAGGCCGCCGGCATCGGCCGCGCCACGCTGCACCGTCACTTCGCCGGGCGGGACGCCCTGGTCAAGGCGCTGGAGAATCTGGGCATCCAGGAATTCGAGACGGCCCTGGATGCCGCCGCGCTGGACGAGGGCAGTGCGGAGGGCGGCCTGCGCCGCTTCGTCGCCGCCGTCGAACCCAGCGCGGGGCTGCTCTCGTTCCTCGTCACCGAGAACCAGCTCTTCGAGGGCGACGAGGTGAACGAGGGCTGGAACCGGCTCGACGCCCGCGTCGCCGCCTTCTTCCGGCGCGGCCAGGAGCGCGGCGAATTCCGCATCGACCTCACGCCCGCCTGGCTGACCGAGGCCCTCTACGGGCTGATCGGCACCGGCGCCTGGGCCGTACAGGTCGGCAGAGTCGCCCCCAAGGACTTTCAGTACATGATCGTCGAGTTGTTGATCGGCGGAGCACGCCGGAGCGTGGAGCAATGAGCAGCATCGCCCAGACATCGCACACCACGGACATCGTGCGCCGGCCGGGACGGTGGATCGCTCTGGCCGTCCTCGTCCTCGCCGTGCTGCTGGTGGCCGTCGACGCCACCGTCCTCGGACTGGCGACCCCCTTCCTCAGCGAGGACCTCGCGCCGACCGGCACCCAGCTGCTCTGGATCGGTGACGTCTACTCCTTCGTCATCGCCGGACTGCTCGTCTCCATGGGCAGCCTCGGCGACCGCATCGGCCGCAAGAAGCTGCTGCTGACCGGCGCCGTCGCGTTCGGTGCGGTCTCGGTGCTCAACGCCTACGCGACCAGCCCGGAGATGATGATCCTGGCCCGGGCGCTGCTCGGTGTCGCGGGCGCCACCCTGATGCCCTCCACGCTCGCCCTGATCCGCAACCTCTTCCACGACCCTCGGGAACGCAGCCTCGCGGTCGGCATCTGGGGCGCCATGGCCTCCGCCGGCGCGGCCGTCGGCCCCGTCGTGGGCGGTTTCCTGCTCGAACACTTCTGGTGGGGCTCGGTCTTCCTGATCAACCTCCCGGTGATGGCCGTCCTGGTCGTGGTCGGCATCAAGATGATCCCCGAATCCAAGAACCCGGCACCGGGCCCCTGGGACCTCCTCAGTGTCGGACTCTCGCTCATCGGCATGATCGGCGTCGTGTACGCCATCAAGGAACTGGCCGCCCACGGCGGGAGCGGGGAGGTGGCGGCCTCGGCCGTCATCGGGGCGGCGGCGCTCGCCTGGTTCGTACGCAGGCAACTGAAGCTGCCCGCACCGCTGCTGGACATGCGGCTCTTCCACCACCGGGGCTTCTCCGGCGCGGTACTCGCCGACCTGCTGACCATCCTGGGTCTGGCCGGACTGATCTTCTTCCTCTCCCAGTTCCTGCAACTGGTCCAGGGCCGCGGCCCGCTGGAGGCCGGCCTCGCCGAACTGCCCGCGGCCATCGGCGCGGTGGCCGCGGGACTGATGGCCGGGCTGGTGGCCCGCCGCTACTCCGTGCGCTCGGTGGTGACCGGCGGACTCGCCGCCGTCGGGGTGGCGCTCGCCTCGGTGACCCTGCTGAGCAAGGACACCGGGTACCCGATGCTCGGAGCGATGCTGCTGGTCGTCGGAGTCGGTGCCGGTTTCGCCTTCACCGTCACCGCCGACGTCATCCTCTCCACCGTCCCCAAGGAGCAGGCGGGCTCGGCGTCCGCGGTCTCCGAGACGGCGTACGAGCTCGGCGCGGCCCTCGGCATCGCCATTCTCGGCTCGATCGTCACGGGCGTCTACCAGGGCTTCGAGACCCCGGCCGGCATCGGGTCCGGCACGGCGGAGGCCGCCCACCAATCGCTGGGCGGCGCGGTCGAAGCGGCCTCCACGCTTCCCGCCGCCCAGGCGGCGCCCCTGGTGGAGGCAGCGCAGGAGGCGTTCGTCGAGGGGCTGCGGTACGCGGCGGGCATCGGCGCCGCCGTCCTCCTGGCGACAGCCGTGGCCGCCTGGTTCCTGCTGCGGGGCCAGAAGCTGGAGGACGGCGTCGAGCACCCGTAGCACGCGGTGTCACACGGAAGGGCCCGTACCCCCGACTGGCCGGGGTACGGGCCCTTCCGATCGACGCGGAGCGTGTCAGCTCACGCGGCCTTGGCCTTCGTGGCGTACATGTCGACGTACTCCTGGCCGGAGAGCCGCATCACTTCGGCCATCACCGAGTCCGTCACCGCACGCAGCACATAGCGGTCGCGGTCCATGCCCTCGTAGCGCGAGAACTCCATCGGCTCGCCGAAACGGACCGTGACCTTGCCCGGCCGGGGCAGCCCGGCGCCGCCCGGCTGAAGCTTGTCGGTGCCGATCATCGCGAACGGGACAACGGGGGCGCCCGTCATCAGGGTCAGCCGCGCGATGCCCGTACGGCCGCGGTAGAGCCGGCCGTCGGGGGAGCGGGTGCCCTCCGGGTAGATCGCGAAGGCGTGGCCCTCGTCCAGCACCCGGCGGCCCGTCATCAGCGCCGCGACGCCACCGCGCCCGCCGTCCCGGTCCACCGGGATCATCCCGCAGCCCGTGAAGAACCAGGCCATCAGCTTGCCCTTGAGGCCCTTGCCCGTGACGTACTCGTCCTTGCCGATGTAGAACACTGGCCGGTCGCAGCAGATCGGCATGATCATCGAGTCGATGAACGTGAGGTGGTTGCCCGCGAGAATCACCGGCCCGGTCCCGGGAATGTTCTTGGCGCCTTCCACCTGTGGGCGGAACATCAGGCGCAGGATCGGTCCGAGCACTGCCTTGATGACCGTGAGACGGGACAACGGTTCCTCCGGTGTCGTGGCCGGGCGGCCGGGGCGGGTGCGAATGAAGGTCCGTGCAGGTGAGGACGATACTCGCGGGTACTCACTGATCGCACATCGGGTTCACGCACTGGATACGCAGTGTTGACGTGTGTTTCCGCCACGTTCGTCCAGAAGCAGCCCCACCGATGGCGTAGCTGCCTACGATCGGGCCTCGCTCGACCAGGTGCCGGACATCACAGCGAGGAGCATTCATGACAGAGCGTGCGCAGACGAGCCCCGGCAGGCGGGCCCTGCTGGGGGCCGCGGTGCTCGGCACGGCGGCCCTCGGCCTGCCCGGGACGGCCGCCGCCACCGAGCGCGGCGCCGACGGGCGGGGCAAGGGCCGCGGCGGCTACCGCGACCTGCCCGTTCCGACCGTCATAGGCCACCGTGGTGCCAGCGGCTACCGGCCCGAGCACACCCTCGGCGCCTACCAGCTGGCCCTGGACATGGGCGCGCACATCGTCGAGCAGGACCTCGTGCCGACGAAGGACGGTCACCTCGTCTGCCGCCACGAGAACGACATCACCGGCACCACGGACGTCGCCGAGCACCCCGAGTTCGCGAGCCGCAGGGCGACGAAGAAGGTCGACGGTGTCTCGTTCACCGGCTGGTTCACCGAGGACTTCACCCTCGCCGAACTGAAGACGCTGCGCGCCAAGGAGCGCATCCCCGGCACCCGCCAGGAGAACACCCTCTACGACGGCCGCTGGGAGATCCCCACCTTCGAGGAGGTCCTGCGCTGGGCCGACCAGGAAGGACGCAGGCGCGGCGCACCGGTCTGGCTGTACGTCGAGACGAAGCACCCCACGTACTTCCGGTCCCTCGGCCTCGGTCTGGAGGAGCCGCTCGCCCGCCTCCTGCGGCGCCACGGCCGCCACCGCGCGAACTCCCCGCTCATCCTGCAGTCCTTCGAGCCGAGCTCGATGCAGCGGCTCGCGAAGCTCGTCGCCACGCCCAGGGTCGTTCTGCTGTCGGGCGCCGCGACGCGCCCCTGGGACTTCGTCGAGGCCGGCGACCCGCGCACCGTCGCCGAGCTCGTCCAGCCCGCCGGCCTGAAGTGGATGGCCTCCTTCGCACAGGGCATCGGCCCCACGCTGGACCTGATCATCCCCAAGGACGGTGCGGGACGGCTCACCACGCCGACCACCCTGGTGCGGGACGCGCACCAGCAGGGCCTGATCCTGCACCCGTACACGATGCGCAACGAGAACAGCTTCCTGCCCGCCGAGTTCCGCCGGGGGACCGACCCCGCCGCGTACGGTGACGCGTTCGGCGCGCTCCGGACGTACTTCGAGGCAGGCATCGACGGCGTCTTCTCCGACAACCCGGACACCGCACTGCTCGCCGCGGCCGACTTCACCCGGGACTGATCCACGGGGGACCGCTGTACCCCGGGAGCCGCGTCAGCACCCGGCCGGGCGCACCCCGGTCGGGTGGCACTCCCCGCGCACGGCAACCGGCCGCCCGCACGGCACGTCGGGTGGGGCATGACGCTTATCGATCATGCCCCGCCCCCTGCCGGTCCGGCCGTCGTACAAGCCCTGCTCCCGCTGATCCGCGCGGAGGCGAGGGCCGAGGCCCAGGCCGCATCGGCCGACCCCGCCGATCTCGAACAGGCCGTATGGCTCCGGCTCTTCGAGCGCCTCGACGCCCAGGGTCCGCCCGCCGACCCGGCCCGCTGGGTGCGCGGCGCGGTACGAGGGGAGGCGCGGCGGACCCGGCGAACGGCCCGTCACGAGTACGCGTACGGCAGCGCCGAGCCCGCCGCGGACCACTACGGCTGCCCGGAGCGCACCGCCCTCGGCGCCGACACACGGCGGGTGTTACGCACGGCGGTGGAACGTCTGCCCGGAAGGTGCGCGCAGCTGCTCGACGCGATGCTTTCCCCAGCCGATCCGACCTACCGGGAAATCGCAGGAAGGTTGGGTATGTCACAGGGGAGTTTGGGTCCGATGCGTTCCCGATGCCTTGGATGTCTGCGCAGAATGCTCGCGGCGGAGGTTGTAGCTCCTGAACTGCGGGGAAAGGAGCGGTAGACAACCGGCGGATCAGGTGAGCGGGAGGCATGCACACATGGGCATGAGCGTGACCATCTCGGCGGCGGACACACAGGACGCCGAGCAGATATTCAAACTCCGATACCTCTGTTTCCAGAGCGAGGCGGAGCTCTACGGCAACTACCGGATCGACCCGCTCGTGCAGACCCTCGACTCGGTCCGCGTGGAAGTCGAAGCGGACCTGGTGTTCGTGGCCCGGCTCGGTGACGAAGTCGTGGGTTCGGTACGCGGTTTCTCCGACCAGGACGGCACCGGGCAGATCGGCAAGCTCTGCGTGCACCCCCGGCTCCAGGGCCACGGCCTCGGCGCCCGTCTGCTGCGCGCCGCGGAGTCGGGTCTCACGAACGGCCGCGCGGCCACCCGCTTCCGGATCCACACCGGACACCGGAGCGAGACCAATCTGCGGCTGTACCGCAGGGAGGGTTACGCACGGGTGGGGGACGCCACCGGACAGGACGGCGTCCGGCTGATCCTGCTGGAGAAGCACGCCGCCGCACCGGCCTACGTGGCCAGCGCCTGACGGCTCGTCGTACGCGGGTGGCTACGCGACCTTCGCGCGTCGCAGCCAGATCATCCCGGTGATCGGCAGGATCACCGGGATGAGCAGATAGCCCGTACCGAAGTCCGACCAGACGGTGGCGTCGGGGAAGGCCGACGGCTCCACCATCGTCCACGTACCCACGACGAGCACACCCACGAGTTCGGCGGCACAGCACACCAGCGCCGCCCTGCGTGCCTTCTCCCCGCCGCGCACCAGCGAGTACGTGATGAAGCCGTACACGACGGCGGCGACGGCCGACAGCACGTAGGCCAGCGGCGCCCTGTCGAAGTCCAGGATCATCTGGACGACCGAGCGGGAGGCGGCGGCCACGGTGAACACCCCGTAGAACCACACCAGTACGCGCCCCGGCCCGGTGCCGAGTTCGAACGGCTGCCTGCGGGAACCCTCGGTGGTGCGCTCGGTGCCGGTCACGGTCAGTTTCCCCAGATGTCGTAGAGCCGTACTTCGAGGACGGCCAGCACGACCGCCCCCGCCGCCACCGTCACCGATCCCCAGCGGGTCCGCTCGGTCAGCGACAGGAAACCGGCCGCGGGCACGGCGGCGAAGGCACCGATCAGATAGGCGATGAAGACGGTCATCCCCTGCTCCGGCCGCTCGCCACGGGCCAGCTGCACGATTCCGACGACCAGCTGCGCCAGCGCCAGTACGGACACGACGGCCATCCCTATGAAGTGCCAGTCCTTCGTCGGCTGGTCACGGAAAGCGGCGAGTCCGCACCAGGCGGCAAGGGCGAGCGCGGACACGGCGACCGCGACCGTCAGGGCGTCAAGCATGAAGCGAGGGTATTACGTGCGGGCAGAGGCCCCGTGTGTAGGCCCCCTGTCCGCCCGGCCCCGGGACACGGGCACCCTCCGGGGCCGGCGGGAGGAAGGCCCGGGGCCCTGTGGCCGGAGCGGCCGGCCCTGCGGCCGGAGCGAAGATCGTGGCCTTCGCCACAGCGGACCCTGACACCGGGGCGTGCCCAACCAGGCCCCCGCCGCCGTCCCACCCGTATCGGCGCAGGTCACAGCCGTGTTCGCGAAATCTCACCCGTCCCCGAGTGGCAGCTGGAGCGAGCATCCACGCTTGTCCGCTATCCGGACAGGCCGACCGGTGCGGGGGTGACGTCTGTTTTACTTGGGCCATGACCACGACGAGCTGCCGCATCCCTGCGACCGAGGCGATCACCACGCCCGGTGCTCGTTGTATGTGTCGAATGCGCGCCTTCTGAGCCCCGCCTGAGTCTCACGCCCCGAAGCGAGACCGAGCCCCCGCCGTCCGCACCCAGCGGAACGTGCCTGCCCGAGCATGCGCTGCCTTCCGGCCGTCCGCCGCGATCAGCCGCGCCGAGACCTGACCGGTCAACCACTGCGAACAGTCTCATCAGACGAATGCCCCGTGCCCGGCGGACACCGCGCCGCGCACTCGACAGTGACGGAAACCCCTGTGATCACCACTACGGGCCTCACGAAGGTCTACCAGTCGCGCGGCCGAGAGGTCACCGCCCTCGACGGCGTCGACCTGCATGTCCGCGAGGGCGAGGTGTACGGCGTCATCGGACAGAGCGGCGCCGGAAAATCCTCCCTGATCCGCTGCGTCAACCTGCTGGAACGCCCCACGTCCGGCACCGTGACCGTCGCGGGCCAGGACCTCACCGCACTCGCGGGCCGGGGCCCCCGCGCCGGCAAGGAGCTCCGGCAGGCACGCAGCCGCATCGGCATGGTCTTCCAGCACTTCAACCTGCTGGCCTCCCGCACCGTGCAGGACAACGTGGAACTCCCCCTGGAGATCCTCGGCGTCTCCGGCCGTGACCGGGCCCGCAAGGCCCTGGAACTTCTCGACCTGGTCGGCCTCTCCGACAAGGCGAAGGCGTACCCCGGCCAGCTGTCCGGCGGCCAGAAGCAGCGCGTCGGCATCGCCCGCGCCCTGGCCGGAGAGCCCAAGGTGCTGCTCTCCGACGAGGCGACCTCCGCGCTCGACCCCGAGACCACCCGCTCGGTGCTCCAGCTGCTGCGCGACCTCAACCAGCAGCTCGGCCTCACCGTCCTGCTCATCACGCACGAGATGGACGTCGTCAAGACGGTCTGCGACTCGGCCGCGCTGATGCGCAAGGGCCGCGTCGTCGAGTCAGGCACCGTCCGCGAGCTCCTCGCCACCCCCGGCTCCGAACTGGCCCACGAGCTGTTCCCCGTCGGTGGTACGGCGTCCGGCCCGGACAGCACGGTCGTCGACGTCACCTTCCACGGGGAGGCCGCCGGACGGCCGGTGATCTCCCAGCTCTCCCGTACGTACAACATCGACATCTCGATCCTGGGTGCCGCCATGGACACCGTCGGCGGCAACCAGATCGGCCGGATGCGCATCGAGCTCCCCGGCCGCTTCGAGGAGAACGTCGTGCCGATCGGCTTCCTGCGCGAGCAGGGCCTCCAGGCCGAGGTCGTGGAGCCCGAAGCTCCCGGCGTACCCGCCCAGACCCCCGCCCCGCTCACCAAGGAGGCCGTCAAGTGACCTGGTCCGAAATGCAGCCACTGCTGACCCAGGGCACCGTCGACACCCTCTACATGGTGCTGTGGTCCGCGCTCGTCACCGTCCTGGCCGGCCTGCCGCTCGGCGTCCTGCTGGTCCTCACCGACAAGGGCGGACTGCTGCGGAACACCGCGGTGAACAAGGTCATCGGCGCGATCGTGAACGTCGGCCGCTCGCTGCCCTTCATCATCCTGCTGATCGCACTGATCCCCTTCACCACCTGGGTCGTCGGCACGTTCATCGGCCCCACGGCCATGATCGTCCCGCTCGCCGTGGGCGCCATCCCGTTCTTCGCCCGGCTCGTCGAGACGGCGATCCGCGAGGTCGACCACGGGCTCGTCGAAGCCGTCCAGTCCATGGGCGGCTCCATCCCGACGATCGTCCGCAAGGTCCTCCTCCCGCAGGCCCTGCCCTCGCTCGTCTCGGGCGTCACGACCACCGTCATCGTCCTCATCGGCTACTCCGCGATGGCCGGCGCGGTCGGTGGCGAAGGACTCGGTTCCAAGGCCGTCACGTACGGATTCCAGCGCTTCGACAACCAGTTCATGCTCGTCACCGTCGTGCTCCTGGTCGTCATCGTCACCGTGGTCCAGCTGATCGGCGACGGAGCCGTACGCCTGCTGGCCCGCCGGGGCCGCACCACCACCTGAGACTTTCCTCCCCACCAAGCCCGAACTCCTTGTCCGGGCGCTCCACCCTCACCACCGAAAGAGGCACTTTTCGTGCGTAAGAACATCAAGATCACCGCAGCTGCCGCCGCCACCGCCGCCCTCGCCCTCGGCCTCAGCGCCTGCGGTACGGACTCCGACCCGGCGGCCAAGGGCGAGACCGGCGCCAAGGCCGACACCTCCAAGGCACTCGTCGTCGCCGCGTCCCCGACGCCGCACCACGACATCCTGAACTTCGTCAAGAAGAACCTGGCCGACAAGGCGGGCCTCAAGCTGGAGGTCAAGGAGTTCACGGACTACGTCCTGCCGAACACCGCGACCGAGACCGGCCAGGTCGACGCCAACTTCTTCCAGCACAAGCCGTACCTGGACGACTTCAACAAGCAGAACAACACCCACATCGTCCCGGTCGTCAACGTGCACCTGGAGCCCCTGGGCCTCTACTCCAAGAGCGTCAAGGACATCAAGGACATCGAGGCCGGCCAGACCATCGCCGTCCCGAACGACACCACCAACGAGGGCCGCGCCCTTCAGCTCCTCGCCGAGAACGGCCTGATCACCCTCAAGCCCGGTGTCGGCACCAGCGCCAAGCTCAGCGACATCACGGACAAGAAGGGCCTGGAGTTCAAGGAGCTGGAGGCCGCGACCGTGCCCCGCGCCCTGAGCGATGTGGACGCCGCCGTCATCAACGGCAACTACGCCATCGAGGCCAAGCTCAAGCCCGGCAAGGACTCCCTCGTGCTGGAGAAGGCCGAGGGCAACCCCTACGCCAACTTCCTCGCGGTCAAGGAGGGCAACGAGAAGGACGCCCGCGTCCAGAAGCTCGCCGGGCTCCTGAACTCCGACGAGGTCAAGAAGTTCATCGAGGACACCTACCAGGGCTCGATCGTCCCCTCCTTCGGTAGCCCCGCCAAGTCCTGACACCCGGACGGCACTTGCCCACGGAGCCCCGCACACCCCCACAGGGTGCGCGGGGCTCCGTGGTACGGACCCGGCCATGCACAACGTCGGCCGGATGCTGCATGCTGTGCCTTTACACGGTCTTCTGCATGGAGCTGCGCATGACTACCACCTTTCCGTCCATCTCCATCAGCACGGACAGGTTGGTGCTGCGCCCCTTCGACATGGCGGACGTGCCCGCGTACATCGAGATGATGAACGACGAGCTCGTCACCGCCTGGACCGAGAGCCCCCATCCCTACACCCAGGTCGACGCCGAACGATGGGTCCGCAGGATCGCTCCTGCCGAGCGCACCCAGGGCAACGGCATCGTCTTCGCCGTCACCGAGTTCCTCACCCAGCGCCTCGTCGGATCGGTCCGGCTCCTCAACACCGACTGGCGCACCCTCGCCACCGAGGTCCGCTACATCACCGCGCCCTGGGCACGCGGCGAGGGATACGCCACCGAGTCCGTGCTGGCCCTCGCCGAATGGCTCTTCCGGGACCAGCGGTTCGAACGCATCGAGCTGCGCACCCCCGCCGACAACACCGCCTCTCAGCAGGTCGCCCAGAAACTGGGCTGCATCAGCGAAGGCGTCCTGCGCAACGCGCGGATAGCCCGTACCAGGACCGAGAACGGTACCGACGGCGGCTGGACCGACATCAGGACCGACCTGATCGTCTGGGGACTCCTCCCCGAGGACCTCGAAGGGGTCGCCGAGCAGCTGGCCGACGCGGGCGGCTACGGCAGCTACAACGACTGGAACTGACAACGAGAAGCCGCCGGACCCGGCCAGGTACGGACCAGGTACTCTCACCGTGCCCGCCACCCCCGGGCAGCCCCGCCTGCGACACCCCAGGAGACTGACGACGATGGCCGACCGGGTCACGGTGATCGGCTGGGACGGCTCGCCGCTGAGCAGGGCCGCCACCGCCGCCCTCTCGGCCGCCACGCTCGTCGCCGGAGCAGGGCACCACCTCGCCCTCCCCGAAGTCCCCGAACGCGCCGAACGCATCCGTCTCGGCAGCGTCGACCTCGCCGCCCGCAGGATCGCCGGACACCGCGGCAGCGCCGTGGTCCTCGCCGACGGCGACCCCGGCTTCTTCGGCGTCGTACGCACCCTGCGCGCGCCCGAACACGGCCTCGAAGTCGAAGTCGTTCCGGCCGTCTCCTCCGTCGCCACCGCCTTCGCCCGCGCCGGAATGCCGTGGGACGACGCCCAGGTCGTCGTCGCCCACCCGAGGACGCTGCGCCGTGCGGTCAACGTCTGCCGCGCCCACCACAAGGTCGCCGTCCTCACCTCGCCCGGCGCCGGCCCCGCCGAACTCGCCCTCCTCCTCGACGGCGTGCACCGCACCTTCGTGATCTGCGAGGAGCTCGGCACCGACCGCGAACAGGTCACCGTCCTGACCTCCGACAAGGCCGCCGACCACGCCTGGCGCGACCCGAACGTCGTCATCGTCATCGGCGGCGGCCCCGAGACCACCGCCACCGGCGCCTGGATCGCCGGCCGCCAGCCCGCGTACCCCCAGGGCGTACGAGGCTGGGCGCTGCCCGCCGACGCGTACCGCGACGGTGCGGCGGACATCGCGGGGGAGAGCGGCGAGGGCGAGTTCCCGGGGCTGCGCGCCGCCCAGTTGGCACGCCTCGGCCCGCGGACCGGCGACCTCGTCTGGGACATCGGCTCCGGCAGCGGCGCCCTGGCCGTGGAAGCGGCCCGCTTCGGCGCGGCGGTCCTGGCCGTTGACAGCGATCCGGAGGCGTGCGCCCGCACCACAGCCGCCGCCCGCGCCTTCGGGGTTCCGCTCCAGGTCGTCCAGGGCAGGGCCCCGCACGTCCTGGAACGCCTGCCCGAACCCGATGTCGTACGGATCGGGGGCGGCGGCGTCCCGGTCGTCACCGCCGTGGCGGACCGCCGCCCCGAACGGATCGTCACGCACGCGTCCACCCGGGACGAGGCGGAGGCACTCGGAGGCGCACTCGCCGCGAACGGATACCGGATCGACTGCGCCCTCCTCCAGACCGTCGAACTCGACACGACCGCATGGTCGGAGCGGGAACGCTCTGTCGTCTTCCTGCTCTCCGGCGTGCGTTCGGACCTCGCCCCCTGACCCGGTCGGAGACGGCGGGAGGTAGGCTGGCCGATCGTTGTACCGCGCCCGGTCGTTCGTCGCTTCGTTCGTCAATGTCCGGAAAAGGGGACCGTTTTGGTCCTCGCTGTGGTACGGCACAACCGGGGGACGCGCGCGACGTGGCGCAGTCCACAGCGAGCCGTGGCAGAAGTAGCTGCCGCGGCGGCGAACGGCCGCGAGAATGTGTATGTCCGCGGGCGATTCGTGCCGCGCGGCGAGCCCGCTCGTTCTTGTAGACGAGCACCGGCGTGCCGTGGTTCGGGCGTCCCGGGCGAAGGGCCGAAGGAGCACTGACGATGGGCGAGGGGTACGCATGACTGACACCGGCCAGATCCCGGGCGAGGGACTGCCGGAGAACGCAGGCATGGTGGAGCAGCCGGGCGTCCCCGCCCCGGACGCCTACACCTTCCTCGATCCCTCCGAGCAGGCACCCGAGGACGACGACCTTCTCCTGATGCCCACGTCCCAGGGTGCGTGGAGCGACCCGCAGGCGGCCCCGGCCGAGCCCGCGGCGTACGCACCGGCACCCGAGCAGGCCGCGTACCAGCAGCAGTCCTACGCGCAGGCCCCGGTGCAGACCGCCCCACAGGACCTCTTGTACGGCCATCAGGTCCAGGCCGCGCAGGTGGCGGAGCAGATGGCGGGAACGCACGAGTCCGGCGGCCGTGACACCGGCTCCGTCGACCTCAACGGCGTACGTATCCCGGCGCCCATGGCCGCATCGACCCCGGCTCAGGCCCAGGCACCGGCGCCGGCCCCGGCGGGTGCCCAGGCCGCTGCCGCTCCCACGCGCCGCCCGCTGCACCGGGGGCCCGCCTCCACCGAGGCGCCGTCCTTCGGCAGCACACCCAGCGGCGGCACACCGAGCGGCGGAGTGGTCCGCTCGCTGGCAGACCGGGGCCCCACCGCCGCACCCCAGACCCAGATCCAGGCACCGGCCCGGCACGCCGGACCGCCGACCCCGGGCCCCGAATACTTCGATCTGCCGGCCGACGAGGCCCCGCAGCCCGGACCGCAGCCGGGCGAGATCCCGCCGCAGGCCCCTGGCCCGTGGGCAGCCCAGGCACCGCAGCCGGTCGCACCGCAGGCACCCCAGCCGGAGCAGGCGGCTCAGCCCGCCGCCGCGGTCGCCCCGGTCGCCCCCGCAGAAACGGTCGTCCCTGAGCCGGTCGCCGAACCGGTCGCCGAGCCGGTCGCCGAGGCCCCCGTGGAGGCGCCGGCCGAGGCTCCCGCGGAGGTCGTGGCCGAGGTCGTGGCCCCGCCCGCGCCCGTGTCCGAGGGCGACACCATGGGCCGGTTCGTGGCAGTGGAGGGTTCCGTTCCGACGGCCCCGCACCTATCCCCGACACCGGCCGCCGAACAGCCCGTGGCCCCCGAAGCGGTGGCCGTGGCCGAGCAGCCGGCACCGCCGGAGGCCGCCGCCGCCCCGGAGCCGCACCCGGCGCCGGAACCGGTGGCCGAGCCTCAGCCGGAGGCCGTGAACGCCCCGGAGGCCGTGAACGCTCCGGAGCCCGTGAGCGACCCTGAGCCCGTACCCGTACCCGTACCCGTACCCGTACCCGAGCCGGTAGCGGCGCCCGTCGCGGAGACGGTGCCGGAGCCGGAGCCGCTCGTCGAGCCGGCCGCGACGGTCCAGCCCGAGCCCGCGGCCCCGGCAGCTCCCACCGAGCTTCCCGTAGCCGTCGAAGCAGCGGCAGAGCCCGAGCCCGAGCCGACGGTGGAACCGGTCGTGATGGCCGAGCCCGTCCCCGCTCCCGAGCCCGTCCCCGCTCCCGAGCCCGTCCCCGCTCCCGAGCCCGTCCCCGCTCCCGAGGCCACGCCGGCGGCCGAGGCCGCACCGGAGCTCGTCACCGGACCCGAGATCATCGAGACCCCGGAGATCGTGGAACCGGCACAGGCCGCCCCGGCAGCACCCACGGCAGAGGACGCCGCCGAGGCTCCGGCCCCCGCCGAGGAAGCCACCGAGGCACCGGTCCCCACCGAGGCACCAGTCCCCGCCGAGGAGACCGAGAGCGCCCCGGCGGCCGAAACGGCAGAGGCACCCCAGCCGGCCGAGGAGATCGCCGAACCGGCCGCCTACTCCCCGCCCGCCCCCGGCTACGACGACGCCGAGCGCGAGGCAGTGCTCCGCGTGATGCGTGAGCGCCGCGACATCCGTAACGGATTCCGCAGCGACCCGATCCCGCACGAGGTGCTGCTCCGCGTCCTGGAGGCCGCGCACACGGCGCCCAGCGTGGGCCACTCGCAGCCCTGGGACTTCGTCGTCATCCGCTCGGCGGAGACCCGGCGTTCCATGCACGAACTGGCACAGCGCCAGCGCGACGCGTACGCCAAGTCGCTGCCCAAGGGCCGCGCCAAGCAGTTCAAGGAACTGAAGATCGAGGCCATCCTCGACACTCCGGTGAACATCGTCGTCACCGCAGACCCCACGCGCGGCGGCCGCCACACCCTCGGTCGGCACACCCAGCCGCAGATGGCGCCCTACTCCTCGGCCCTCGCCGTGGAGAACCTCTGGCTCGCCGCCCGGGCAGAAGGGCTCGGCGTCGGCTGGGTCAGCTTCTTCGACGAGCGCGAAATGGTCCGCGCACTCGGTCTGCCCGATCACCTCGAAGTCGTCGCGTACCTGTGTGTCGGCTACGTCGACGAGTTCCCCGAGGAGCCCGAGCTGATGCAGGCGGGCTGGTCCAAGCGCCGCCCGCTGTCATGGGTCGTGCACGAGGAGACGTACGGCCGCCGCGCGCTCCCCGGCGAGGAGCCGCACGACCTGCTCCAGGAGACCATCTCCAACATCCGCCCGCTGGACGCCAAGGCGCTCGGCGAGGCATGGGAACGCCAGAAGCGGATGACCAAACCGGCGGGCGCCCTCGGCATGCTGGAGATCATCTCCGCGCAGCTGTCCGGCCTCTCCCGGATGTGCCCGCCGCCGATCCCGGAGCCCGCGGCCGTCGCGATCTTCGCCGGGGACCACGGAGTGCACGCCCAGGGCGTCACGGCCTGGCCGCAGGAAGTGACCGCGCAGATGGTCGCGAACTTCCTCGGCGGCGGAGCGGTGTGCAACGCCTTCGCGGCCCAGGTGGGCGCCGAGGTCTGTGTGGTCGATGTCGGCGTTGCCGCCGAGCTGCCCGCGACGCCCGGTCTCCTTCCCCGGAAGGTCCGAGCGGGAACGGCCGACTTCACGACGGGTCCCGCGCTGAGCCGCGAGGAGGTGCTGGCCGCCATCGAGGTGGGCATCGAGACGGCCCGCGACCTCGTGGCAGCGGGCAACAAGGGCCTGCTGACCGGCGAGATGGGCATCGCCAACACGACGGCCTCGGCGGCGCTGATCTGCGTGTACACGGGGATCGACCCGGCCGAGGTGACCGGCCGCGGCACCGGGATCAACGACGAGATGCACGCCCGCAAGGTCGACGTGGTCCGCCGTGCGCTGGATCTGCACCAGCCCGATCCGTCCGACCCGATCGGCGTGCTCGCCGCGGTCGGCGGCCTGGAGCACGCGGCGATGGCCGGGTTCCTGCTCGGCGGCGCTTCGCTGCGTACCCCCGTCATCCTGGACGGTGTGAGCGCCGGAGCGGCGGCACTGGTCGCCAGGGCGATCGCCCCGGAGTCCCTCGCCGCCTGCATCGCAGGCCACCGCAGTGCGGAGCCGGGCCACATCGCCGCGCTGAACAAGCTGGGCCTGCGCCCCCTGGTCGACCTGGACCTCCGCCTCGGCGAAGGGACGGGAGCGCTGCTCGCGCTCCCCATCGTGCAGAGCGCGGCCCGCGCGATGCACGAGGTGGCGACGTTCGACTCGGCGGGCGTAACGGAGAAGTAACCCCCCTGCCGGGCGGACCGGAGATCCAGTCCGCCCGGCGCCTGAGGGTACGTACGTCAGCCCGTCCGGCGTCCGGCGTCCGGCGTCCGAGGTCCGGGGACCGGGGGACGGGGGCTGGGGTCCGGGAAGGGGCCGGCAGGGCAACAAGCACGCCCCTGGCGCCGCCCCACCCCGCACCGCAGGCGCGTTCCCCGTCCCGCATGTACAGCCCCGGAGACCTCACCCCCGTACACCCCACCTCCTGCCCACCACCCCGTATCGTGTTCCCACGCCCCACCCGTGCCCCAATCCCCGCACGTCACAGCCGCTCCACCGCCGCAGCGGCCCGCAGCACACCGCAGCACTCCGCATCTGCACCCTGCACCCTGCCCGAGGAGCCCGCACAGCCATGGCCGAGCACGCCGAGCACCCCGCCTACCCCGTCGGACTGCGCCTGCGCGGGCGCCGCGTAGTCGTCGTCGGCGGCGGCCAGGTCGCGCAGCGCCGCCTCCCCGCGCTCATCGCGGCCGGCGCAGACATCACCCTGGTGTCGCCGTCAGCGACCCCCTCCGTCGAGGCGATGGCCGACGCCGGCGAGATCCGCTGGGAACGCCGCCGCTACCAGGACGGTGACCTCACGGACACCTGGTACGCCCTGATCGCCTCCACCGACGCCGCCGCGAACGACGCCGCGTCCGCCGAGGCCGAGCGCACCCGCACCTGGTGCGTCCGCAGTGACGACGCCGAGGCGGCCACGGCCTGGACCCCGGCGACCGGCCGCAGCGAGGGCGTCACCGTCGCCGTGCTCACCACCACCTCACAGGGCCGCGACCCCCGCCACTCCGCCGCTGTCCGTGACGCCATCGTCGAGGGCCTGCGTGACGGCACCCTGGCCGCCCCGCACCACCGCACGCACGCCCCGGGCGTCTCGCTGGTCGGCGGCGGCCCCGGCGACCCCGACCTGATCACGGTGCGAGGCCGCCGCCTCCTGGCCGAGGCCGACGTCGTCATCGCCGACCGGCTCGGCCCCCGCGACCTGCTCGACGAGCTTCCGCCGCACGTCGAGGTGATAGACGCCGCCAAGATCCCGTACGGCCGCTTCATGGCGCAGGAGGCGATCAACCAGGCGCTGATCGAGCACGCCAAGGCGGGCAAGGCCGTCGTCCGCCTCAAGGGCGGCGACCCGTTCGTCTTCGGCCGCGGCATGGAAGAGGCTCAGGCGCTGGCCGCCGAGGGCATTCCCTGCACCGTCGTACCCGGCATCTCCAGCTCCATCTCGGTCCCGAGCGCCGCCGGAATCCCCGTCACCCACCGTGGCGTAGCCCACGAGTTCACGGTGGTCAGCGGCCACGTGGCCCCCGAGGACCCGCGTTCCCTGGTCGACTGGGCGGCCCTCGCGCAACTGCGTGGCACCCTCGTCCTCCTGATGGCCGTCGACAAGATCGGCGCCATCGCCGCCGCGCTCATCGCGCACGGCAAGTCCCCCGACACCCCGGTCGCCCTTGTCCAGGAGGGCACCACGGCGGCCCAGCGCCGGGTCGACGCGACCCTCGCGACCGTCGGCGAACGGGCCGTCACCGAGGACGTCCGCCCGCCGGCCGTGATCGTCATCGGCGACGTCGTGAACGTCGGCCCCGGCCCCGTCGCCACCCCCACCGAGTAACCGGCGGTCATGGATCTTCATCCGAGCCGTTGGCACCTCACACCGGACAAGGCAGTATCACCCTGTGGCTGATCTCATCACCATCGACGACCCCGACGACCCCCGCCTGCGCGACTACATCGGTCTGACCGACGTCGAACTCCGGCGACGGCGCGAGCCCGCCGAGGGCCTCTTCATCGCCGAGGGCGAGAAGGTCATCAGGCGCGCCAGGCACGCCGGGTACGAGATGCGGTCCATGCTGCTCTCCGCCAAGTGGGTCGACGTGATGCGTGACGTCATCGACGAGGTCCCCGCCCCGGTGTACGCGGTCAACCCCGAGCTCGCCGAGCGCGTGACCGGCTACCACGTACACCGTGGCGCCCTCGCCTCCATGCAGCGCAAGCCGCTGCCGACGGCCGACGAACTGCTCCGCACCGCGCGCCGCGTAGTCGTCATGGAATCGGTCAACGACCACACCAACATCGGTGCGATCTTCCGGAGTGCCGCCGCCCTCGGCATGGACGCGGTCCTGCTCTCCCCGGACTGCGCGGACC
This sequence comes from Streptomyces sp. NPDC058620, assembly GCF_042717135.1. Lineage (NCBI taxonomy): Bacteria > Bacillati > Actinomycetota > Actinomycetes > Kitasatosporales > Streptomycetaceae > Streptomyces > Streptomyces sp. NPDC058620. The sequence continues at coordinate 103,074 of NZ_JBHXQO010000018.1, forward strand.
CGCTCTACCGGCGCTCCGTCAAGGTGTCCATGGGCGCCGTGTTCTCCGTGCCGTACGCCCGCCTCGACACCTGGCCCAAGGCCCTGGACGGCGTACGGGAGGCCGGGTTCAAGCTCCTCGCGCTCACCCCGGACGAGAAGGCGTCGAGCATCGACGACGCCGCGCCGCACCGGCTGGAACGGGTGGCACTGATGCTCGGCGCCGAGGGCGACGGCCTGTCCACCCAGGCGCTCATGGCCGCCGACGAATGGGTACGCATCCCCATGGCCCACGGCGTCGACTCGCTGAACGTGGGCGCCGCGGCGGCCGTCGCCTTCTACGCGGTGGCGACCGGACGTCCCCGGAACTGACGGAGCACCGCTACCGCTGAGCCCGCGGCAGCTCCGGTGCCGCGGCCCGCTCGTGCGACTGCGTCAGAGCCCCCTCGGGCGACTGTCCGCCGCCCAGCCCGCGCGCCGGCCCCTGGCAGCCCTGGGCCGCCGCGATCCCCAGGGCCACCAGCAGCGTGACGACGACGAAGACGACCAGCCGCTGCCGCAGCAGTCGGGGATTGGCGGGCCGCCGCCCGGTGGAGGTGGTCCGGGAGCCGGGCCGGGTACCCGGACGAGCCTGTGCACCGTTCGTCCCCTGCGTACCGTGCGGCCGCTTCCCCGAGCGGGTCGTATCGCGTGGCGCCCGCGGACGCGAGCCTCCGGTACGGGGCGGGGCGGACGCGGCTGACCGGGAGGCGGAGCGCTGTCCCTGCGGCCGGGAAGCCGGTTCGGCGCCGTCGCCCGCCCGCCGCGTCTGCTGCTCGGTGTACGCGCCGTCCATCCGGCCGGTGGGCCGGTCCGGGTCCGTCGCGGACCGCTGCGCGGGAGGCCGGCCGTCGTGCAGCCCCTGCGCCTCGCGCGCCGCGATCTCCTTGAGCCGCATGGACAGTTGCAGCGTGCTCGGCCGCTCCTCGGGGTCCTTCGCCAGGCAGGCGCGGACCAGCGGAGCGAGCGCGTCGTGCACGTCGTACAACTGCGGCTCCTCGTGCACCACGCGGTACAGCATCACTTCGGAACTGCCGTGCCCGAACGGCGAATCGGCCATCGCGGCGTAAGCCAGCGTGGCGCCCAGCGAGAAGACGTCGGTTGCGGGGGTCACCGCGGCGCCCCGCACCTGCTCGGGTGCCAGGAAGCCGGGCGAGCCCACCGCCGTACCGACGTGCGTGAGGGTGCTCGCCCCGGTCGCCCAGGCGATACCGAAGTCGATGATCCGGGGGCCCTTGGGGGAGAGGAGGATGTTCGACGGCTTCAGGTCACGGTGGACGACACCGGCCTCGTGGACCGCCACCAGCCCCTCGGAGAGCGCCGCCCCGATCGAGGCCACCTCGGCGGCCGACAGCGGGCCCTCTTCGGCGACCTTGTCGTGGAGCGAGGGGCCCGGCACGTACTGCGTCGCGAACCACGGACGGTCCGCCTCCAGGTCGGCGGCCACCAGGCGCGCCGTACACCCGCCGCGAATCCTCCGGGCGGCGGACACCTCGCGCGCGAAACGCGAACGGAACTCCTGGTCCTCGGCCAGATCCGGGCGGATCACCTTGAGCGCCACGCGCTGTCCGCGCCGGTCCGAACCGAGGTAGACGACACCCATGCCGCCCGCACCGAGCCGTCGGTGCAGCCTGAACGAGCCGACGAGACGCGGGTCCTCGCGCCGGAGCCGCATCATCGCCATGTCTGCCCATCCCCGCTGCCTGGTCCGCCTGACGAGGCACAGCTTACGTACCCGCCGCCCGGCACGCTCAGAGGCCGCGCCCTCGCCGCAGAATCGATTGTCAGTGCCGGGTGGGAAACTTGAGGAGTGGTCAGGGAGCGGTGGATCCAGGCGCCCCGGCCCGTGCGAGATCTCAAGGGAGCCTCGCAGAAGGGGGATTGGATCAGTGAAGGGCGATCGCGTGGAGATGGTCACGGACGCGGGAGACACGGCCAGGACGTACGAGGTGGTGGCCTCCAGGACAGGCCGCAGGGTCGAGACGGCCGTCCGCCGGGGGGTGGTCGAAGTGAGTGAAGTCACGCTCCCCCACAGCCCTGAAGCCACGGGAGGCGCCCCCCTTGACGAGTCGTCCGCACCGCCCGCTTCACGGCGAACCAGAGTGCTCGCCCTGGTCGAGCGACCGGTTCCCAGGGAGGACGCGTCCGAGCGTCCCCTCCGGGATGTCCCCAAGGTGTAGCGCCGCATCTCCACCCAGGGGAGTACGCCGACTACCGACAGCTCATCCTCCGGGAGGCCCGGCAATCGGTACGCGGGCATGACGACCCATGCCCCAGGGTTCCCTAATGTTGAGGTCAAGCGGCGGGCGCAGCACTCGTCCCCCGAGGTCAGACGCCCGCCGCTCCACATCAGGTCAGGAGAGGAACCATGTCGGACACGGCCATGCGGACCATGATCCGTGCGCAGGGACGCAAGGCACACGCCTCGTTCGGTGCCCGTCCGTCCGGTACGCGCCACCCACTGGTGGCGACGGCCATGGTCCTTCCCCTGGCGGCCCTGCTCGTAGTCGTCTTCGGCGGCTGGGACGCGGTGGTCACTCAAGCGTCGTCCGTGGGCGTGATGCTGGGGCGCTGAGCGGCGCCCCGGGTCCGGAAGAGCGGTCCGGACCGGGACATCCGGCCAACAACCCCGTGGGGACGGGGGTGCGGCGGACGGCAGCGTTTGTCCGGCCAGCTGGGGAGCTGGCCGGACATCGCGCTGTCCGGGGTCCTTCGGGGCCGCCCCGGCGGATCAGGGCCGGAGTCACGGCGCCCGGCACGGCACGTACGCTCGGAGCCGGGACCGGCGACAGCGCCGCACCGTCGCCATCCGGGGGAGTCCATGACCACCACCACGGTCGTACGCGCACTGGGCGACCTCGCGCACGACAGCGCCCATCCACGGACCACCGCCTGCGACTGCGCCCCGGCCCAGGTGCTGGCGGACCGCGCGGACGGCACGGTCGTCCGCAGGGGGAAGATCGTGGCCAAGGCCCACGCCCCGGACACCGACGGCCCGGCCCTGGCGGCCCGCCTGGCCCTAGCCGCGACGCCCGCCCTGGCCGGCATCCTCCTGCCGCCGCTCCCGTCACCCCGCGCGGCGGACCCGTCGGCGGCCAACGGCCACGGAGTCGCCCACCAACACCAGCAGGACCAGCAGGACCAGCGGCTGGACCGGCGCCACCCGCCCGCAGCCGGCACCGGCTCGCCCGCCGGACACCCCCCGGAGCCGGCGCCCTCCCGGCCCGGCCCCGCGCAGACGCTCCTGGAAGGCCGCCCCGTCACACTCTGGCCGCACGGCTCACCCGTCGACCCGTCGGACCCCGACGCCGCCCCCTGGGGGGAGGCGGCCGTCCTCCTCGCCCGGCTGCACGGCACGGAGCCGCCCGTGTGGCTCCCGCCGATGCGGGGCCCCGCCAAGGCCGCCCTCGCCGTCGCCAGGATGCGGGCGGCCCGGCCCGACGACCCCGCCACCCGCCCCGTACTGGCGGCCTGGCGCGGGCTGCCCGCCTGGGCCCGCGACGAGGAGCCCCCGCCCGCCCACCGCGCGGGGTTCCTCTGCCACGGGGACCTGCACCTCGGCCAGTTGGTCCGGCACCCCGCACCGCACGGCCCCTGGCTGCTGATCGACGTCGACGACACGGGCCTGGGCGACGCGGCCTGGGACCTCGCGCGGCCCGCGGCCTGGTACGCGGCCGGACTGCTGCCGCCCGGCATCTGGCTGCGCTTCCTCGACGCGTACCGTTCCGCGGGCGGCCCGGCCGTGCGGTCCGAGGGGGACCCGTGGCCGGAGCTGGACGTGCCGGCGCGGGCGCTCACCGTTCAGACCGCCGCGCTCGCCTTCGCCAAGTCCGCTGCGGAGGGACGCAGTCCGGATGAGGTCGAGCAGCTGATGATCGACGCATGTGTCCGCATTGCGTCCCTCCCGCCCGAGTTGGCCGTCGAACGCTCGTCGTAGGGTGAACCGACCGCAGCCGGGCATGAATTCCGGCGACGGCTAACCGACGGCGAGGAGCCGACCAGATGATGCAGTGTCCCAAGTGCCACGCACAGATGCAGACGTTCAACCGCAACGGCGTCCAGATCGAGCAGTGCAGCGGCTGCCGCGGGATATTCCTCGACTACGGCGAGCTGGAGTCCCTGACCCGCCTGGAGTCGCAGTGGACGCAGCAGGCCCCGCCCGCCCCCGCGCCGCCGGCCGCCCCGCAGGCGTACCCCGCCGCGCAGCCGTACCCCGCAGCGCCCGCTCCCGCGTGGGGCGCCCCGCAGCACCAGGGCGGTCACTACGGCCACCACCGTCAGAAGGGCTTCGGCCGGATGCTCTTCTCCTCCTGAGCCCGGCACCACGGCAGCACGGCCCGGACGCACCGCGCCGGTCCGTGCTGCCGTCCTCCGGCTCCCGGCACGATGCTGTGGAGGAACGCTGAAACCCCCGGTCGTCGAGACGACCGGGGGTTTCGGATGGTGCGCGATACTGGGATTGAACCAGTGACCTCTTCCGTGTCAGGGAAGCGCTCTCCCGCTGAGCTAATCGCGCAGGGTGACCCTGCGTGTACTGCGTGCGCGATACTGGGATTGAACCAGTGACCTCTTCCGTGTCAGGGAAGCGCTCTCCCGCTGAGCTAATCGCGCGGGGATCCTTGCGGACCAGTGGACGATACTGGGATTGAACCAGTGACCCCTTCCGTGTCAGGGAAGTGCTCTCCCGCTGAGCTAATCGTCCTTGGAGGTGGAGACGGGATTTGAACCCGTGTAGACGGCTTTGCAGGCCGTTGCCTCGCCTCTCGGCCACTCCACCAGGAGTGAGGGTTCGGGAAGATCCCTCACTTTCTGCGAGCGGACGACCAGGTTCGAACTGGCGACCTCAACCTTGGCAAGGTTGCGCTCTACCAACTGAGCTACGTCCGCTTGTCATTCCCGGTTCGCTTGCGCGTCCCGGCGACGTGTTGAACTCTAGCGGATTCCCGGGCCAGTACAAAAACGCGTTTGCGCAGCTTGCCGAGGTGCACTCGCCCCGACGCAGGTCACGGCGTGCCGTCCTAGACTCACCAGCGTGTACGACCTCGCTCCCATGGCCCGCTTCGGCGGCCTCGTCGCCTCCGGTCTGCGGGATGTGACCACCGATCCCGCGGCCCTCGACTCCTCCGGCTTCTGGGCCGTCCGCGCCGATTTCGAAGGCGGTCTCGTCTGCGCCCGCTTCTCCGACGTACGGCCGGAGCAGGTGCCCGCGCCCTTGCCCGGGGCCTGGCGCGGACCCGCTGTCGGGGACTGGTCCTCGTCCCTGGACAAGACCGCCTACATGGCCGGTGTGCGGCGCATCCGTGAACACATCGCGGCAGGTGAGGTGTACCAGGCCAACCTCTGCCGGGTGATGTCCGCGCCCCTGCCCGACGGTGTGGCGAGTGACGTGGACGCCCTCACCGCGCTCCTCGCGCGCGGCAACCCCGCTCCGTACGCGGGAACGATCCGGCTGCCCGCGCAAGGCGTCGAGATCGCCACCGCGTCCCCCGAGCTCTTCCTGAAGCGGGACGGCCGGACCGTCGAGTCCGGGCCGATCAAGGGCACGGGACGGACCGAGGACGATCTGCTGGAGAAGGACCACGCGGAGAACGTGATGATCGTCGACCTGGTCCGCAACGACCTCGGACGGGTCTGCGCGACCGGAAGCGTCACCGTGCCCGAACTCTGCGTGGTGGAGAAGCACCCCGGCCTCGTCCACCTCGTCTCCACCGTGCGGGGACGGCTCGCGGAGGGCGCGGGGTGGCCGGAACTGCTCGGGGCCGCGTTTCCGCCCGGCTCCGTCACCGGGGCACCGAAGTCCAGTGCGCTGCGGATCATCGAAGCCCTGGAGACCTCGCCGCGGGGACCGTACTGCGGGGGGATCGGATGGGTGGACGCCGACCGCGCCACCGCGGGCCTCGCCGTCGGGATACGGACGTTCTGGATCGACCGCACCGGCGCCGCGCCGGTCCTGCGCTTCGGTACCGGCGCGGGCATCACCTGGGGCTCCGACCCCGAGCGCGAATGGGACGAGACCGAACTGAAGGCGTCCAGACTGCTCGCTGTAGCGTCGGGGACCTACGAGGAGACCGGAAGGACCGCATCATGATGATTTGGGTCAACGGCGAGCTGTGCGACGCCGATGCCGCACGGGTGTCCGTGCTCGACCACGGGCTCACCGTCGGGGACGGTGTCTTCGAGACGGTCAAGACCATCGAGGGACGTCCCTTCGCCCTGACCCGGCACCTGGACCGGCTGACCCGTTCGGCCAGGGGCCTCGGCCTCCCGGACCCGGACCACGACGAGATCCGCCGCGCCGCCCGGGCCGTGACCGACGCCACGCCCCTGCCGCTCGGCCGGCTGCGCATCACGTTCACCGGCGGCATCTCCCCGCTCGGTTCGGACCGCGGCGACAACGGCCCGGGTCTCGTAGTCGCCCTGGGCGAGGTGGGCCGCCGCCCCGACTCCACGGCCGTGATCACCGTGCCCTGGACGCGCAACGAACACAGCGCCGTCGCCGGGCTCAAGACCACCTCGTACGCCGAGAACGTCGTCGCGCTCGCCCGCGCCCACGGTCAGGGAGCCTCCGAGGCGCTCTTCACCAACACGGCGGGGCAGCTCTGCGAGGGCACGGGCTCCAACGTCTTCGTCGTCATCGACGGACAGATCCACACCCCGCCGCTCGCCTCGGGATGCCTCGCCGGAATCACCCGCGCCCTGGCCGTGGAGTGGACCGGGGCGCACGAGACCGAGCTGTCGCCGGAGGTGCTCGGGCGCGCCGAGGAGATCTTCCTGACCTCCACCACGCGCGACATCCAGGCCGTCCACCGGGTCGACGCGCGCGAGCTTCCCGGCGCCCCCGGTCCGGTGACCGCCAAGGCCATGCGCGTCTTCGACGAGCGCGCGGGGGACGACCTCGACCCGTGAGGGCGTAAAAACGGGTGACGGGCCGCCGTACAGCGGATAGAACACCTCTGATGACCACCACCCTGCGGCCGACCGGGCCGAGCAAGCAAGGCGCCGACGGCGCACGGGAACGCGCCTACGACGTGTGCGACAACGGGCGTCCCGTCGGTGCCGTCCAGATCGCCACCGACCCGGCGTTCGGCGCGGCGGCAGGGGTGCTCCGCTCGCTGCGGATCGACGCACCGCACCGGAGGCGGGGCCGCGGCACCATCGCCGCGCTCGCCGCCGAGGAGGTGCTGAGGGGATGGGGCTGTGTCCAGGTCCGCCTGGAGGCCCCCGCCGGCAACGAGGCCGCCCAGCAGCTGGCGGCCGCGCTCGGCTACACGGAGCGCAGCCGGAACATGATCAAGGCGCTGTCGCAGGACCCTCCCTCGCTGCCCGGCGGCCTCGTCGCGCGCTCGATGTCCGAGGAGGAGTTCAGGCGGTGGGAGAGCACTGCCATCACGGCCTACGCCCAGGACTGGATCGACCGCGGCGTCCCCGATGGCCAGGCCATGCGGAAGTCCGAGGCCGACCACGCCAGGCTGCTGCCCAACGGGCTGTCATCGGAAGGCGTGCGTCTGCATGTGCTGGTCCACGACGGGGAAGCGGTCGGCCACATCTGGGTGGCACGCTACGAGCAGGCTCCCGGTGCGTGGATCGGCTGGGTCTACGACGTGGAGGTGCGCGAGGAGTACCGGGGGCGCGGCTACGGCAGGGCGCTGATGCTGGAGGCCGAGGGCATGGCGCTGGCCGCCGGCGTGGACCGGCTGGGACTCCATGTCTTCGCGGCCAACACCCCGGCGCTCCGGCTGTACGAGTCCCTCGGCTACGAGACGACCAACCACAACCTCGCCAAGCCGCTGTAGCCGGCCGGGCCGTCCCCGCGGCGATCCGGCTGTCCCTCTCCGGCTGTCAGTCCCGCGCGGCAAGCAGCCGGTCGGCGATCTCCTCGATCCGCTCGCGGAGCCCCTCCTGGCTCTTGCCGCCATCCAGCCGCTCGTCGCCGATCACATACGTCGGAGTCCCGGTCACACCGATGGCCTTGCCCTCGGCCTGGTCGGCGTCGACGATCAGGAGATGCCGGCCGTCGATCAGGGCGGTGTCGAACTCCTCTACGTCCAGGCCGAGTTCGCGTGCCACGTCGAGCAGCGTTGGCTCACCCGAGCGGCCCAGGTCGGCGGTACGCGCGAGCAGGGCCTCGACGTACGGCCAGCTCCCGCCCTGTACGTACGCCTCCTCGGCGGCCTGCGCGGCGGCGTAGGCGTGCTTGTTCTTGTCCAGCGGGAAGTGCCGCAGCCGTACGTCCAGCCGGTCGCCGTAGCGGGCGCGCAGGGCGTGTACATCGGTGAGGGCCTGGTGGCAGTCGGGACACTGGAGGTCGCACCAGATGTCGAGGACGACCGGGGCCGGGGGTGTGGATTCGCTCATGAAATCAGTCTTTCAGGCCGCGAGGGAGCTTCCCAATCGGGACCTGGGGAGGAGCTCGGCCCTGAAATGTCCCTGATGTGGTCGCGGGTCGTGGCCCCGGCGCGGGCGGCGGTGCAGGATGGAAGGGACGTTTCCCCACGCCTTGGAGGCCCCGATGCTTGCCGAGACCATCTGTTCCGCGGCGTCGGCGGCGGGCCTGGGCATCGCCGCGGTCACCGCGTACCGCAAGCGATTCCTCGCTGCCACCCGGATCGCCGCGTACTCGCTCGTGCCGGTCGGCCTGGTGCTGACCGGGGTCGTCGAGTGGGTGTCCGATATCGCCTTCAAGCCGAGCGTCTGGCTCGGTTTCGGCGTGCTCGGACTGGCCTGGCTGCTCTTCTTGACGACGCGGACGGTGGAGCGCCGCCGCGGCACCACCCGTGAGGAACGCAGGGCGGCCCGCGCGGCGCGGAACGAGGCGGTCGCGCCCGCCGCGGCGGCGCCCCCGCTGACATCGGGCATTCCGGGCGAGCGCCCCCGTACGAAGCCTTCGAAGCCGAAGAAGGAGCAGGCCGCCGGACCCGGCGACGACTTCAGCGACATCGAGGCCATCCTGAAGAAGCACGGCCTCTGAGCGCCGCGTACGCGACCGGAACAGCCCTGTGGGGATGAATCGATTCATGACGCCTTGACGCCCCGCGTCGTTGCGGTTACCGTCCCGATCGCATTGAAACAATTCATCCGGTAGCCGCACGTCGGCCGGCAGCCGTCCCGCGTCGTCGAAGCGCGTCGACGCGCGAGCGCGCGCACCGGTGTCGATAGGGACACCGGATATGGGCGAGGATGACGGAACGTCCGGGGTCACCGTCCGTACGATGGGGAGCCCCCGCGCCCGTGCGCGGTGGCCAGGAGCGTCAGTGGGGCAGGGCAAGTGGGGCGTGTGGCAGGGATCAAGGATGTGGCCCGGCAGGCCGGAGTCTCGGTGGGCACGGTCTCCAACGTGATCAACCGGCCCGAGGCGGTGCTGCCGGACACCCGTGCACGGGTACTGGCCGCCATCGAGGACCTCGGCTACGTACGCAGCGAGTCGGCCCGGCAGCTCAGGGCGGGCCGCAGCCGGATCATGGCGCTCCTCGTCCTCGACATGGGCAACCCGTTCTTCGTGGACGTGGCCCGCGGCGCCGAGAGGGCCGCACGGCAGGCCGGGCTCGGGGTCATGGTGTGCAACAGCGACCAGAGCCCCACGGAGGAGGCCGACTACCTCGGGCTCTTCGCCGAGCAGCGGGTCTGCGGCGTGCTCGTCACGCCGGCGGACGCCACGGGCCGCAACCTGGAGGCGTTCAGCCGCCACCGGATTCCGTTCGTGCTGGTGGACCGTGTGTCCTTCGGCGGTGACTCCTGCGCCGTCTCCGTCGACGACGTCCGCGGCGGCGCACTCGCCGTCGGGCACCTCGTCTCGGCCGGCCATCGCTCCGTCGCCTATGTGAGCGGTCCCGGCGACCTCCACCAGATACGGGACCGCCGCGAGGGTGCGCTGGCCGCCCTCGCGGAGGCCGGGCTCCCGCCGGAGGCCCTCGTCGAGATCCCGTCCGACCGTCTGGACGTCGCCGCGGGCCGCGACGCGGGCGCCAGACTGCTCGGCCTCGTGCCCCGGCCGACCGCTGTCTTCTGCGCCAACGACCTCCTCGCCCTGGGCGTCCTGCAGTCGCTGTACGCGGCCGGGGTGCGCGTCCCGCAGGACGTGGCCATCGTCGGCTACGACGACATCGAGTTCGCCGCCGCCGCGGCCGTACCACTCACATCGGTGCGTCAGCCCGCTGTGGTGATGGGACGGATGGCGGCGGAACTCCTGCTGGAGGAGGCCGACGACGACGGCACCCACGAGCACCGCAGCGTGGTGCTCCAGCCGGAACTCGTCGTGCGCGCCTCCAGCGCGGCCCCTCGCTGACCCTCCTGCCGGCCCCCTCCCGTCCGACACCCTCCTTCCTCTCCACCCAGCACGGCACGGCCGAGCAGGTCTTCCGTACCCTCTCGTACTTCGACGGCATGAGCTTCGCCGCCCGTGCCACCGCCCGTGCGCTCTACTCGGTGGCGCTGATGGACACGATCTGTCCGCCGTCCACGGTCTTCGCCGCCTACAACCACTGGGCAGGGCCGAAGGAGATCCAGGTCTACCCCTGGAACAACCACGAGGGCGGTTCCGCCGCCCAAGTGGCTCTCCAGCTCCGGGTGTTGCGCGCACTCGCCTGAGCGGACGGGGGAGGGGATGCGAAGACCCGAGGGTCCCGAAAGTGTGACGCCGGATCGGACGCCGGAGCGATTTCTCCCGGCCGCGGCAAGGGTGAACTCCCCGCCGGAAAAAGCGTGTTGATCGCCAGGGAGGGGTCAACTGCGTCATGATCAACCCGAGATGGTGGACACATCCCGGGGCGAAGCCCCCGCACCCCCCGCCGAAGAGCCGCGTGGCTGCCTCTTCGCGCTTTCCCAGCCACCCCTGATGATCTTCCTCACGGTGATCGGGAGTCTGCTGCTGATGGCCGCACTCCACGATCTCTTCCTGCTGTGAGCCCCGGAGCGGCGCTCCGCCCCGCCCCGCCGCCGGGGCCGGCCGCGCCGAGGCGGGCGCCCCCGCGCACGGTGCCCCGGCGGGGGAACGTCAGCGGGACGCTTCCTTGCGGCGGGCCCGGTACGCGGCGACATGGAGCCGGTTGCCGCAGGTGCGGCTGGAGCAGTAACGGCGGGAGCGGTTGCGGGACAGGTCCACGAACGCGCGTCGGCAGTCCGGCGCCTCGCAGCGCCGCAGCCGCTCCTGCTCGCCCGCCACGACGATGAACGCCAGCGCCATGCCGCAGTCGGCCGCGAGATGGTCGGCGATCGAGGCGTCCGGGGCGAAGTAGTGGACATGCCAGTCGTAGCCGTCGTGGTCGGTGAGCTGCGGGGTGGTCCCCGCGGCGGCCACCAGCCGGTTGACGAGATCGGCCGCGGTACGGGCATCGGGCGCCGCGAAGATCTCCGCGAACCGGCCGCGTACGTCCTGTACGGCCCGCAGGTCCTTCTCGGCGAGCCCGCCGACGCCGCTGATGAGATGCCGCTCCGCGAAGTCGTAGAGCGCCTCGACGTCGGCGAGTCCGTCGGTCTGCTCGCTCTCGGGCAGCTCGGACTCCGGTGCGGTGTTCACCAGATCCACCACCGTGTCGAGGGCGATCCGGGTGTCGTGTGGGATCAGCACGCTTCGCTCCCTGGAATCCGGCGGGCGGGCGCCGCCGATGGCCGCTGACTCTACTGGCTCGCGAAGGGCTCATCGGGCCCGGAGCGGGCCCGGGGGCTTCGGGCGGTCAAGTTATCGGCCGGGCGGCCCGGCGGCCCGTGGCGGGCCCGGGGACGGCCCCGTGGGCCGCTTCGCGGGTGCCGGGAGGGCGGCAGGGGGCGGCGGCAGACCGCGGTGCCGTGGCGGCGGTCTCGTCCGCGGCCGGCGGCATACGCGCACCGGCGCCCGGCGCCCCGGGGGGGTAGCCGGGGGGGGGGCC
>NZ_JBHXQO010000019.1:0-113943 GCF_042717135.1 Streptomyces sp. NPDC058620
GCCCCCCCCGCGGGCCGGCGGGGCCCCCCCCCCCCCGCCCCCGCGCCCGCTGGGGGCGCCCCCCCCCCCCCACGCCGCACGCACGAGGGCCCGGATACTGGGGAGTATCCGGGCCCTCGTGTACGTCGTACGTGGTGCTTCAGGCGCTACGGCTGCGTCGCGCGCGCCTCGCGCCGGTTGTCACGGAAGGTGTTCACCCGACGTGCCGTCGCGAACAGCGGGATCACCGCACCCATCACGACCTGCAGTGCGCAGCCCGTCTGGAGGAGCAGCTGACCGCCGGGGGCGTCGAACGCCCAGGCGGCGAGGAGGCCCATCGCGGCCACGATCCAGCCGAGCATCGCCACCGCGAGAACGCCCCGCGGCTTGGGGTACTCGACCCGGCTGACCATCAGCCACGCCACGCCGACGATCGCGAGCAGCGTCGGCACGAAGGGCAGCTCCAGGAGCACGATCGAGACGACCGTGAGCGCGCCGAAGGGGCTTGGCATGCCCTGGAACATGCCGTCCTTCATGGTCACGCAGGAGAATCTCGCAAGCCGCAGGACCACCGCCAGCAGCACCACGATCGCCGCCAGCGCGGACACCCTCTGCTGGGCATCGTCCGCGACCATGCCGTACACCAGCACGAAGTACGCCGGAGCGAGCCCGAAGCTGATCAGGTCGGAGAGGTTGTCCAGCTCCGCGCCCATCGGCGAGGAGCGCAGCTTGCGCGCGACCAGGCCGTCGCACAGATCGAAGATCGCCGCCAGCAGCATCAGGATCACGGCGGTGGCGGCGGAGTTCCGCGCCATGCCGCTCTCGTTGCTGCCCGTGAGGTGCGGGATGAGGATTCCTGTGGTGGTGAAGTACACCGCCATGAATCCGCACGTGGCGTTACCGAGCGTGAGTGTGTCCGCTATCGACAGCCTCATCGACAGCGGCATGTCCTCGACGTCGTCCTCGTCGGCCGCTTCCGGCACCCAGCCGGCTTGCGTATCAGGATCAATCACGGTCAATGCGAGTCACCCCCGCGGTGGTGGCCTGGCCGACTTCGACCGCGACGTCGATACCTTCCGGAAGGTAGATGTCCACGCGTGAGCCGAAGCGGATCAGGCCGATGCGTTCGCCCTGCTCGACCTTCGTGCCCTGCGGGAGGTACGGGACGATGCGACGGGCGACCGCTCCCGCGATCTGCACCATCTCGATGTCGCCGAGCTCGGTGTCGAAGTGCCAGACAACGCGCTCGTTGTTCTCGCTCTCCTTGTTGAACGCCGGAACGAACCCACCGGGGATGTGCTCGACCGAGGTCACCGTGCCGGCCAGAGGTGCACGGTTGACGTGCACATTCAGCGGGCTCATGAAGATCGCGACGCGGGTGCGCCCGTCCTTCCACGGCATGATGCTCTGCACCACGCCGTCGGCCGGTGAAATGACCCGGCCTTCGGTGATCTCGCGCTCGGGGTCGCGGAAGAACCAGAGCATGCCCGCCGCGAGCGCGGTGGTGGGCACGGCCACCGCGGCCCAGCGCCCGGACTTGCGCGCCCGGGAGAGGCTGAGAGCCGCGGTGGCGAGGGTCGGCAGGAGCCACGGCGAAGCTCCGCGTGCGAGGCGGACCCCGCCGCGGGGTGCAGAGGTATGGCTGTCGGGCATGAATGACCTTCGTAGCGGATGATGCCGCGCAGGCAACGGGGGACGGCGGCTTTTCCGGCGATGCTATCGGTTGCGGGCCACAACTGGGCAAGCCAGCAGCCGAGTCGAACCGCCTGCGGGCACCGGCCGAGGATCACAGGGTGTGATGTTCTTCGCGGCAAAATCACCTCAAAGGGGGCATCAGCCCTGGAACCGGTACTCCTCGAGGAGTCGGCGCCCGATGATCATTTTCTGGATCTCGGCGGTACCTTCACCGATCAGCAGCATCGGGGCCTCCCGGTAGAGGCGCTCGATCTCGTACTCCTTGGAGAAGCCGTAACCGCCGTGGATACGGAAGGCGTCCTCGACGACTTCCTTGCAGTACTCGGAGGCGAGGTACTTCGCCATCCCTGCCTCCAGGTCGTTTCGTTCCCCGGAGTCCTTTTTGCGTGCCGCATTCACCATCATCGCATGAGCGGCTTCGACCTTGGTGGCCATTTCGGCCAGCTTGAACTGGATGGCCTGGTGCTGAGCGATCGGCTTTCCGAAGGTGTGGCGCTGCTGCGCGTACGAAACACCCAGCTCAAACGCACGCTGTGCTACACCGCAGCCACGTGCGGCCACATTGACCCGGCCGACCTCCACGCCGTCCATCATTTGGTAAAACCCTCGGCCGGTGGTGCCGCCGAGTACACGATTGGCCGGAATACGTAGTCCGTCCATGATGAGTTCCGTCGTGTCGACGCCCTTGTAACCCATCTTGTCGATCTTCCCGGGGATGGTCAGGCCCGGGCGGACCTCGCCGAAGCCCGGCTCCTTCTCCACGAGGAAGGTCGTCATCGACTTGTGCGGGGCCGTGCCCTCGGGGTGGCCTTCGTCACTGCGGCACAGGACCGCGACCAGGTTGGCGGTGCCGCCGTTCGTCAGCCACATCTTCTGGCCGTTGAGCACGTACTCGTCGCCGTCCCGCACACCCTTGGACGTGATCGCGGAGACGTCCGAACCGAGCGCCGGCTCGGACATCGAGAACGCGCCCCGCACCTCGCCCAGCGCCATGCGCGGCAGGAACGTGTCCTTCTGCTCCTGCGTTCCGTGCTGCTTGAGCATGTACGCCACGATGAAATGCGTGTTGATGATTCCCGACACGCTCATCCAGCCGCGGGCGATTTCCTCCACGCAGAGCGCGTATGTGAGAAGCGACTCACCCAGACCCCCGTACTCCTCGGGGATCATCAGCCCGAACAGGCCGAGTTCCTTGAGCCCTTCGACGATCTCCGTCGGGTACTCGTCGCGGTGCTCCAGCTGGGTCGCGACCGGAATGATCTCCTTGTCGACGAAATCCCGGACCGTGGAGAGGATTTCCTGCTGGATGTCGGTCAGACCGGCGGTCTGGGCGAGTCGCGTCATGACTGCTTCTCCTGTGGCTTCACGCGGTTAGTTGGAGGGGACGGGGCGGCCGGGCTGCTCGCCGCCGCGCTCCTTGATGTACGTCTCGGTGGGGACCATGACCTTGCGGCGGAACACGCAGACGACGGTGCCGTCCTGCTTGTAGCCCTTGGTCTCGACGTACACGATCCCGCGGTCGCTCTTGGACTTCGACGGCGTCTTGTCGAGGACCGTCGTCTCGCCGTAGACCGTGTCCCCGTGGAAGGTCGGCGCGATGTGCTTGAGCGACTCCACCTCCAGGTTCGCGATCGCCTTGCCGGACACGTCCGGGACGGACATGCCGAGCAGGAGCGAGTAGATGTAGTTGCCGACGACGACGTTCTTGCCGAAGTCCGTCGTCTTCCCGGCGTAATTGCTGTCCATGTGGAGCGGGTGATGATTCATGGTCAGCAGGCAGAAGAGGTGGTCGTCGTACTCCGTGACCGTCTTTCCGGGCCAGTGCTTGTAGACGGCACCGACTTCGAATTCCTCATATGTGCGTCCGAACTGCATGATCAGGCCTCCGGGGCTTCGAACTTGGAGGTGCGCTGCATTCCGGCCGCGCGGCCCTTGCCCGCGATGACGAGCGCCATCTTGCGGCTGGCCTCGTCGATCATCTCGTCGCCGAGCATCGCCGAGCCCTTCTTGCCGCCCTCCTCGGAGGTGCACCAGTCGTAGGCGTCGAGGATCAGCTCGGCGTGGTCGTAGTCCTCCTGCGCGGGCGAGAACACCTCGTTTGCCGCGTCGACCTGACCGGGGTGCAGCACCCACTTGCCGTCGAAGCCCAGTGCCGCCGCACGGCCCGCGACCTCGCGGTACGCGTCCACGTCACGGATCTGGAGGAAGGGACCGTCGATCGCCTGGAGGTCGTGCGTACGGGCCGCCATCAGGATGCGCATCAGGATGTAGTGGTACGCGTCCGCGCCGTAGCCGGGCGGCTGCTGACCGACGACCAGGGTCTTCATGTTGATCGAGGCCATGAAGTCGGCCGGGCCGAAGATCAGGGTCTCCAGGCGCGGCGAGGCGGCGGCGATGTCGTCGATGTTCACCAGGCCCTTGGCGTTCTCGATCTGCGCCTCGATGCCGATCTTCCCGACCTCGAAGCCCATCGTCTTCTCGATCTGCGTCAGCAGCAGGTCCAGGGCCACGACCTGCTGGGCGTCCTGGACCTTGGGCAGCATGATGCAGTCGAGGTTGGGGCCCGCGCCCTCGACGACGGCGATGACATCGCGGTACGTCCAGTGCGTGGTCCAGTCGTTGACCCGCACGACCCGGGTCTTGCCAGTCCAGTCCCCGTTGTTCAACGCGTCGACGATGTGCTGGCGTGCGCCTTCCTTGGCGAGCGGCGCGACGGCGTCCTCCAGGTCCAGGAAGACCTGGTCGGCCGGGAGACCCTGGGCCTTCTCCAGGAACCGCGGGTTCGAACCCGGCACGGCCAGACAGGAGCGGCGCGGACGCAGACGGTTCACGGGCGTGGTCATGCGGAGACCTCCAGGGGGTCGAGCTTGTTCGCTTTCCGGATCTCGTCGACGATACGGCCGATGATCTCCGTGATACCGAAGTCCTTCGGGGTGAAGACGGCGGCGACGCCGGCTCCGATCAGGGCGGCGGCGTCGGCGGGCGGAATGATGCCGCCCGCGATCACCGGAATGTCGGGCGCACCGGCCTCGCGCAGCCGGTTCAGCACATCCGGCACCAGCTCGGCGTGCGAGCCGGACAGGATCGACAGTCCGACGCAGTGCACGTCCTCGGCGACGGCTGCCGAGACGATCTGCTCGGGCGTCAGCCTGATGCCCTGGTAGACCACCTCGAAGCCGGCGTCACGGGCCCGCACGGCGATCTGCTCGGCTCCGTTGGAGTGCCCGTCCAGACCCGGCTTGCCGACCAGCAGGCGCAGCCGGCCGGTCCCCAGGTCCTCGGCGGTACGGGCGACCTTCTCGCGGACCAGGGCCAGCGGCGTGCCCGCCTCGGCCGTCACCGCGACCGGGGCCGACGAGACGCCGGTCGGGGCGCGGAACTCGCCGAACACATCGCGCAGCGCCCAGGACCACTCGCCGGTGGTGACGCCCGCGCGGGCGCACTCCACGGTCGCTTCCATCATGTTCTCGGTGCCCGCGGCGGCCTTCTTCAGCGCGGCGAGCGCTTCGGTGGCCCGTGCCTCGTCGCGGTTGTCGCGCCACTCGTGGAGTGCGGCGACGACCCCGGCCTCGTTCTCCGGATCGACCGTCATGATGGCGGCGTCCAGGTCGGCCGTGAGCGGGTTGGGTTCCGTCGTCTCGTAGATGTTGACGCCGACGATCTTCTCCTCGCCGCCCTCGATCCTGGCCCGCCGGGCGGCGTGCGAGGCCACCAGCTCGGACTTGAGGTACCCGGACTCGACGGCGGCCATGGCGCCGCCCATCTGCTGGATGCGGTCGATCTCGGCGAGGGACTCCGTGACCAGCGACTCCACCTTGGCCTCGATGACGTGCGACCCGGCGAAGATGTCCTCGTACTCCAGCAGATCGCTCTCGTGCGCGAGTACCTGCTGGATGCGGAGGGACCACTGCTGGTCCCAGGGGCGGGGAAGCCCCAGCGCCTCGTTCCAGGCGGGCAGCTGGACGGCGCGCGCGCGGGCGTCCTTGGACAGCGTGACGGCCAGCATCTCCAGCACGATGCGCTGGACGTTGTTCTCCGGCTGCGCCTCGGTCAGTCCCAGGGAGTTGACCTGCACGCCGTAACGGAAGCGCCGCTGCTTGGCGTTCCCGATGCCGTACCGCTCACGGGTGACCTGGTCCCAGATGCGGCCGAAGGCGCGCATCTTGCACATCTCCTCGATGAAGCGGACGCCCGCGTTCACGAAGAAGGAGATCCGGGCGACCACGTCGCCGAACTTCTCCTCGGGCACCTGCCCGGAGTCGCGTACCGCGTCGAGGACCGCGATGGCGGTCGACATGGCGTACGCGATCTCCTGGACCGGAGTGGCTCCCGCCTCCTGCAGGTGGTAGCTGCAGATGTTGATCGGGTTCCACTTCGGGATGTGGTTGACCGTGTACGTGATCATGTCGGTCGTCAGCCGCAGCGAGGGAACCGGCGGGAACACGTGCGTTCCGCGCGAGAGGTACTCCTTGACGATGTCGTTCTGCGTCGTGCCCTGGAGCCTGCCCGGGTCGGCGCCCTGCTCCTCGGCGACCACCTGATAGAGCGCCAGCAGCCACATCGCGGTGGCGTTGATCGTCATCGAGGTGTTCATCTGCTCCAGGGGAATGTCCTGGAACAGCCGCCGCATGTCACCGAGGTGCGAGACGGGCACGCCGACCCGGCCCACCTCGCCGCGGGCGAGGATGTGATCCGGGTCGTACCCCGTCTGGGTCGGCAGGTCGAAGGCGACCGACAGGCCCGTCTGGCCCTTGGCGAGGTTGCGCCGGTAGAGCTCGTTGGACGCCTCGGCCGTCGAGTGGCCCGCATACGTCCGCATGAGCCACGGGCGGTCCTTCTGCCGGCCGCTCATGTCAGACATTCCTGAAGCGGTTGATGGCGTCGATGTGCTGTTCGCGGAGCTCCTGGTTGCGCACGCCCATGCCCTCGCGGGGTGCCAGGGCGAGCACGCCGACCTTGCCCTGGTGGAGGTTGCGGTGCACGTCGTACGCGGCCTGGCCGGTGTCCTCCAGGGAGTAGACCTTCGACAGCGTCGGGTGGATCTTCCCCTTGGCGATCAGGCGGTTGGCCTCCCACGCCTCGCGGTAGTTGGCGAAGTGCGAGCCCACGATCTTCTTCAGCGACATCCACAGGTAGCGGTTGTCGTACTCGTGGTTGTAGCCCGAGGTCGAGGCGCAGGTGACGATCGTGCCGCCCTTGCGGGTGACGTACACGCTCGCGCCGAACGTCTCGCGGCCCGGGTGCTCGAAGACGATGTCCACGTCCTCGCCACCGGTCAGCTCACGGATGCGCTTGCCGAACCGCT
The DNA here is from genome assembly GCF_042717135.1 of Streptomyces sp. NPDC058620. NCBI lineage: Bacteria > Bacillati > Actinomycetota > Actinomycetes > Kitasatosporales > Streptomycetaceae > Streptomyces > Streptomyces sp. NPDC058620. The sequence continues at coordinate 6,980 of NZ_JBHXQO010000019.1, forward strand.
TCCACTCGCGCGGGTCCTGGTTGTGCTCGTCCTTCCAGAACTTGTAGCCCTCGGCGCTGCGGTCGATGATCGCGGTCGCGCCCATCTTCCGGCAGATCTCCGCCTTCTGGTCGCTGGAGACGACACAGATCGGGTTGGCGCCGCCGGCCAGGGCGAACTGCGTGGCGTACGAGCCGAGTCCGCCGCTCGCGCCCCAGATCAGCACGTTGTCGCCCTGCTTCATGCCGGCGCCGTTGCGCGAGACGAGCTGGCGGTACGCGGTGGAGTTGACCAGGCCGGGAGCCGCGGCCTCCTCCCAGCTGAGGTGCTGCGGCTTCGGCATCAGCTGGTTGGACTTGACGAGGGCGATCTCCGCCAGCCCGCCGAAGTTGGTCTCGAAGCCCCAGATGCGCTGCTCGGGGTCGAGCATCGTGTCGTTGTGGCCGTCGGAGGACTCCAGCTCGACCGAGAGGCAGTGCGCGACGACCTCGTCGCCCGGATGCCAGGCGTTCACGCCCGGGCCGGTGCGGAGCACGACGCCCGCCAGGTCGGAGCCGATGACGTGGTACGGGAGGTCGTGGCGCTTGGTGAGCTCGCTGAGCCTGCCGTACCGCTCCAGGAAGCCGAAGGTGGAGACGGGCTCGAAGATGGAGGTCCAGACGGAGTTGTAGTTCACCGAGCTGGCCATGACCGCCACCAGGGCCTCGCCCGGACCGAGCTCGGGAACCGGCACCTCGTCGAGGTGGAGCGACTTGCGGGGGTCCTTGTCGCGGCTGGCGACGCCGGCGAACATCTCGGCGTCGTCCTTGTGCACGGTCACCGCGCGGTACGACTCGGGAATGGACAGGGCCGCGAAGTCTGCGGCGGTGCTGTCCTGCGACTGGATCGCGTCCAGGATTTCCTTCACGGTGATGCCTCCGGGCAAAGCTGGGCGTCGGGGAACGCTTGAGGGGTCCCTGTGGGCAGGGGGTGCGGTGTGGAGGTGTGCCGTCGGTTCGGCGGGTGGAGCTTCGGCTTGCTCTGTGGAGCAGAAGGTTTTGCCTGTGACGCAGGCGTCCGGGCGCGCAGACACGTGGTTTGCGGGGACAGCCGGCGTACGTGAGGTCTCAGCACGCCGGCCGCCCGGACAACATCAACGTATGGCACTCCGTGACACCTGACAAGGCACCGAGTGCCAACAATTTCTCTCACTTGTCATCCGCATGGCACGCATGAGCAACACCATGGGCGTTACAGGAGGGTCTGTCCCGCCGACGAGCGGTCAGCGCGCGGGGCGGTACACGTACGGCGTCGTCGTACTCAGCTCCGAGAAACCCAGCCGGCGCAGGATCGGGGCCGACTGATCGGTGGCGTCGACCTGGAGATGGCGGTACCCGCGCTCCGCCGCGATCCGGGCGCGGAAGGCGACCAGCGCCCGGTAAATGCCCCTGCCGCGCCAGGGGGCCACCGTCCCGCCGCCCCAGAGCCCGGCGAAGCCCGTGCCCGGACAGAACTCCATGCGGGCCGAGCTGACCGGCTCCTCTCCCGCCATCGCCAGGACCCCCACGAAGCTGTCCGGGTCCTCCTTCAGCCGGGTCAGCACCTGGTGACCGAGCCGCGACCAGTCCGTGCCGAACGCCTCCTCATGGGCCCGGCCCATCAGCTCCACACCGGCCGCGTCGGTCACGGTCCGCAGCTCGATGCCCTCGGGAAGCTGGACGACGGTCGGCAGGCTCGCGACCGGGGCGACCAGCAGGGTCTCGGGGGGTTCCGGTACGAAACCGGCCGCACGCAGCCGCTCCGGCAGATCGGCGGGCCGGTCGTGGGTGTACACCTTCCACTCGAACTCGTCGTGGCCGAGCGAGGTGAAGTACGCGACCTGCGCCGCGATCGCGGCGTCGGCCCGCACGGGGTCCAGGTCCGGGGCGGACCATACGACCCCGTTCCAGTCGTCGGCCGTACCGACCTGGCGTACGACGTCACCGGCGCGCTCGACCCGGACACCGGGGCCGTCGGGGCGGGCGTGCTCGCGCATCTCGCGGTCGAAGAGGGCCAGAAGTGCTGTGGGTTGCATCCGGTCACTCGACCACGCGCCCCGTGAGCGCACAACGAGGTTTCCGTGCCCACGCCCCCGCGTCGACGCCGCCTGCCGGGGCAGGTGGCAGAGGCGAATGATCTTGACCGACCCGCATCGAGGGGAAGAGGTACCGAAGATGGCGATACCCGTCCGCAGACGGACCGCACCGAACGGCAGGCCCGCATTCAGCATCCGCCGCACGGCCGTGGGCTTCACTCTCGCCGCCCTGCTGCTCTGGGGAGCCGGGACCGTCCTGCGGGCCGCCTGGCAGAGCGCCGAGAGGCATCCGGTCGTCGCCGTGGTGGTGGTGGCCGTCCTGGTGACGGGGGCGGTGGCCCTGCTGCGCCACCGCCGTCACCGCAGGCTGGCGCGCAGGGCCACCGTGGCGGTCACCGAGGCCACCTACGACCTCGTGGACACCGGGCTCGCGGAGGTGACCGCAGCCCTGCGCCCGGAGGACACCCCCGCGCCGGTGGACTCCATGGACCCGGTGGAGTCCATGGGCCCGGTGGACTACACGGTGATGGACGCGGACGAGTTCGAGCAGGCCGTCGCCGGACTCTGCGAGCGCGACGGCTGCCGCGACGTCGAGGTCGTCGGCGGAGCGGGAGACCTCGGGGCCGACGTCGTCGCCACAACCCCCGACGGGCGGCGCATCGTCATCCAGTGCAAGCGGTACGGCCCCGAGAACAAGGTCGGCTCGCAGGACGTGCAGCGTTTCGGGGGCACCTGCTTCGCCGTGCACGAGGCCGACGTCGCGCTCGTCGTGACGACCAGCGCATTCACCGACCCGGCCCTCGACTACGCGGACCAGTGCGACATCCTCTGCGTGGACCACGAATCACTCAGGACATGGAGCGACGACGGCGCGTCACCGCCCTGGGGGGCGGCGGTTCCGGTGGACGACGGGTACGGCGGGCGCTGACCCCGTCGTCTCAGCGGTCCTTCAGCGCCTGCTGGATCGTGCGCATCACTTCGTCGAGCGGTGCGTCCGTCCGCGCCACCGCGACCAGCACCTCGCCCTCCGTGGCCACCGTGGCGGCCGGGGTCTTCGACGGTTCGGCCGACGCGGTCCGGCCGGCCCCGATCCCGGACCCGAAGGTGTCCCGGACGATCGCGAAGGCGTGGTCGAGCTGCGCCTCCACATCACCCTGGCCGCCCGCCCGCAGCCAGCGCCGCAGCACGTGGTTGTGCGCGGTCACAACGGCCGAAGCGGCGACCTCGGCCAGCAGGGGGTCGTCATTGCCGACGTGGTGGTCGCGCTCGTCGAAATGGCCCAGCAGATAGCGGGTGAACAGCCGCTCGTAGCGGGCCACCGAGGCGATCTCCGCCTCCCGCAGCGTGGGGACCTCACGGGTCAGCTTGTAGCGCGCCACGGAGACCGCGGGCTTGGCCGCGTACATCCTCATGACTTCCTTGATGCCGCGGCAGACCGTGTCGAGCGGGTGCTCGTGCGCCGGCGCCGCGTTGAGGACGGCCTCGGCCCGTACGAGGGTGTCGTCGTGGTCCGGGAAGATGGCCTCTTCCTTGGAGCGGAAGTGCCGGAAGAACGTCCGCCGGGCAACGCCCGCGGCACCCGCGATCTCGTCGACCGTCGTGGCCTCGTACCCCTTCGTGGCGAAGAGTTCCATCGCCGCGGCCGCCAGGTCGCGGCGCATTTTGAGCCGTTGGGCGGCGGCGCGTGTGCCCGCGGCGGTTTCCGGGGCATCGGGCGCGGCTGAGGTACGGAGGGGTTTGGCGGGCTGGGACATGGTGTGAACGTACTGCATCGGTGAGGGGGGACGCGCCCGTGGGGGCGGGCCGCCGGAACGGCCCAGCAGCCCGCCCCACCGTCCCGGCTCAGCGACGGGCATATTCGCGGAAGCCGCGGCCCGTCTTGCGGCCGAGGCAGCCCGCGGCCACCAGATGCTCCAGCAGGGGCGCCGGGGCGAGGCCCGGGTCGCGGAACTCGCTGTGCAGAACCTTCTCGATGGCCAGCGAGACATCGAGCCCGACGACGTCCAGGAGTTCGAACGGTCCCATCGGGTAGCCGCCGCCCAGCTTCATGGCGGCGTCGATGTCGTCGAGGGTCGCGTAGTGCTCCTCGACCATCTTGATCGCGTTGTTGAGGTACGGGAACAGCAGCGCGTTCACGATGAAGCCCGCCCGGTCCCCGCAGTCCACCGGGTGCTTGCGCACCTTCGCGCAGACCTCGCGGACGGTGGCGTGGACGTCGTCGCCGGTCAGCACCGTGCGGACCACCTCGACCAGCTTCATCGCGGGCGCCGGGTTGAAGAAGTGCATCCCGATCACGTCCTCGGGCCGCGTGGTCGCCCGTGCTATCGCGATGACGGGCAGCGACGAGGTCGTGGTGGCCAGCACCGCGCCGGGCCGGCAGACCTTGTCCAGGGTGGCGAAGAGCTGCTGCTTCACCGCCAGGTCCTCGGCGACCGCCTCGACCGCGAGGTCGACGTCGGCAAAGGCGTCCAGCGACCCGGCCGCGGTGATGCGCGCGAGGGTCTCGTCCCGCGCATCGGCCGTCAGCCGGCCCTTGGTGACCGAACGCTCCAGCGACTTCGCGATCCGGCCCCTGGCCGTGTCCGCCTTCTCCTGGCTGCGCGCGGCGAGCACCACGTCGTAACCGGCCTTCGCGAAGACCTCGGCGATGCCCGAGGCCATCGTCCCGGAGCCCGCGACACCGACCGAGCGCACCTCGCGCCCGGCGACCGCCCCCGTGCTCTCCTGCGGCGTCAGCGCGTCCGGGACCACCGTCTGGCCGCCCGGAGCGTTGTACGTGTAGAAGCCGCGGCCCGTCTTGCGGCCGGTCAGGCCCGCCTCGCTGAGCTGCTTGAGGATCGGGGCGGGGGCGTGCAGCCGGTCGTGCGACGCGGAGTACATGGCCTCCAGGACCGTGCGGGCGGTGTCGACGCCGATCAGGTCGAGCAGGGCCAGCGGGCCCATCGGCAGGCCGCAGCCCAGCCTCATGGCGGCGTCGATGTCCTCGCGGGAGGCGTAGTTCGCCTCGTACATCGCCGCGGCCTGGTTGAGATAGCCGAACAGCAGGCCGTCCGCGACGAACCCGGGCCGGTCACCGACCGCGACCGGCTCCTTGCCCAGCTCCCTGGCCAGCCGGGTCACGGTCTCGACGGCCGTCGGCGCTGTGAGCACCGAGGAGACCACCTCGACCAGCTTCATCGCGGGCGCCGGGTTGAAGAAGTGCAGGCCCAGCACCCGCTCGGGGTGCTGCGACTCGGCGGCGAGCCGGGTCACGGACAGCGCGTTGGTGCCCGTCGCCAGGATCGCGGTGGGGGAGACGACCGCGTCGAGGTCGCGGAAGACCTGCTGCTTGATCTCGTACGTCTCCGGCACGACCTCGATGACGAGCTCGGCCGCGGCGGCGGCCTGGAGGTCGGAGAAGGTGCGGAAACGGGCGAGGACGTCGCTCCGCTCCTCCTCGGTCATCCGCTCGCGCCGCACGGCGCGGGCGGTGGAGGCTTCCAGGGAGGCGACGGACCGGCGGGCGGCCTCGTCACTGATGTCGATACCGATGACCTCGCGGCCCGCACGGGCCAGGACCTCGGCAATGCCGGTTCCCATGGTGCCGAGACCGACGACGGCGATGGTGCTGAGCGGGGTGTCCATCACGGGACTCCAGGGTGAGTGACGACTGAAGAGGAAGCACGGAGCGCGCGAGGAGGAAGAACCGGGCGCCGAGCGTGCGTGAGCTGCATGTCGTGGTGCACGGGCCGGGGCGCCACAGGCGTGCCCGGAACCGGGAAGGGTGACGGACTCCGTCCCGAGTCGCGTCTCACAGAGCTGCCGAACCGACAAGCACTCCGATGGCTGCGTCACCAGGCCACCGGAGCCTGCGGGGTTGTGCCCCGCTCACATGAGGTTAACCGGCGGGTAACGAGCGCGCCAGCCCTGGGCGTCTGTGCACTGGACCACATTTTCCGGCCGCTCCGGCCCACCAGGCAGTCCGCACGGTCCGTGTCCGCCGATACGCTGAGCGTCATGGACGAGGAGTTCCGGTCGCTGACGGACCGGCTGCGCGACGAGGCGGGGGAGTCGGCGGCGTACGACCGGCTCGTGGCCACCGACGACGACGAGGAGCTGGCCCGGGTCCTCGTGGAGCGGGGGCGTCCCCTGTGGGCACGTGAGATCGCCGCGTACCGGCTCGGCTGCTCGGGCGACCGCCGGGCCTTCGAGGTACTGGTCCTCCTCCTCAACCACCGCGATCCGGAACGCTGCGTCTCCGCCGCCCACGCCCTGGTGCGGCTGGGTGACCCGCGCACACCCCGGGCCGCCGCCGCGCTGGCCACCAACACCCTGCGCACGGCCTACGCGGTGCACCCCGTACGGCTGCTGACCGACCTGCGGGCCCCCGAATCGGTACCGACCCTGGTCAGCACCCTGGAGCGCCTGCTGAACCCGGACGAGCCGCACTGGCGGGTGGCCCTGGCCTGTGTGGAGGGGCTGGGCCGACTGGGTGACGGAGCGGCCCGCCCGGTCCTCGAAGCGGCGCTGCCGCACCCCCGCCTCGGCGGAGCGGCGGCCGAAGCCCTCGGCCGGCTGCCGGCCGCTCGGTGAGCAGCCGGCCGGCCACCGGCACGGGTGGTCAGCCGCGGAAGCCGAGCAGTCCGTGCAGCGCCTTGCCGCCGGAACCGCCACCGGCGCCGTCCGTGCTCCGGAGCGCCTTCTCCGCGGGCAGCGGCTTCGGGTCGGCGAGCGCCTCGCAGACCGCGTCCACCCGGCCGCCCTCGCCGCGCGGGACGGTGCCCTTGGCGAGGTAGTCCACCAGGTACGCGTCCAGGCAGGTGCTCCCGCTCAGCGTGATGCCGTGGTTCCCGCCGCCCTGTTCGACGACGAGGCTGGAGCCCTTCAGCTTGCGGCGCATGGTGACCGCGCCCTCGTACGGGGTGGCCGCGTCGTCGGTGGCCTGGAACAGCAGGGCCGGCGGGATGCGGTGGTTGGTGACCCGCACCGGGTTCAGCGGCTCCACCGGCCACGAGGCGCACGGCGCGTTGTACCAGGTGTTGTTCCAGGCCATGAACGGAGCCTTGGCATGCACCGTCGCGGTGTCGTTGCGCCAGGTGTTCCAGTCCTGCGGCCATCCGGCGTCCCGGCACTGCACGGCCGTGTAGACCGAGTAGCTGTTGCCGCCGGCCGCGCCGGTGGCGCCGAAGCTCTCGTACGCCGAGACGAGCGCGTCCTCGTTGTTGTCGTGCACGTACTCGGCGAACGCCTCGGCCAGATACGGCCAGTAGCCGTTGTAGTAGCCGCCGGGCATGAAGGTGTCCTCGAGCTCGCTCGCCCCGACCTTGCCGCCCGCGGGCCGCTCCCTGACGGACTCGCGCAGTGCGTACCAGGCGGCTTCGACCTCCGCCGGGTCCTGGCCGAGGCCGTACGTGGAGTCGTGCTTCGCGACCCAGGCCGCGAACGCCTTGTGGCGGGAGTCGAACGCGTAGTCCTGACCGAGGTTGTCGTCGTACCAGACCCCCTCGGGGTCGACGACGGAGTCGAGTACCAGACGCCGGACCCGCTCGGGGAACAGCTTCGCGTACACGGCGCCCAGGTAGGTGCCGTAGGAGTAGCCGAGGTAGTTGATCTGCCGTGCCCCCAGGGCCCCGCGGATCACGTCCAGGTCCTTGGCGGCGCTGACCGTGTCCATGTACGGCAGCAGGTCCCCGTGCTTCTCGCCGCACGCCTCGGCGAAGGCCGCGGCCCGCGCCCGGCCGGTCCGCTCGTCCTCGTACGAACGCGGTACGGAGTCGGGGCGCACCGGATCGAAGTGCTCGGGACGGCAGTTCAGCGCGGGGGTGCTCTTCCCGACGCCGCGCGGGTCGAAGCCGATGACGTCGTACTGTGCGGCGAGCTTCGCGGGCAGTGCGGACGCCACGAATCCGGCCATCGAGAGTCCGCTGCCGCCCGGGCCGCCCGGATTGACCAGGAGCGGGCCCTGCGAGGTCGCGGCCGTGTGCGGAATCCGGGACAGCGCCAGGCTTACCTGACGCCCCGACGGGCGGTCGTGGTCGAGCGGGGAACGGACCGTGGCGCACTGCATCGTCGGATACGACGTGGTCGCGCAGTCCTTCCACTTGAGCTGCGCGGCGCCCGGCGCGAGCCGAGCGGCGCCTTGCGCACTCGTTCCCGCGCCGGTGGTCGCGGCGGACGGCACGGCGGTCACCAGACCCGCCAGCGTCGCGCCGACGGCGACCAGAATTCCTGCACGCTTCGTCATACGGCCTCCCGAGGTGGAGGGGGCGCGGTCGAGGGTGCCGCTGCCCCCGCCGCATGCTCCCCGTATTCGGGCCCGGAAGGACACGTTCTGCCGAGAGTTGACCCATTTGGGCAGTGGACACGCGTGGGCGGAGTGACGCGTGCCGCGGGGGAGTGACGCGGGCGGCGGGGAGTGACGCGGGCGGCGGCGTCAGAGCAGGGTCAGCTGGGTGGGTCCACTTCCGGGTCCGCTTCCGGCGGCGTCCGGAACCGTCACCGCCGCCCGGGGTGCGGAGATCCTGCGAGCCTCTCCCCGGTGCGCGGGCCCGATGCCGTACTCGGCGGCCAGTTCGTGGACCCGGCGGGTGATCCGGCGCTGGTACCAGGTGGGCGCGTACGCCCCGTCCGCGTACATCCGCTCGTACCGCCGCACGAGATGCGGGTGGTGCCGGCCGAGCCACTGCATGAACCACTCCCGGGCGCCGGGCCGCAGATGCAGGACGAGCGGGGTCACGGAGGTCGCGCCGGAGGCGGCGATCGCGCGGACCGTCGCGCGCAGCTGCTCCGGGCCGTCGCCGATGAACGGGATGACCGGTGCCATGAGGACGCCGCAGCCGATCCCGTTGTCGGTGAGGGTGCGGATCACGTCGAGGCGGCGTTCGGGGGAGGGCGTTCCCGGCTCGACCGTGCGCCAGAGCTCGGCGTCGATGAAGCCGACCGAGACGGAGACGCCGACGTCGGTGACCTCGGCCGACTGTCTGAGCAGTTCCAGGTCGCGCAGGATCAGCGTGCCCTTGGTCAGGATCGAGAAGGGGTTCGCGTGGTCGCGCAGGGCCGTGATGATGCCGGGCATCAGCCGGTAGCGGCCTTCGGCGCGCTGGTAGCAGTCGACGTTCGTCCCCATCGCGATGTGGGCGCCGTGCCAGCGGTGCGAGGCGAGGTGGCGGCCCAGCAGTTCGGCGGCGTTGATCTTGACGACGATCTGGGAGTCGAAGTCGAGCCCCGTGTCGAGGTCCAGATAGCTGTGGGTCTTGCGGGCGAAGCAGTACACGCAGGCATGGGAGCAGCCCCGGTACGGGTTCACGGTCCATTCGAACGGCATCCGGCTCGCCCCCGGCACCCGGTTCACGATGGAGCGGGCGCGCACCTCATGGAAGGTGATGCCTCGGAATTCGGGTGTGTCGAACGTGCGCGTGGTCACCGCGTCCGCGGCGAAGAGCGCGCTGTCCCCGGCCGTTGTGGTGTTTTCGGCCAAATTGTCCCAGCGCATGGACGCCTCCTTGGTAGCACTGAGCAGAGAATAGAACACTTGTTCCCTTGATCGTGCGCGACCGATTGTGCGTGAAGGTGATGCGGGGTCCGATCGGGATCGCGGGGCCGATTTTGAGGGGCGTGCCCGAGGTGGTTGGCTCAGCACACCCCGAACGGTCGAGTGGTGGAGGAACAGGCATGGCGCAGGTCGAGGCAACGACAGAGCGGATCATCGCGGCGGACGCGGAGGCGGTGTTCGACGCGTTGGCCGACTACAAGGAGGTCCGGGGCAAGGTGCTGACCGGTCACTTCAGTGAGTACGAGGTGCGCGAGGGCGGCGACGGCGAGGGCACCCTCGTGCACTGGAAGCTCCAGGCCACCAGCAAGCGCGTCCGTGACTGCCTGCTGGACGTCACCGAGCCGACCGACGGACAGCTGATCGAGAAGGACCGCAACTCCTCGATGGTCACCACCTGGACCGTCACCCCGGCCGGCGAGGGCACGTCCCGCGCCGTCGTCTCGACCGTGTGGGACGGCGCCGGCGGCATCGGTGGTTTCTTCGAGAGGACCTTCGCACCCAAGGGTCTCGGCCGCATCTACGACGAGCTCCTCCAGAACCTCGCCACCGAGGTCGAGAAGTAGCCTCCGGGCGCTGTCGCGGCCGGCCTCACCGGAACGGGTGGTTTTCCGGGAAGGCCGGTTGTGCGCCGTAGTGCCTCCGACCGGCGCATAAGCCCTCCGAATGCGCCGGTCGTGCCCCCGGTCTCGTTTGCCCCGCCTTGCCGCGTGATGCGACAAATGGGCGGCGCAGGTGCGACGAGGGGAGCGTTTCGTGGTGGGTGGGATCACTCTGGTGAAGGACGAACCGAGTGGCACAGGGGGAGCGGAGACGCAGACCGCGCCACCCCCACCGCCGTCCGACGAGGACACCGCCGCGCTCGCCGTACCGCCCCCGGAGATCAGCCACGGCCGGGTCCGGATGGTCTTCCTCGGCCTGATGCTCGCCCTGCTGCTCGCGGCGCTCGACCAGATGATCGTCGCCACCGCACTGCCGAAGATCGTCGGTGAGCTGCACGGCCTGGAGAAGATGTCCTGGGCGGTCACCGCCTATCTGCTCGCCTCCACGATCGGACTGCCGATCTACGGGAAGCTCGGCGACCTCTTCGGCCGCAAGGGCGTCTTCCAGTTCGCGATCGTCGTGTTCGTCATCGGCTCCGCGCTCGCCGGCTGGTCCCGCACGATGGAGGAGCTGATCGCGTTCCGCGCGATCCAGGGCATCGGTGGCGGCGGACTCATGATCGGCGTCCAGGCCATCATCGCGGACATCGTCCCGCCCCGGGAGCGCGGCCGCTTCATGGGCCTCATCGGTGCGGTCTTCGGCCTCGCGTCCGTCGCGGGCCCGCTGCTCGGCGGCTTCTTCACCGACCACGCCTCCTGGCGCTGGTGCTTCTACATCAACGTCCCGTTCGGCCTCGTCACCTTCGTCGTCATCGCCGTCGTACTCAAGCTCCCCAAGCCCCCCGTACGCCCCCGCCTCGACCTCCTCGGCGCGCTGCTGCTCGCCGCCGCGTCCACCTGCCTCGTGCTGCTCACCAGCTGGGGCGGCACCGAGTACGCATGGGGCTCACGCACCGTCCTGGGGCTCGCCGCCGGAGCTGCCGGAACGACTCTGCTCTTCCTCGCCGTGGAACACCGTGCGCCCGAACCGATCATTCCGCTCCATCTGTTCCGCGACTCGATCTTCAACATCACGGGTCTCGTCGGCGCGGTCATCGGCGTCGCCCTCTTCGGCGCCGCCAGCTATCTGCCGACGTACCTCCAGATGGTCGACGGAGCCTCCGCCACCGAGTCGGGACTGCTCATGCTGCCGATGATGGGCGGCATCGTCGGCGCGTCGGTCGTCTCCGGGCACCTGATCTCCCGTACCGGCCGCTACCGGATCTACCCCCTGCTCGGCAGCGGGATCTCGGCCGTGGGCATGTGGCTGCTCTCCCGGCTCGAAGCCGGCACGTCCCGGTTCGAGTACGGCGTCTGGCAGGCCGTACTCGGCCTGGGCATCGGCCTGGTCATGCCCGTGCTGGTGCTCGCCGTGCAGAACTCCGTACGCCCCGCCGACCTCGGCACCGCCACGAGCGCCAACAACTACTTCCGGCAGATCGGCGGCAGCGTCGGTGCCGCGATCTTCGGCACGCTCTTCGCCGGGCGGCTCTCGGACGCCCTCGACGTACGCCTCCCGACGGGCACCGGGCTCCCCGACCCGGAGTCGATCACTCCGCAGCTGGTCCATGCCATGGAACCCGCGCTGCGCGACGCCTACATCCAGGCGTACGCCGACGCGATGCCCCGGATCTTCCTGTACCTGGTGCCGGTCCTTCTGCTCGGCCTGTTCCTCGCCTTCTTCCTCAAGGAGAAACCGCTGGTGTCCCACCCCATCCCCGACACGACCGCCCGCCCGGCGACCGTCCCCGGAGCCCGTACCGACTCGGCCACGGTGACGGCCGGTCACTCCTCCGGCGTCCCGGTCTGCGGACACGTACAGCACCCCGACGGCACCAAGGTCCCGCGGGCCGCACTCACCCTCATCGACGGCCACGGTCAGCAGGCCGGTCGGGGCGCCAGCGGCGACGACGGGCGGTACGCGCTGAGCGTGCCCGGCTCCGGTTCGTACGTCCTGATCGCCGCGGCGGGCGGCCACCAGCCGCAGGCCGTCAGCGTCACCGTCGGCGACCGGCCCGTCGAACTCGATGTGGTCCTCGGCGGTGCGGGCCGGCTCGCCGGAACGGTCGTCACGGCCGACGGAATCCCGGTGCGCGACGCCGCGGTGACGCTCACCGACGTGCGCGGCGAGGTCGTCGCGACCGCACGTACGGGCCGCGAGGGCAGCTACGTGATCACGGAGCTGGTGGCCGGCGAGTACACCCTCGCCGCCGTCGCCCCGGCGTTCCGGCCCGCCGCCCTCCCGGTGAGTGTGCAGGCGGCCCGCGAGACCCGGCAGGACATCGAACTGGCGGGCGGCGCCGTCCTGCGCGGCACCGTACGGGCCAACGGCGGGCGGCCCGTGGAGGACGCCCGGGTCACCCTGCTCGACGCGGCGGGCAATGTGGTCGACACCCTCACCACGGGGCCCGACGGGACCTTCCGGTTCGTCGACCTGTCCTCCGGGGAGTACACGGTGATCGCCGCCGGATACCCGCCGGTGGCGACGGTCCTCCAGATGGCGGGCGGCGGCCGCACCGAACGCGACCTCCTGCTCGGCCACGAGGACTGAGCGGCACGACCGCTCTCGCCCGCGGAGCAGCCGGGGCCGGCCGCCGACAGGGGGCGGACTCAGCGCCGGCCGTCCGCGCCGACCAAGGTCATCAGGGCCCGCGCCCCGGGACTCGTCGCTTGCGCCGGCGGGAGCACCACCACGCTCTCGTACACCGGCCGGTGCGGGCCCTGCGGTTCCACCGCCACCAGCCGCCGGGCCTCGGGCTTGCGGGCGAAGTGCCGCGGCACCACCGCGATGCCCAGCCTCTCGTGGACCAGCTCCAGGAGGCTGTGCACGTCGTTCACCTCAAGGGCCACCGCGCGCCGCACCCCCGCGGCCGCGAACGCCTCGTCCGCGGCACGCCGGGGGCCCCAGTCCGGATGGAAGTCGATGAAAGACTCACCGGCCAGATCCGTCCACGCCACCGCCGGTTCCCGTGCGAAGCGGTGGCCCGGAGCGCACAGGACGACCATCGGCTCCCTGGCCAGCGGCATCAGCTCGCCGCGCCACTCCAACGGGCTGACCGTGGCGGCGAAAGCGATGTCGAGCCGTCCGCCCGCCACCCCGTCGAGCAGACTGGACGTGCCCTCCTGGCGGAGCCGGATCTCCATGTGCGGATGGGCCCGGTGGAAGGCCGCGAGCAGCTGCGCGGGGCTGACTCCTGCCACGCACTGCTCGACCCCCACGGTCAGCGTGCCGCGCAGCAGCCCCCGTACGGCATCGACGGCGTCCTTCGCCGCCCGTGCCCCCGCCAGTGTCCGCTCCGCCTCCACGAGGAGGGCCCGCCCCGCCTCGGTGAGCCGGACCGAACGCGTCGTCCGGCTGAACAGCGGGGTCCGCAGCTCCTGCTCCAGCGCCCGCACGGACGCGGACAGCCCCGACTGGGACACGGCGAGACGCTCGGCGGCGCGGGTGAAGTGCTGCTCCTCGGCGACGGCGACGAAGTGCTCCAGCTGACGCAGTTCCATGATTGAGAAATGTAGGCGATGAATCCGACCGGAATCTCCTGTTGGACTGCTGGATCGTTCTGCGCCAGCCTGGGGACGCGCACCGAGTCCGGCGCGCGTCCAGGACCTCTCCCGTGGAGACCGCGTATGTACCTCCCGTCGGCCGACCGCTACTCCGCCATGCCGTACCGGCGAACCGGACGCAGCGGACTGCTGCTTCCCGCGCTCTCCCTCGGGCTGTGGCACAACTTCGGCGGCGACCGGAACCCGGAGGACCAGGGCCGCATCCTGCGCAGGGCCTTCGACCTCGGCATCACGCACTTCGACCTCGCCAACAACTACGGTCCGCCGCCCGGCTCCGCCGAAGTCACCATGGGCCGCGCCCTGAAGACGGACTTCGCCCGCCTCCGGGACGAGATCGTCATCTCGACCAAGGCGGGCTACGGCATGTGGGACGGGCCGTACGGGGAGTGGGGATCGCGGAAGTACCTGCGCTCCTCTCTGGACCAGAGCCTGACCCGGCTCGGCCTGGACTACGTCGACATCTTCTACTCCCACCGGCCCGACCCCGAGACCCCGCTCGAAGAGACGATGGGCGCGCTGGACACCGCGGTGCGCCAGGGCAAGGCGCTGTACGCCGGTATCTCCAACTACTCGCCCGGGCAGACCCGCGAGGCCGCCCGCATCCTCCGGGAGCTCGGCACCCCGCTGCTCATCCACCAGCCGCGCTACTCGATGCTGGACCGCCGCCCCGAGGAAGGTCTGCTGACCGCGCTGGACGAGCTGGGCACCGGCTCCATCGCCTACTCGCCGCTGGAGCAGGGCATCCTCTCCGACCGCTATCTGCGCGGCATCCCGGAGGGCTCGCGGGCGGCCGGCGACAGCCCGTTCCTGACCCCGGACGCCGTCACTCCGGAGCTGGTGCGCCGGCTGGGCGCACTCGACCAGGTGGCGAAGGAGCGCGGCCAGACCCTGGCGCAGCTGGCCCTGGCCTGGGTGCTGCGCGGCGGCCGGGTCACCTCCGCCGTGGTCGGCGCGAGCAGTGTCGCCCAGCTGGAGAGCAGCGTCGGCGCCGTGGCCAACCTGGAGTTCGGCGACGAGGAGCTGGTCAGGATCGAGGAGATCCTCGCCGCAGGCTGACGCCTCCGGCGCCTCGCGTCAGAGCCAGCCGTTGCGGCGGAAGCCGCGGTGGATGACGAAGCAGGCGGTGGCCATGAGGCCGACGACGAACGGGTACCCGTAGGTCCACCGCAGCTCCGGCATGTAGTCGAAGTTCATGCCGTACATCCCGCAGACCATGGTGGGTACGGCGATGACGGCGGCCCACGCCGTGATCTTGCGCATGTCCTCGTTCTGGGCGACGGTCACCTGCGCCAGGTGGGCCTGGAGCACCGAGTCGAGCAGTGCGTCGAAGGAGGCGATCTGGTCCGTCGTACGGGCCAGATGCTCCGAGACATCACGGAAGTACGGCTGGAACTCCGGGCCCACCGGAGCCGAGGGCCGGGTCGCGAGGTTGTCGAGCGGCCGGCTCAGCGGCGCCACCGCCCGCTTGAACTCCATCAGTTCGCGCTTCAGCTGGTAGATGCGCCCGGCGTCGCCACGGCCCGCCTGCTCGCTGAAGACCGCGGTCTCCACCGCGTCGATGTCGTGCTGGACCGCGTCGGCGACCAGCAGGTAGTTGTCGACCACCTGGTCGGCTATCGCGTGCAGCACGGCGGCGGGCCCCTTGGCCAGCTGATCGGGCTCCGCTTCCAGCGCCTCACGGAGCGGACCGAGCGAACCATGGCTGCCGTGCCGCACCGTGATCACGAAGTCGGCCCCCGTGAAGATCATGATCTCGCCCGTGTCCACCACCTCGCTGGTGGCGGTGAGCTGCTCGTGCTCGACGTAGCCGCAGGTCTTGAAGACGGCGAACAGCATTTCCTCGTACCGCTCCACCTTGGGGCGCTGATGGGCCGTCACCGCGTCCTCGACGGCGAGCGGGTGCAGCCCGAACAGCTCGGCGAACCCGGCGAGCTCCTCGGCGGACGGCTCGTGCAGCCCGAGCCAGACGAAGCCCCGGCCGGAGCGGCGGACCCGGCGCAGCGCCTCGTCCGCCGGGCAGGCCACCGGGTGCCGGACGCCGCCCTCGTACACCACGCAGTTCACCACCGCGCTGCCCAGCGGTGAGCGCGCGGGGTGGCTGAGGTCCACTCGGGGCCGGAGGGTGCGGCGTACCGCGTGGCGTAGTTTGCGGACGATCGGCACTGCGGGCTCCTTCACGCGGCAGGGGGGCGGCCAGTGTGCCATTGGACCATCCGCCGAGGCCGGGGCGGGCGGCGTCTGCCGTGGTCCCCGTCAGCCGGGGTCGTCGGCGCGCAGTACCAGGGCGAGCAGTCCGGGGAAACGCGCCTCGAACTCCTCCCGGCGCAGCCGGTTGACGCGCTTGGGGCCCTGGTCGCGCTGCTCCACGAGGCCGGCGCCGCGCAGCACGGAGAAGTGGTGGCTGAGGGCGGCCTTGCCGACCGGCACGTCGAAGCTGCCGCAGCTCCGTGTCCACTCCTCGGACCCCGCCAACGCTCTCACCAGCTCAAGGCGTACGGGATCGGCGAGCGCGGAGAGGGCGGTAAGGAGAGGCACCTGGCCGGGTTCCGTGTGCACCGGAGCGGCGCGGTGCCCGCCGCTCTCCGTCGGGTTCGCCATGTCACGTCCCTCCTCCCCTTGCCGGGTGTTCGATGAATATCTTACAGTCCGAGTGTTCGCTTTTCGTTGAACACAGGAGGCGGGCACCCACCGCGTTCCAGGAACCCCCCATCGCGGGCTGACACCCTGCCCCCTTCGAACCGTCGAAAGGCTCACCCATGAACATCCTGGTCGTCGGCGCCGGAGCCACCGGAGGCTTCTTCGGTGCCCGTCTCGCCCGCGCGGGACAGGACGTCACCTTCCTGGTCCGCCCGGCGCGTGCCGCCGCCCTGCGCGAGCGGGGTCTGCGGATCACCGGCCTCGGTGAGGACGAGGTGATCACGCCCCGCCTGGCCACCGCCGCGGAGCTGTCCACCCCCTACGACGTCGTGCTGCTGTCGGTGAAGTCCACCGCGCTCACCCGGTCCATCGAGGACTTCGCACCCGCCGTCGGCCCTCAGACCGTGATCGTGCCCCTGCTCAACGGCATGGCCCACCTCCGGGAACTCAACGAACGCTTCGGCCCCGAGCCGGTTCTCGGGGGCGTGGCCAAGGTCGTCACCACGCTCAACAGCGACGGCGACATCGTCCGCCTCGCCCCGCCCGCCAGCCTGGCCGTCGGCGAACAGGACGGCCGTCCCTCGCCCCGCGTGGACAAGCTCGCCGCGATGCTGGTCGACGCGGGCATCGACGCGACCGCGACGGCGCACATCGTGCCGGCGATGTGGAGCAAGTGGGTCTTCATCTCCACCCTCGCCGCGCTCACCTGCCTGATGCGTGGCACCGTCGGCGAGGTCGCGGCCGTCCCCGGCGGGCCCGCGTTCGTCTCCGGGCTACTGGCCGAAGGCGCCGCCGTGGCCGACGCCGCGGGCTTCCCCGTACGGCAGCACGAGCTCGCCGCTCTGGAAGCCACACTCACCACGGCCGGGTCCCCTCTCACGGCCTCGCTGTACCGCGATGTCCTGGCAGGCCGCCCCACCGAGGCCGAGCACGTCTTCGGCGACCTGGTGGCCCGTGCCCGCGACCTCTCGGTGGACACCCCGCTCCTCGATCTGGCCGCCCTGCATCTGCGCGTCCACGAGCACCGCACGGCCACCGCCGGAAGCCGGTGAACCGCTGCCCCGGCCACAGAGCGCGACCGGGCGTCTCCCTGCGCAGTCGCGGCGGCTCGCCCAGCGCATGCGAAGGGTGTAAAAAGAGGGCATGGCCGGACGCTACGGCCGCCCGCGCTCGGTTCGCAGGATGCGGACCGTCGCCGGTCAGGTCTTTCTCCTGCAAGTGGCGATCGTGGTGCTGCTGGTCGCCGCTGCCGTGGCCGCGCTCGTGCTCCAGTCACGGACCGACAGCGAGACGGAGGCCCGCAACCGGTCCGTCGCGGTGGCCGAGACCTTCGCCAACGCGCCGGGTACCGCGGCTGCGATGAAGAGCCCCGATCCGACCGCGCTGCTCCAGCCGAGCGCCGAGGAAGCCCGAAAAGGCTCCGGGGTCGACTTCATCGTCGTACTGAACACCGATGGCATCCGCTACACCCACCCGCTGCCCGACCGCATCGGCAAGAAATTCGTCGGCAACGTCGAGCCGGCCCTGCGTGGCGGCATCGTCGTCGAGCGGATCACCGGAACCATCGGGCCGCTCGTGCAGGCCGTGGTGCCGATCGTCGACCGGGACGGCACCGTCGTGGGTCTGGTCTCCGCCGGGATCACCATCGAACGCGTGAGCGGCGTCGTCGAGGACCAGTTCCCCCTGCTGTTCGGCTCCGCCGCCGGAATCCTGCTTCTCGCCACGGGCGGCACCGCGCTCGTCAGCCGCCGCCTGCGCCGCCAGACGCACGGCCTCGGACCCACCGAGATGACCCGGATGTACGAGCATCACGACGCCGTCCTCCACGCCGTACGGGAAGGCGTCGTCATCATCGGCGGCGACGGCCGGCTCCTGCTCGCCAACGACGAGGCGCGCAAGCTGCTGGTCCTGCCGCCGGACGTGGAAGGGCGCACGGTCCCCGAGCTGGGCCTCGACCCGGTCACCACGGAGCTGCTCGACTCGGGCCGCACCGTGACCGACGAGCTGCACCCGGTCGGCGGCCGCCTGCTCGCCGTCAACCAGAGGTCGACGGACAAGAACGGCGGACCGCCCGGCAGCGTGACGACCCTGCGCGACACCACCGAGCTGCGCGCCCTGACGGGCCGGGCCGATGTGGCGCGCGGACGGCTGAACCTGCTCTACGAGGCCGGGGCGGAGATCGGCACCACCCTCGACGTGGTGCGCACCTGCGAGGAACTCGCGAGCTTCGCCGCCGGCCGTTTCGCCGACCTCGCCACCGTCGACGTCGTCGAGGACGTGCTCCAGGGCGAGGAGCCGGCCCCCATCCGCGGGGGCACCGAGATGCGGCGCACGGCCCTCAGCGGCGAACGCGGGGACATGGGGCTGCAGCCTGTCGGTTCGACCCTCCGGTTCATGCCGACCACCCCCACGGGGTCAGGACTGGGACGAGGCGAGGCCGTACTCGAAACGGATCTGGCGGACTTCGCCGGGTGGCAGGAGCAGGACCCCGAGCGGGCCCGGAGGCTCGTCGACAACGGCGTCCACTCCAAGATCGCGGTACCGCTGCGGGCCCGCGGCGCCGTCCTGGGCGTCGCGATGTTCTGGCGCTCGGACAACCCCGCACCCTTCGACGAGGAGGACCTCTCCCTCGCCGAGGAACTGGTGGCCCGCGCCGCCGTCAGCATCGACAACGCCCGCCGCTACTCGCGCGAGCACACCATGGCCGTGACCCTGCAGCGCAGCCTGCTGCCGCACGGCCTCCCCGAACAGAACGCCCTCGACGTCGCCTACCGCTACCTGCCAGCACACGCCGGGCGCGGCGGCGTCGGCGGCGACTGGTTCGACATCATCCCGCTGCCCGGCGCACGGGTCGCGCTCGTGGTGGGCGACGTGGTGGGCCACGGACTCCACGCGGCCGCCACCATGGGACGGCTGCGCACGGCGGTCCACAACTTCTCCACCCTGGACCTCCCGCCCGGCGAGATCCTCTGGCACCTGGACGAACTGGTCGCCCGCATCGACCAGGACGAGGCGTTCGAACCCTACGAGGCGGCGGTCACGGGAGCCACCTGCCTCTACGCGATCTACAACCCGGTCTCCGGACGCTGCACCATGGCCCGGGCCGGCCACCTCCAGCCGGTGATCGTCCAGCGGGACGGCACCGCCGAGCTCGCCGACGTGCCGGGCGGCCCGCCGCTGGGGCTCGGCGGCCTGCCCTTCGAAACCCTCGACGTACTGCTCCCCGAGGGCAGCGAACTGGTGCTCTACACGGACGGGCTCGTCGAGGACCGCCGTCGTGACATCGACGAAGGACTGGAGCTGCTGCGCCGCACCCTCGCCGAGCACGCGGCCGAGCCGCCGGAGCAGACCTGCGAGGCCGTCGTCCGAAGGCTGGTGAGCGACCCGGCCCGCGACGACATCGCACTGCTCGTCGGCCGTACGCACAGGCTCGACGCGGATGACATGGCCGACTGGGACGTACAGTCCGATCCTTCGGCGGTGTCCGTGGTGCGGGCCGATGTGTCCCGCAAGCTGGCCGAGTGGGGGCTGACCGAGGAGTCCTTCACCACCGAGCTGATCCTGAGCGAGCTGGTCACCAACGCCATCCGCCACGCGGCCGGTCCCATCCGCGTACGGCTGATCCGTGACCGAGCGCTGATCTGCGAGGTCTCCGACCACAGCAGCACCTCGCCCCACCTGCGGCAGGCGGCCACCACGGACGAAGGGGGCCGCGGACTGTTCCTCGTCGCCCAGTTCGCCGACCGGTGGGGGACCCGTTACACCGACGACGGCAAGGTCATCTGGACGGAACAGACGCTTGCGGCGGCTCCTCCACCACCGCACATCCGACGGGAGGTATGAGCGCCGCATCTGCGGGCCGGGGCCGAAGCGAGTTTCCCCGGTCGATGTGACCGAGGCCGGCGCCTGAAACGGACGGGACCGACGGGGCCGACGGGAGTTCGAGGCCCCGCGCGACGGATCTCGTCACAGGACTGGACCATTAAACCTTCCTGTGGTTCTGGTCCGGCCGTTCGGCGACGCGTAACGTGACGCCGATGAAGATCCTCATCAGCGCGGACATGGAGGGCGCCACGGGAGTCACGTGGCCCGCCGATGTGCTGCCCGGAACTCCGCAGTGGGAGCGGTGCCGCTCCATGTTCACCTCCGACGTGAACGCGGCCGCCCTCGGCTTCTACGACGGCGGCGCCGACGAGGTGCTCATCAACGAAGCCCACTGGAGCATGCGCAACCTGCTCCTGGAGCGGCTCGACGAGCGGGTGCAGATGCTCACGGGCAAGCACAAGTCCCTCTCCATGGTCGAGGGCATCCAGCACGGGGACGTCGACGCCGTCGCGTTCGTCGGCTATCACACCGGGGCCGGTACGGAGGGCGTGCTCGCCCACACCTACCTCGCCAACTCCATCACCGGGGTCTGGCTCAACGGGGTCCGCGCGAGCGAGGGGCTGCTCAACGCACACGTCGCCGCCGAGTACGGCGTGCCCGTCGTCCTCGTCACCGGGGACGACCTGACCTGCGTCGACGCCGACGGGTACGCGCCCGCCGCCCGCAAGGTCGCGGTGAAGGACTACGTGTCGCGGTACGCGGCGGTGTGCCGCACCCCGGCCCGTACCGCCGCCGACATCAGGGCAGCGGCCGAGGCCGCCACCGGACTCGCCGTGCGTCACGAGCCGGTGACAGGCGGCTCCTTCACGGTGGAGCTGGAGTTCGACGCCGAGCATCTGGCCGCGGCCGCCACCGTCGTACCCGGCGTGGCTCCCAGCGGTGAGCGGCGCGTCGCCTACATGAGCGAGACGATGTACGAAGGTATTCGCACGTTCAAGGCGGTGACGACCATCGTGTCGTCCGCCGTGGAGGAACAATATGGCTGAGGCGATCAGCCCGCTCGGTCCGGTGGACGAGCAGGCACTCGAGGAATCGGTGACGTTCACCTCCGAACTGATCCGGATCGACACCACCAACCGGGGCGACGGCAGCTGCCAGGAGCGTCCGGCCGCCGAGTACGTGGCCGAGCGGCTGGCGGCCGCCGGGCTGGAGCCTGCTCTCCTGGAGCGCACGCCCGGACGCACCAACGTGGTCGCCCGCATCGAGGGCACCGACCCGTCCGCCGACGCCCTCCTCGTCCACGGACACCTCGACGTGGTACCGGCCGAAAGCGCCGAATGGACCGTGCACCCCTTCTCCGGGGAGGTCCGCGACGGCGTCGTCTGGGGCCGCGGGGCCGTCGACATGAAGAACATGGACGCGATGGTCCTCTCCGTCGTACGCGCCTGGGCACGCGCCGGAGTCCGCCCCCGCCGCGACATCGTCATCGCGTACACCGCCGACGAGGAGGCCAGCGCCGAGGACGGCTCCGGCTTCCTCGTCGACGCTCACGCCGGCCTCTTCGACGGCTGCACCGAAGGCATCAGCGAGTCCGGGGCCTTCACCTTCCACGCGGGTGAGGGAATGTCCCTCTACCCGATCGCCGCAGGCGAACGCGGCACCGGCTGGCTCAAGCTGACCGCCGAGGGCAAGGCGGGACACGGCTCCAAGGTCAACCGGGCCAACGCCGTCACCACCCTGGCCTCGGCCGTCGCCCGGATCGGGGCGCACCCGTGGCCGGTACGGCTCACGCCGACCGTCCGGGCCGCCCTCACCGAGATCGCCGCGCTGCACGGCATCCCCGTCGACACCGAGGCCCCCGGGTTCGACGTCGACGAACTGCTGGGCAAGCTGGGACCGGCCGCCGCACTCGTCGAGCCCACCGTCCGCAACAGCAGCAACCCGACGATGCTGGACGCCGGATACAAGGTCAACGTGATCCCGGGCCGTGCCACCGCCTTCATCGACGGCCGGATGCTGCCCGGCGGCGAGGACGAGTTCCACGAGACCCTGGACCGGCTGACCGGACCCGGCGTCTCCTGGGAGTTCCACCACCGCGAGGTCCCGCTCCAGGCCCCGGTCGACTCACCCACGTTCGCCAGACTGCGAGCCGCGGTCGAACGCTTCGACCCGGACGGCCACGTCGTGCCCTACTGCATGTCCGGCGGCACGGACGCCAAGCAGTTCTCCCGGCTCGGCATCACCGGCTACGGCTTCTCGCCGCTGAAGCTGCCCGTCGGCTACGACTACCAGGCCATGTTCCACGGCGTCGACGAGCGCGTCCCGGTCGACGCGCTGCACTTCGGCGTCCGCGTCCTCGACCACTACCTGCGCACCGCCTGACCCGATACGGGGGGAAACACATGGTCACCACAGCGCCCTACGGAAGCTGGCCGTCGCCGATCGACGCGGCACTCGCCGCCTCGCACGACGGCCGCCCCGAGTTCGTCGGCACCGTCGGCGACGAGGTCTGGTGGACGGAGCCGCGCCCGGCCGAAGGCGGCCGCCGCGCCCTGGTCCGCCGCCGCGCGGACGGCACCACCACGTCCGCGCTGCCCGCACCCTGGAACGCCCGAAGCCGCGTCATCGAGTACGGCGGACAGCCCTGGGCCGGCGCCGAGCGCTCCGAAGGCGGCCCGCTGATCGTCTTCGTCCACTTCGACGACCAGCGGCTGTACGCGTACGAACCTGACGGCCCCGGCGACCCCTGGCCGCTCACCCCCGTGTCCGACGTCGGTGACGGGCTGCGCTGGGCCGATCCGCAGCTCCGCCCGGTCCGTACGGAGAGCGGCGCTCAGGGCGAAGTCTGGTGCGTCATGGAGGAGTTCACGGGCGGGGCGCCCACCGATGTGCGCCGGGCGATCGTGGCCGTGCCGCTGGACGGCTCGGCCGCCGATGACCGCGGCGCCGTACGGGAACTCTCCGGTGACCGGCACCGGTTCGTCACCGGGCCGAAGGTCTCGCACGACGGACGGCGGGCGGCCTGGATCGCCTGGGACCACCCGCAGATGCCGTGGGACGGCACGGTGGTGATGGTCGCGGACATCACCGACGAGGACACCTTCACCGGTATCCACCCGCTCGTCGGCGGCACCGACGAATCCGTCTGCCAGGTCGAGTGGGACCGCGACGGCTCGCTGCTGTTCGTCTCCGACGTCAGCGGCTGGTGGGAGCTCCAGCGCATCCGCCCGGACGCCCCGGCCGGCTCCGTCGTGCCGGGCAGCAGGCTCTGCGGCGGCCGGAGCGAGGAGTTCGGCGGCCCCTTGTGGCGGATCGGGCTGCGCTGGTTCCAGCTCCTGGACAACGGACTGATCGCCGTAATCCACGGCAAGGGCACCACCCGGCTCGGGGTGCTCGACCCGGAGACCGGTGAGATCGCCGATGTGGCCGGCCCCTGGACCGCCTGGGGCGCGACGCTCGCGGTGCAGGACAGCAGGGTCATCGGCATCGCCGCCAGTCCGCACTCCGCCGCCGAGGTGGTCGAGCTGGACACCGCCGACGGGCACACCCGGATCATCGGTGCCCACCACCGCGACGCCGTCGATCCCGCGTACTACTCGCAGCCGCAGGAACGCACGTTCACCGGACCCGACGGCCGCGAGATCCACGCCCACGTCCACCCGCCGCACCACCCCGACCACACCGGCCCGGAGAGCGAGAAGCCCCCTTACGTGATCTGGGCGCACGGCGGCCCCACCGGGCACACCCCGCTCGTACTCGACCTGGAGATCGCCTACTTCACCTCCCGCGGCATCGGGGTCGCCGAGGTCAACTACGGCGGTTCCACCGGATACGGCCGTGCCTACCGCGAACGGCTCCGCGAACAGTGGGGCGTCGTGGACGTCGAGGACTGCGCCGCCGTCGCCGAGGCGCTGGCGGCCGAGGGCGCGGCCGACCGCGACCGGCTGGCCGTACGCGGCGGCAGCGCCGGCGGCTGGACCACGGCGGCCTCCCTGACCGGCACCGACGTCTACGCCTGCGGGACGATCCTGTACCCCATCCTCGATCTGGCGGGCTGGGCCACCGACGAGACCCATGACTTCGAGTCGCAGTACCTGGAATCGCTCGTCGGCCCGTTCGCCGAGGTACCGGAGCGCTATCACGAGCGGTCGCCGATGCACCGCACGGACCGGCTCACCGTCCCGTTCCTGCTGCTCCAGGGCCTTGACGACGTGATCTGTCCGCCCGTGCAGAGCGAACGGTTCCTGGCCGCGCTGGAGGGCCGGGCCGTCCCGCACGCGTATCTCGCCTTCGAGGGGGAGAGTCATGGATTCCGGCGCGCGGACACCCTGATCCGGGCGCTGGAGGCCGAACTCTCCCTGTACTCCCAGACGTTCGGCCTCGACCGCACCGACGTACCGCGACTGGAGCTCCACAAGTGACGCTCAAGCCCCTCACCCGGCCCGCCCGGCTGCGGCCGGGTGCCAGGGTCGCCGTCGTGGCCCCCAGCGGACCCGTACCCGCCGAGCGGCTCGACGCAGGGCTCGACCTGCTGCGGGGCTGGGACCTGGAGCCGGTCGTGGCACCCCACGTGCTCGACGCCCACCCGGAGCTGGACTACCTGGCCGGTACGGACGAGGACCGCGCCCGGGACCTCCAGGACGCCTGGTGCGACCCGTCCGTGGACGCCGTGGTGTGCGCCCGCGGGGGATACGGGGCCCACCGCATGGTCGACCTGCTGGACTGGACCGCCATGCGGGCGGCCGGAGCCAAGGTGTTCGTCGGTTACAGCGACATCACCGCGCTCCACGAGGCGTTCGCCGTGCGGACGGGGCTCTCCACCCTGCACGGCCCGATGGTCGCCACCGAGACCTTCCTCAAGGACGCCCCGACCCAGGAGCACCTGCGCGCCACCCTCTTCGAGCCGGAGTCGGTCCGCACCCTCGGCCTGGGGTCGGCGGCCGCGCTGGTCCCGGGCCGCTCCCGGGGCATCACGTACGGCGGCTGCGTCAGCCTGCTCGCGGCCGACATCGGGGCCGCGCACGCCCGGAGATCGGCGCGGGGCGGACTGCTGGTGATGGAGGACGTGGGCGAGGACCCGTACAGGCTCGACCGCATCCTCACCCAACTGCTGCGTACCGGCGCGCTCGACGGGATTTCCGGTGTGGCGTGCGGGTCCTGGGAGAACTGCGGGCCGTACGAGCAGGTGCGGGCCGTGCTCGCCGACCGGCTGGGTGGCCTGGGCATACCGGTCGTCGAGGAACTGGGCTTCGGCCACAGCCCGTCGGCGCTGACCATTCCACTCGGGGTGCCCGCCGTGCTGGACGCGCCGACGGACGGCAGCCGGTGCACGCTCACCGTCGAGGTGCCCGCACTCGTCTGAGTTCCCCGGCGGGCGCGTTCCCTGGCCGGGGGAATTCCCTCAGGGGGTGAATTCTCCCGGCGGGTGCAGAAGTTGAGCAAGATTCAGGAAACGCTGTCCTGAGCGTTGACACGCCTATGACGCCTGTCACAGCATGAGCGCGGCCCGGTGCCTACCGGTCGGTAAGGTGTCCTCGGTGTGGAGGTCTTCGTGTCAGGTGCTGTCTCCAGGTTCCGCAAGCCACTTGTCCTCGCAGCGGGAGCGGCGCTGGCCGCGCCCCTCGCCTTCGCCGGCCAGGCCCGGGCCGATACGGCGCAATTCACCGTCACCCCACTGAAGTTCACCGTCACGGCGGGCGACCGCTCCTGCACCGTCGACGCCGACCTCTACCGCCCCGCAGGCGTCGACGCCGCGAATCCGGCCCCCGCCGTCCTCGCCACCAACGGCTTCGGCGGCAGCAAGTCCGACGGGTCGACCGACGCCATCGGCAGGGCCTTCGCCGCGCGCGGCTACGTCGGCCTCGTCTACTCCGGACTCGGCTTCGGGAAGTCCGGCTGCCTCATCACCCTCGACGACCCGGCCGTCGACGGCGAGGCCGCCTCCGGTCTCCTCGACTTCCTGGCCGGGTCCCGCGCCGCCGACGACGGAACCAAGGCCGACTACGTCACCCAGGACGGGGCGGGCGATCCGCGCGTCGGCATGATCGGCGGTTCCTACGGCGGGGCGGTCCAGCTGGCCACCGCGGCCGTCGACCGCCGGGTCGACGCCCTCGTCCCGCTCATCACCTGGAACGACCTGGGGTACGCGCTCGCCCCCAACAACACCGGTGCGCGCAACGGAGTCTCCTCCGACACCCCCGGTGTCTTCAAGTGGCAGTGGACCAACGGCTTCTACCTGATGGGGGAGGGGCAGACGCTGCTCAACGCCGGCCTCGACCCGTCCAGGTTCGGCAGCCTCACCTGTCTCCACTTCGCGGCGCAGGCGTGCGAGACCATCCGGCTGCTGAACTCCGGGCGCTACCCCAAGGACGAGGCGGACGCGATGCTCGCCTACGCGCGCGGCGTCTCGCCGGTCTCGTACCTCGGCCGCGTCAAGGCGCCGACCCTCATCGTGCAGGGCCAGGCCGACAGCCTGTTCAACCTGAACGAGGCCACCGCCACGTACAAGACCCTCAAGGCACAGGGCACCACGACCAAGATGATCTGGCAGTCGTGGGGGCACAGCGGCGGCCAGGTGCCCGGTGAACTGAACCTCACCGAAGGGAATCTGGAGACCAGCTACGTCGGACAGCGCGTGCTCGCCTGGTTCGACCGCTACCTCCGGAAGCAGAACACCGACACCGGTCCCGCCTTCGCCTACTACCGCGACTGGCAGAGCGGTTACGGCACCGCGGGCGCCGTGCCGGCCCTCTCGCGGACGATGTACCTCTCCGGCGACGGCAAGCTGGTCGACAATCGTTCCAAGGTCGCCCGGGGCAGTCGCCAGTACAGCAACTGGCTGGTGCCGACCAGCCACTCAGAAAGCTCGCTGGCCGGTCTGATCGGACTGCCCGACCGCGCGCCGTACGACACCAGGGGCACCTACCTCGGCTGGACCAGCGCACCGCTGCCGGCGCCCGTCGATGTCGTCGGCGCACCGAAGGCCACCCTGAAGGTGGTGTCGCCGAAGACGGAGCGCGTCCAGAACAGCGGCGACGCCTCCGACAAGCTGGTCCTGTTCGCGAAGGTCTACGACGTGGCGCCGGACGGCAGCAGGAAGCTGGTGAACCGGCTGGTCTCCCCGGTGCGCGTCCCCGACGTCACCCGCCCCTTCACGGTGGAACTGCCGGGCATCGTGCACCGGTACGAGACGGGGCACCGGCTCGAATTCGTGATCGCGGCGAGCGACACGGCGTACTTCGGCAACCGGGGCATCAAGCCGGTGACCGTCGTCAGCGCCCCCGAGGACACCGGTGTGCTGGAACTTCCGGTGGTCCCGGCCGGCTGACCGGCCGGGCACGGGACTGTCCGCGCTGTCACTCGTATGGCGGTATCCCGCTGCCCCCGGACCCGGGCTGGAGCCACTCTGGGAACCGGGGGCGGCTGCGGGGTGCCGCAGACGAGGCTCCAG
The DNA here is from genome assembly GCF_042717135.1 of Streptomyces sp. NPDC058620. Taxonomy (NCBI): domain Bacteria; kingdom Bacillati; phylum Actinomycetota; class Actinomycetes; order Kitasatosporales; family Streptomycetaceae; genus Streptomyces; species Streptomyces sp. NPDC058620. Next base: position 34,657 of record NZ_JBHXQO010000019.1, read on the forward strand.
CGAAAGGCCGGACCATGAGTCCCAAGGACGTATCGAGCGGCGACAGGTCCGGTAAGGGCCTGTTCATCCCGGCACGGATCGCCGTCATCGTCGTGGCGGTGCTGGCGATCGTCTTCATCTGTGTGAACACCGGGGACGTCACCATCCGCCTGTGGATTCCCAAGGTCACGATGCCGCTGTGGCTCGCCCTGCTGGGAGTCTTCCTGGCCGGGGCGATCTGCGGAGGCTACGTGTTCCGCCGCCGGACCAGGTGACGGCGGACGCGTGTGCCCCGTACCGGCGACCGCGCGCCGGGCACCCCGCAAAGTTATGCTCAGGACAGCATCTGGAGCAGCAGCCACGGTGAGACCGGCCCCTGCGGAGCGTACGCATGGCAGCACGTGATCGACCGGACATCGGTGCGGAGGAGCGGCTCGCCCTTAACCGCATGGGCACGTTCGACTGGGACATGGAACGGTCCACGCTCATGTTCGACGAGGGCGGCCTGGCCGTCTTCGATCTGCGCCCGGACGAGTTCGACGGCATGGCCGATGCGTTGATCCGGCGCGTGCCCCCCGAGGAGTGCGCCCGGCTCGAAACGGTGCTGAGCAAGGCCGTGGAGGCCGGGAAGTCGTCCTACGGCGGCTACTTCCAGATCCGGCGCCGCGACGGCCTGCGGCAGTGGACGCACGTGCGCGGCCACATCGTCCGTGACGAGGAGGGCGTGCCCTTCCGCATCCTCGGCATCGTACGGAACGCGACGACGGACATGTCCGAGTTCAGCGTGGTCAGCCCGCTCGAAGCGGGCCGGCAGCGCATGACCGCCATGGTCCAGGGCACCACCGATGCGCTCTCGCAGGCGGTGACCGTCGAGGACGTCACCGCCGTCCTGACCGGCACCGGTGGGATGGAGCGTTTCGGCGCCGACGGACTGGTCCTGGGGCTCGTGGAAGGCAGCGACCTCAAGCTCGTCGGCCTCGCCGGCGAACCGATGTCGATCCTCGACGAACTCAAGCTCGACCACGTCGACCACTCCCTGCCGCTCGCCGAGGCCGTCCTCACCCAGCAACCGCGCTTCGTGGCCTCGCTGCCCGAGCTGGCTGACCGCTTCCCACGCCTGGGCCCCTACATCCGGCGGCGCCGCCTCGACGCGGCGGCCTTCCTGCCGCTGGTGGCCCAGGCCCGCTCCATCGGCGGGCTGGGGCTCTTCTTCCGCGACCGCACCGAATTCTCGGCCGAGGACCGCAACCTGTGCATCGGCCTGGCGGGCATCGTCGGACAGTCCCTGCAACGGGCCATCCTCTTCGACGAGGAGCGGAAGTTCGCGACCGACCTGCAGTCCTCCATGCTGCCGCGGCACATCCCCGACGTCGAGGGAGCCGAGATCGCGGTGCGCTACCGGACGGCATGGAGCGGCCGGGACGTGGGTGGTGACTGGTACGACGTGATCGTGCTGCCCAGGGGGCGCATCGGTCTCGTCGTCGGCGACGTGCAGGGCCACGACACCCACGCCGCGGCCATCATGGGCCAGCTCCGCATAGCCCTGCGCGCCTACGCGGCCGAGGGCCACACCCCCGCCACCGTGCTGTCACGCGCCTCACGCTTCCTGGCGGAGCTCGACACCGAGCGCTTCGCCACGTGTACGTACGCGCAGGTCGACCTCGCCACGGGGGCCGTGAAGGCGGTACGGGCGGGGCACCTGGGGCCGATGGTCCGGCACACCGACGGCCGGATCGGCTGGCCGCGGCTGCGCGGCGGGCTTCCGCTGGGGCTGGCGACGGTCTTCGCGGACGACGAGTACCCCGAGACGCGCCTCGACCTGGTGCCCGGCGAGACCGTCATCCTGTGCACCGACGGACTCGTGGAGGAACCCGGCCTCGACATCGAGGTGGGGCTCGACGCCCTGGCCGAGGCCGTGCGTACCGGCCCCGCGGAGGCGGAAGCGCTAGCCGATCATGTGACGGAGGGGCTGTGGGGGCGGGCGAAGTCGGGCGACGACATCGCCCTGCTGGTCCTGCGCCGGAACCCGGACGTGGGGACGGCGCAGGCGCCGCGCGTCCACCAGTACATCCACCAGGCGGACCCCGAGGGGCTGGCGGACGCCCGCGCCGCCCTGCGGCACAGCCTCGATCACTGGGGGCTGGGCATACTCGCCGACGACGTGGAGGTGGCGGCGGGCGAACTGCTGGGGAACGTGCTCCTGCACACGGAGGGTGGCGCGGTCGTCACCCTGGAGGTGCTGCTGGAACCGGACCGGCGGGTCCGGCTCTGGGTCAACGACCGCTCCAGCGTCCGGCCCCACCGGCGTACGCCGGGCGAGGCGGCGACCTCCGGAAGAGGGCTGATGATGATCGAGGCGGTCGCCGATCGCTGGGGCGTCGAGCCCCGGGGCGAGGGCAAGGCGGTGTGGTGCGATTTCGTGCCGCCCGGCGCGGAGGACTGACGGCACGAAGCGGCGGGATCACGCGGCCTGCGCGGTAATCCGGTACTCCTCGCCCGCATCCGTCGGCAGGACCAGCACGCCGTCCCGCACCGTGTGGTCGGCGGGCCGCCCGTCCGACCGCTCGACGCGGAACGGTCCGGCGACGAGCGGGCTCCGCAGCCGCGCCGTCACTCCGCTGCCCGACACGATCCGGATCTCCGTCGCCGCGCCCTGCCGCCAGGCCACGCCCACCGTGAAGTCGCCCCGTGCGCGCAGCCCGTCGTACGAGCCCTCCCCGGCCCAGCGTCCGGGCAGCGCGGGCAGGACGTCCACGACGCCGCTGCGGCTGTGGCTCTGCAGGAGCATCTCCGCGATCCCTGCCGTGGCACCGAAGTTGCCGTCGATCTGGAACGGCGGATGGGTGTCCCAGAGGTTGGGCAGGGTGCTGGACCTCAGCTGCTCGGCGAGCATCTTCGCGGCATGGTCGCCGTCGCCCAGCCGCGCCCAGAAGTTGATCTTCCACGCCTTGGACCAGCCGGTTCCGCCGTCACCGCGTGCCGTCAGCGAGACACGGGCCGCCTGTGCGCCCGCCGAACCGCGCTCGATCTGCCGGCCGGGGTGCAGGGCGAAGAGGTGCGAGGCGTGCCGGTGGGTGTCGGCCGGGTCGTCGAAGTCGTCCTTCCACTCCTGGAGCTGTCCCCAGGAACCGATCCGCAGCCCAGGGTCCACCGCGTCGAGCGCCGCCTTCAGCTCCGTACGGAACTCGTCGTCGCCGCCCAGGACTTCGGCCGCCTCCAGGGTGTTCGTCAGCAGGTCGGACACGATCTGCTGGGAGATCGACGCGCCCGCCGTGAACGCCCCCTGCTCGGGCGAGTAGCTGGGCGAGACCACCAGGGTCGCGTCACGCGGATCGGTGTGCAGGTTCGCCAGCCAGAAGCGGGCCGCCTCCTTCATCGCGGGATAGGCGCGGGTGCGGAGGAAGTCCTCGTCGTGGTGGAACAGGTAGTGCTCATAGAGCTGTTGGACCAGCCAGCCGTTGGCCTCCGGCATCCAGAAGGACGTGGGCCAGTCGTGCACCCCGGTGAAACCGAAGGAGTTGGTGTTCTGGTGGACCACCCAGCCGCTGGTGCCGAACATGGACTCGGCGGTCCTGCGTCCCGGCTGGCGCAGCTGCTCGATGAACCGCTGGTACGGCTCCGCGGTCTCCGCCAGATTCGTCGGCTCGGCCGGCCAGTAGTTCATCTGGATGTTGATGTTGGTGTGGTAATCCCCGCACCACGGAGGGGTGTTGGAGTTGTTCCACACGCCCTGAAGGTTCGCGGGAAGCGATCCGGGGCGTGAGGAGGCGATGAGCAGATAGCGGCCGTAGCCGAAGTAGAGGGCCTCCAGCGCACGGTCGGCGGAGGAGTCGCCGCCCGTGTACGAGCCGAGCAGCCGGTCGGTGGGCACGTCCGGCATCCGCCCGCCGAGATCCAGCCTCGCCCGGTCGAACAGGGCGCGGTGGTCGGCGACATGGGCGGCCCGCAGTGCCTCGTACGGCTGCGCCGCGGCGCTGTCCACGATGGCCGTCACGCGGGCGTGCGGGTCGGCGCCCCGGTAATCCGGGTAGCTGTCGGCGTAGTCGGTTCCGGCGGAGAGGACGAACGTGGCGCTGTCCGCGCCGGTCACGGTGATCCGGCCGTCGCCGTCGGTCCGGGTCCCGCCGTCGTGGAGAACCTGCACCTGGCCCTCGTACACGAGACCGTTGTCGGCGAGCGCGCCCCGGATCACCAGCCGTCCGCCCTCGGCCGTCACGAGGGCGCCGTCCCGCGCCGCGGTGAAGCCCAGGGTGAACGAGATCCGGCCCGGCCGGTCGGCGGCGAGGCGGCCGGCGACCACCTGGGCGGGGTGACTTGCGAAGTACTCACGGCTGAACCGCGCTTCGCCGCCCGTCGGCCCCTCGCCCTCGCCCTCACGCGCGTCCCCGTAGGAGACCGTGGCCAGCGCCTGAGTGAGGTCGAGGCCGCGTCGGTAGCCGACGGGGGAGGCGGGCGCGTCCGGCACGTCGAGGACGAGTTCGCCGAAGTTCTGGTAGTTGCCGAAGCCGGGGATCCCGTCCGTGCTCGCGTAAGCCGGATTGCCGAGCCGCCCGGCCACGTCCTCGGGGTCCATCGCCCCGTTCTCGTCGATGATCCGCCGCACCTCGGCGAGCGCGTCCGGCCGGGGCGCGGGCCAGTTCCCGTGGTCGTACCCCTCCTTGCTGCCCGGGCCGCCGGTCCACAGCGACTTCTCGTTGAGCTGGAGCCGCTCGCGGGCCACGCCGCCGAAGACCACGGCGCCCAGTGCTCCGTTGCCGACGGGCAGCGCCTCGCGCTCCCAGTCGGTCGCGGGCCTGTCGTAGCGGAGCGTCTGCCCGGCGGCGGTGTGCGTGCGTGACATGAACGGTCCCTCGTCTTTGCTTGTCGTGGATCTCAGGGCTCGCGGCCAGAGATCGGATGACTCATGACGTGAACCATAGAAGTGTGGCGTCGGCACGGCAACAGACGCCGAAGAGTCGAGCCGGCGCGGCAAGACATCGGATGAGCGTCGGTGTCACACTCTTCCCCGCTGTGGGAAAAGGGCTTCAGGCTTCTGCCGCATCCGTGCTTACATGCGCGTCATGGTGTCTACCGACCGACTGATGGCGTTCGGCGCCATGTCGTTCCTGCTGATCGTGATTCCGGGCCCCAGCGTCCTGTTCGTGATCGGGCGGGCGCTGGCGCAGGGGCGCCGTGCCGCGCTGACCACGGTCGTGGGGAACACGCTCGGGGCGTACGCGCTCGTCGTCGCCGTGGCGCTGGGGGTCGGGTCCCTCGTGGAGCGGTCCGTCCTCGCGTTCACGGTGCTGAAGCTCGTGGGCGCCGCGTATCTGGTCTACCTGGGCGTCAAAGCCGTGCGGCAACGCGGCGCACTGCATGCCGCGTTCACGGGCGACGGTCCCGTGCACGGGAGCCTGCGCACCTTGGGGGAGGGGTTCGTGGTCGGTGTGGCCAACCCCAAGACCATGGTGTTCTTCGCCGCCGTGCTGCCCCAGTTCGTCGACCGGGGCCAGGGGCACGTCACCGCCCAGATGCTCCTGCTGGGCGTCGTCTTCAACGTCATCGCGCTGGCGTCCGACAGCGTGTGGGGACTGATCGCGTCCACCACGCGGACCTGGTTCGCCCGCTCGCCGCAGCGGCTCTCCCTGGTCGGCGGGATCGGTGGACTCACGATGATCGGCCTCGGCGTCACCGTCGCGGCGACCGGCCGCAAGGACTGAAGGAAGGGAAGCAGGCGGGAGTTGCGTGGCGGTGGAGCTGACGGCGGTACTGCACCAGGCGTCATCCGTTCCCCGAGCCGCGCCGCCCCTTGTAGTTGATCTTCATCGTGTCCATGTCCGTCACGGTCGAGCGCAGCTCACCATGGCCGCACCCCCGGCCCTTGAGGTCCGTCTCTGCGCGGTCCTCCGCGATCGCCGCCGCCATCTCCTCGCCGTCCTGCGCGTCCGACACCACCACGTAGCGGAAGCTGAAGTGCTTCAGAGCGGCGTCGTAGGTCAGCGAGCCCTCCTCGCTGAACTGCATCGCCGTCAGACCGTGCTGCTCCACCTCGGCCAGCAGCCGGGCGCGCGCCTCCTCCGTCAGTCCCTCCCACGTCCCCCGTACGATCACCCGGTACGTGTGCTGCGCGCTCATCCTCTGTGCCGCCCTTTCCTGTCCTCGGTGCCTTGCGGGGAGCAGGTTACGACGACAGGGACGTGCGGCATGCGGAATTTCCTTGCGTGCGGGGGTGCCACCAGCGCTTTTGCCGAAGACGGTCGGCCGGGCCCCTGGCCGGGGCGGCATCCAGCGTGTTCCATGGTCATCGGGGGGCGCCCGGACCTGCGGCGGCCCGCGCGAGGGAGCGAGGTTGTTTTGGCCACGACCGTACGACGTGCCGTACTGACCATGCCCGCAGCACCGTTGGGCCCGGAGAATCCGCTGCCCGCGCTGCGGCCGCTCGACGAGCCGCACGCACTCGATCACCGGGAGCGGTCCGGCCTGCCGCGCGACATGGCGCGACAGCTGGGCCACGCGCCACTGCGCACCGTCCTGCCCACGCGGATCCTGGACGGCTACGGGCGCGAGCGCACCCCCACCGCCCTGGACACCATCGTCATCGAGAACGACCGGCTGCGCGTCACGGTGCTCCCCGGGCTCGGCGGCCGCGTCCACTCCCTGCACCACAAGCCGACCGGCCGCGAACTGCTCTACCGCAACCCCGTGTTCCAGCCCGCAGCGTTCGCGCTCAACGGGGCGTGGTTCTCCGGCGGCATCGAGTGGAACATCGGCGCCACCGGCCACACCACCCTCGCCTGCGCCCCCGTCCACGCCGCCCTGGTCCCCGCCCCCGACGGCGGCACCATGGTCCGCCTCTGGGAGTGGGAGCGGCTGCGCGACCTGCCCTTCCAGGTGGACCTGTGGCTTCCCGACGACTCCGACTTCCTGCACGTCGGCGTGCGCGTCCGCAACCCGCACGAGCACCCCGCCCCGGTCTACTGGTGGTCCAACATCGCCGTTCCGGAAAGCCCGGGGACCCGCGTCCTGGCCCCCGCGGACGAGGCATGGCACTTCGGCTACGAGCGGGCACTCAGCCGCGTCACCGTACCGGAGAGCGGTGGCACAGACCGTACGTACCCGCTGCGCGGCGACCACCCCGCCGACTACTTCTACGAGGTGCCCGACGGGTCCCGCCGCTGGATAGCCGCCCTGGACGAGGACGGGAACGGACTCGTCCAGACGTCCACGGACCTCCTGCGCGGCCGCAAGCTCTTCCTCTGGGGCAGCGGGCCCGGCGGACGCCGCTGGCAGCGCTGGCTGACCGAGCCCGGCACCGGTGGCTACGCGGAGATGCAGGCGGGGCTGGCCCGCACCCAGCTGGAGCACGTCCCCCTCGAACCGGGCGGCGAATTCAGCTGGCTGGAGTCCTACGGCCCCCTGTCCACGGACCCCGCGACCGTGCACGGCGCGGACTGGAGCCGCGCCCGGGCCGAGACCGAGGGTCGGCTGGAGCGGGCCCTGCCCCGGGCCGCCGTCGAGGCCGCCCACGCGGCATGGCGGGCCTGTGCCGACACCGATCCGGGCGAATCCCTCGCCATCGGCTCCGGCTGGGGAGCCCTCGAGGTCCAGCGGGCCGGGTACAAACTCCCCGGCACCCCGTTCGCGGCATCCACCCTCGGTGAACAGCAGGAGCCCTGGCTGGAGTTGCTGCGCTCCGGCACCTTCCCGGAGCCGGCCGCCGCCGCCCCGCCGGGACCTTCCCTCGTCTCCCCGCACTGGCGCGACATGCTGGAGACGGCCCCCGCCGACCCGCTCACCGAATACCACCTCGGTGTCGCGCAATGGCACGCCGACGACCGTGCCCAGGCGGTCCGCAGCTGGGAACGCGGCCTGCCCCGCGCAAGCTCCCGCTGGCCACTCCTGCGCTGCCTCGCCGTCGCGGCCAAGGACAGCGGCCAGACCGGCCGGGCCGCCGACCACTACGGCGAGGCGTTCGACGACCTGTGCGCACAGCAGGGCGACGACTCCTGGGCAGCGGCGACGGACGCCCTGGCCCGCGAGACGATCGAGGCCCAACTCGCCGCTGCCCGCCCGGAAGCGGCCCGCCGCACCTGGTCGGCCCTGCCCCCCGCCCTCCGCAGCCGAGGCCGTTTCCGCCTCCTGGAAGCCCGCATCCTGCTCGCCGAGGGAGACACGGCCGCCGTCCGCGCCCTCTTCGACACCGGCTTCGAGGTCGCCGACCTGCGGGAAGGCGCGGAGATTCTCGGCGAGCTCTGGAAATCCGTCACCGACGACCCGCTCCCGGACGCGTACAACTACCGGATGCGTCCGGAGCACTGATCACCAGACAGGGTGGGACGCGAAGGAGTCGCGTGATCATCTGGGCGAACGGGGCCTTCGACAGCGGCAGGACGACGCTCGTCGCCGATGAGGCGCTGGCGCGCGCGTTCCCCGGGAGCTGAATCCGTCAGACGACCGGGTTGCGGTCCACGTACTCGAAGACCGAGCCGTCGGGGTGCAGCGCGATCAGATTGCGTCCGGCGGGGGTCGGCACCGGACCGGCGACGATCCGGGCCCCCACCCGGGTCAGCGCCGCATGGGCCTCGTCGACGTCCTTGACCGCGATCGTCGCCGAGACCTTGCGCAGCACCTCCAGCTCGGACTCCGGGCCGCTCATCAGGAGGAAGCAGCCGATCGCGGCGACCGAGACCCCGCCGCGCTCGAAGCGCAGCGCCGGGGCGCCCGTGAGACCTTCGTAGAAGGCCGCCGACGCGTCCAGGTCGTCGACGCAGATACGCAGCGTGGTTCCGAGGATTTCCATGCCCACGAGGGTAGTTGGCCGCCTCGCCGCATGTGATCGATTCCCGCCGGACCGGGAACCTCAGGCGCGGCACATCACCTCGCCGTGCGGCACCATGAACCACGCGTCGTCCTGCTCGCCCCAGGTGCGCCAGGCGGCGGCGATCTCCGTCAGCTGTTCCGCGCGGGCGTGGCCGCCCTCCATCGCCAGCTTCGCGTACACCGAGGCCGTCGTACGGTCGGCCCACAGGCTGCTCCACCAGGCGCGGCTCTCCGGCGTGGCGAAACACCAGGCGGCCGCGGTCGGCGTGATGTCGGTGAAGCCGGCCTGCCTGGCCCAGGAGAGCAGCCGCCGTCCCGCGTCGGGCTCGCCGCCGTTGGCGCGGGCCACCCGCCCGTACAGCTCCTGCCACTCCGTCAGGCCCGCGACCTCCGGAAACCAGGTCATCGCGGCATAGTCGCTGTCACGGGCCGCCACGATGCCGCCCGGCCTGCACACCCGGCGCATCTCGCTCAACGCCCGGACGGGGTCGCCCACATGCTGGAGGACCTGGTGGGCGTGGACGATGTCGAAGGAGTCGTCGGGAAAGTCCAGGGCGTGCACATCGGCCGTCGCGAACCCGATGTTCTCCAGGCCCCGTTCGGCGGCGACCTCGGCGGCCTGCCCGAGGATGTCGTCCGTGATGTCGACGGCGGTCACCCGGCCGGGCGCGACCAGGGCGGCCAGGTCGGCCGTGATGGTGCCGGGGCCGCATCCGACGTCCAGTACCGCCATCCCCGGCCGGAGTTCACCGATCAGGTAGGAGGCCGAGTTGAGCGCGGTACGCCAGCGGTGCGAGCGCAGTACGGACTCGTGGTGACCATGGGTGTAGACGGCCGTCTCCTTCGACATGACCGCACGTCCTCTCTCGGAAACGCATTCGACAGCGAGTGGGAACACGGTACGTCGCGATGTCGAATAATGAGATGGGCGTCTCGTCATATGGTCACACCGTCATCGGGCAGTAGACCGTGAGCGCCTCCGGCAGCTTGTCGATCATCAACTCCGTCCCGGAGTGGGCCACTTCACCGTCGTACGCGTACGGGGTGCCCGGAGCGAGACCGGAGAGCCGGACGCGCCGCCGGCGCACCGCCGCATGCACGGGCGACCGGGTCAGCGGACCGGCGACCGCCGCCGCCAGGAGCCGCAGCCCCGGAGTGCGGCCACCGTGCACCACCCGTACGTCGAGCAGGCCGTCCGCCAGGTTGTGCCGGCGGCCCGGCATCGGGCCCACCCGCTGGAACATGCCGTTGCCGACGAACACCAGCCACAACCGCCGCCTGCGCCCCTGCAGTTCGGCCTCCAGCGGACTCTTGCCGCGCAGCGCCTCGAACGCGGCGAGGACTCCCGCCGGCCAGCCCCCGATGCGCGGCGCCCAGTGCTCCCGGGTCCGCACGAGCTCCGGATAGACGCCGAGGCTGAACGCGTTGACGAAGCAGCCGTCGGGCCCGTCCGGTCCCTCGGGGCCCGGCCGGATGCGTCCCAGGTCCACCCTGACCGCGCTGCCGGAGGCGAGCGCGCTCACCGTGTCCTGCACGGTCTCGATGCCCAGGTCGTAGGCGAAGTGGTTCAGCGTTCCCCCGGGGAACACCGCCAGCGGCAGCTTGTGCGCCGCCGCGGCGGCCGCTGCCCCGTTGATCGTCCCGTCACCACCGCAGACCCCCAGAGCCACGGCTCGCCCGGCCGCGTCTTCCAGTGCCCCGGGCAGATCGGCGGGTGCGCACTCCACCAGCTCACAGAGGGGCAGGGCCCCCCGTACCAGTGAGGCGGTGGCCGCCGCCGACCCGGACTCCCGGTTGACGACGACCACGAGCCCCTGCCCGGCCGGCAGCTCGGGAGCCTCGGCCGGCGGTCTCCCCGGTGCGGGGAGCTGCCCCCGGGTCGGCACGATCCCGCGCAGCGCGAAGGCGGCACCGGCGCCGAGCGCCGCACCGGCCAGCACATCGCTCGGATAGTGCACCCCGGTGTAGACCCGCGAAGCGATGACCGCCGCCGCGACCGGGGCGACGACCGCGCCCCAGCCCTTCGACTCCAGGGCGACACCGGTGGCGAAGGCGGCGGCGGACGCCGCGTGCCCGGACGGGAACGACGTGGTGAACGGCTGGCGCTTCAGTCTCCGTATCACCGGAACGGCGTCGAGCACCGGCCGTTCCCTGCGTACGGCGCCCTTGCCCACGGTGTTGATCGTGGCCGAGGCGACGGCCAGCGAGGCGACACCGCGCAGCGCGGCGCGGCGGGCCCGTGCGCTGCCGCCGAGTGCGGCCATGCCGGCCGCGGCCCCGAACCACAGCAGCCCGTGGTTCGCACTGCGGCTCAGCCGTGGCAGCAGCGGCTCGGCGCCCGGCCAGTGCCGGTCGGCCACGCTCTCGAAGACGGCGAGATCGCGCTGCCGCAGCCAGGCCGCCAGGCGGATGGGTGAACGGACGGATGAGGTGGTTCTCAACGACGGCATGGCACAGCGAATACCCTGTCGTGCCGCGCCGAACCAGGAGGCGCGCACGCGTGACCCCCAGGTCCGCATAATGCATGAAAGCTGGACGATCCCACGCGAAACCTCCCGCGATCCCGCCACAGGCTTCGGTCCGAGCCGTTGCCCCGGCAAGTTGGCTGCCGTTAGCCTGCGTTCGTGATTCCGGTCATTGACCGGAGTGTCGAACATACGAAATGGGTGGGAGAACATGGGACGACTCGTCCCAGCGGTGACCCGGGCGCTGGATGTACTGGAACTCTTCCTCCAGGGTGACGGGACCCTCTCGGCCCCCGAAGTCACCCGCAAGCTTCAGCTGCCGCGCACCACCGTCCATGAACTGCTCACCACGCTCGCCGCCCGCTCCTACCTGGTGACGGTCCCGGAGCAGCCCGGCCGCTACCGGCTGGGCGTCCGGACGTACCAGCTCGGCAGCCGGTACGCCGAGCAGCTCGACCTCGCCGCCGAGGGGCAGCAGGTGGCCCGCGAGGTCGCCGAGAGCTGCGGGGAGACGGTCCACGTGGCCATCCTGGAGGACACCGAGGTCATCTACATCGCCAAGGTGGACTCCACGCACGCCGTCCGGATGGTCTCGGCTGCCGGCCGGAAGCTGCCCGCACACTGCACCTCCGTGGGCAAGCTCCTGCTCGCCGCACTGCCCGAGGCCGAACTCGACGCCCGCCTCGACGGCCGCGAACTCGTCGCGATGACGGAGAACAGCCTCACCGACGCCGCCGAGCTGCGGGCCGCGCTCGCGGTCGTGCGCAGGCGCGGCATCGCGGTCGAGCACCGGGAGTCCAACCCGGACGTCAGCTGTGTGGCCGCGCCCGTACGGAACCGGGCGGGCAGTGTCGTCGCCGCGCTCTCCATCTCCGTACCCATGATCCGCTGGACCGAGGAGCGCGAGGCGGAGCTGGCCCGGCTCGCGGCCGGTGGCGCCGACGCGCTGTCCGCCCGGCTCGGACACCGCAAGGGGCAGGCGTGACGTATCCCGTCGAGATAGCCGTACGCGCACAGGCGGAGCTCGGCGAGGGACCCACCTGGGACGCGGCGACCGGCCGGCTGATCTGGGTCGACATCCTCGGCTCGCGCATCCACACGTACGCCCCCGAATCGGGCCGCCGCACGGTCATGGCGACCGAGCAGCACGTCGGAGCGGCCAAGCCGCGTGCGGGTGGCGGGCTGGTGGTGAACCTCCGCGACGGCATCGGCCTGTACGACGCCGCGGGCGCGTTCTCCTGGCTGGTCCACGACCCCGTCCCGGGGCGGCGCGGCAACGACGCCGCCGTGGCCCCGGACGGGGCGCTCTGGGCCGGGACCATGCGCTACGACGAGGACGAGGCCGGCGGGAGCCTGACGCGGGTCACGGGGGACGGCACGGCGAGCGACGCGCTGGGAGTCGTCGCGTGCAGCAACGGCACCGGGTGGAGCCCGGACGGGCAGCTGATGTACTACATCGACTCGGCGACGGGCCGCATCGACGTCCTCGACTTCTTCGGGGAGCGGGCCGTCTACCGGCGGCCGTTCGCCACGATCGAGGCGGGGGCGGGTACACCGGACGGTCTGACGGTCGACGCCGAGGGGGGTGTGTGGGTCGCGCTCTGGGACGGGGCGGCGGTGCGGCGATACGCGCCTGACGGGCGGCTGGACCGGACGTACGCTCTGCCTGTGCGGCGGCCGACGGCGTGTGCGTTCGGGGGGCCGGGGCTGCGTGACCTGTACGTCTCGACGGCCCGTACGGGGCTCGCCGCGCCGCATCCGTTGTCGGGGTCGTTGCTGGTCCTCCCGGACGTGGGGCGGGGGCTGCCGGGTACGGCGTTCGCGGGCTGAGGGTTCCGTCCTCAAACGCCGGACGGGCTGGTCGTGGCGCACCGGTCCCCGGTGGCCCGGCCCGTCCGTGGCGGCCCGTCCGGAGGGGCCCCGCCCCACCACCCACCGGGTCACGTGGACGACCCGGGTACGTGACGGTTCGCCCGCGCAGGGGCGACGCGTGCGCGGGCGGCCTGGGGGAAACCTCCGTATAAAGGGCCGTGAGGGCGACACAGGGACCGCCGGCGGAGGAGGCCCGATGGAGTGGACCGAGCATGACCAGCGGGAGGACCACGGTCCCGTCCGGTACGGTCCTCCCGCCCCCGACCCCGGCCTCCCCGCGCTGCCGGAACTCGCCGCCGTGCTCGCCGCTGCCGCCGCCCGTACCCACCCCGAACCGCCCGGCGGGGGCCGCGTCCTGCGGGAGGCGGCCGGAGCGTACTGGGCGCGCCGAGGTCTGCACACCGCGCCGGAGTCGATCGCCGCCGCCCCCGGTGCCCAGCCCCTGCTGCTGGCGCTGATCGCGGCCCACGGCGGCGATGTCCTGATGCCGCGCCCCTGCCCCGCCTCCTGGACGCCGCAGGCCCGTCTCCTCGGCCGCCCCGCCTACCACGTGCCGACCCCGGCGGAGTGCGGCGGCATCCCCGATCCGTACGCCCTGCTCGAAACCGTGCGCAGGGTGCGCGCCGAGGGAGGCAGGCCCCGGCTCCTGCTGCTCTCCGTGGTCGACGACCCCACGGCCACCGTCGCGCCGCCCGAGCTCGTCCGCGAGGCGTGCGAGGCGGCGGTCGCCGAGGGGCTGCACATCGTCAGCGACGAGACCTGGCGCGACACCCTGCACCGGCCGCACGACACGGTCCTGCTCAGCCCGGCCGAGATGTGCCCCGACGACGTCACGGTGCTCTCCGACCTGGCGGGGGCGCTGACCCCGGCGGGCTGGCCGGTGGCGGTCGCCCGGTTCCCGGCCACCGGACGGGCCGCCGCGCGCCGCGCCCGTACGCTCGACGTCCTCACCGCACTCGGCGCCCTCGTCGCAGGCCCCGTCGCCCCGGCCGCCGCCCACGCGCTGCGCGAGCCGGAGGCCGTCACGCTCAGGATGCGGCAGGCCGCCGAGCTCCATGGGGCCGTCGCCACCGCGGCACACCGCGCCGTGCTCTCGGCGGGCGCCCTGGCCAGGCCCCCGCAGGCGGGCCGTCATCTGTACGCGGACCTCGGCCCGCTCCGCTCGCGGCTGGCGGCACGGGGCGTGACGGACTCCATGGAGCTGGAGGAGTACCTCACGCGCAGGCTCGGCGCCCCGACACCCGGCGGGCACCGGTTCGGGGACGAACTGGGCGCGCTGCGGGTGCGGCTGGGCACGGGGCCGCTGCTCGGATCAACCCCGGAGGAGGAGATGGAGTCCCTCACCGCGGTGGAGCCCCTGAAGTTGCCGCACGTCGCCCAGGCGCTGAGCATGTTCGCAAGCGCCCTCGACGAACTCCGGTGAAGGAGCCGCTCGATGACGGAACAGACGCAGCGCCCTCGGGGGAAGACCGGGCCCACGGCGCCGGACGGGACGACCGCGATACGCCCGCTGGGCGAGGTCCGCGTCTGGCCCCGCACCTTCGCCGACCGCCTCACCACGCCTCTGCCCGGCGTCAGGGGCATGTCGCGGCTGGCCCGTGAGCGTGCCATGCGGCCCAACGCCGAGGGGCTGCGCGGCGTCCACCGGCTGCCGTTCGCCCCCGCTCCGCTGCCCTCGGTGGACAGCGGTACGAGCGCGGTGACCTGGGCCGGTCACGCCAGCTGGATCGTGCGGATCGGAGGGCTCACGGTCCTCACCGACCCGGTGTGGTCCCGCCGCATACTCGGGACCCCGGCCAGGATCACTCCCGTGGGCGTCCGCTGGGAGGAGCTTCCGCCCGTGGACGCGGTCGTCGTCAGCCACAACCACTACGACCACCTCGACGCCCCCACCCTGCGCAGGCTGCCCAGGGACACCCCGCTGTTCGTCCCTGCGGGCCTGGGTGGCTGGTGCAGGCGCCGTCGCTTCACCTGTGTCACGGAGCTGGACTGGTGGGAGTCGGCGGAGCTGAAAGGCGTCCGCTTCGACTTCGTGCCCTCGCACCACTGGTCCAAGCGCACCCTCACGGACACCTGCCGGTCCCTCTGGGGCGGCTGGGTGCTCGGCGACCGGCGCGGCGGACAGCGGATCTACTTCGCCGGGGACACCGGCTACGGGCACTGGTTCAGGGAGATCGGCCGCCGCTACCCCGGGCTCGATCTGGCCATGCTGCCGATCGGTGCGTACGAACCGCGCTGGTGGCTCCGCGACGTGCACACCGACCCGGAGGACGCCGTGCGCGCGTACGAGGACCTCGGGGCCGCGGCGATGGCGCCGATGCACTGGGCGACGTTCCTGCTCTCGGCCGAACCGGTCCTCGAACCGCTCGTCCGGCTCCGTACCGAATGGCAGCGGGCCGGACACCCGCGCGACCGTCTCTGGGACCTGCCGATCGGCGGCTCGCGGGTGTTCGCTCACTGACCGGCGGCGCCGCCGGTTCCGTGCCCGAACCGCATCCGCAGTCTGCGCCACGCCGCCGGTGCCGCACTGATCAGCAGGGTCAGTCCCACCGCGGCCACCACGCCCTGCCACGGCTCGGGAAAGAGGGACCCGCCCAGAATCCCGATCAGCTGGTAAGCCGCGGCCCAGGCCAGACACGCGGGAATGTCGCCGCGGGCGAACCTGCGCAACGGCATCCGGCCGAGCAGACACGCCAGCATCACCGGAATCCGGCCCGCCGGCACCAGTCTGGACAGCACGAGCACCGCCCCGCCGTGCTCGCCCAGCTTCTCCTGGGCCTGCGCCAGCCGTTCCGGAGCCGCCCTGTCGCTGAGGGTCCGCAGCCACTTCGAGCCGTTCTTGGAGCGCACCCCCCGCTGCCCCAGCCAGTAGAGACAGATGTCGCCGAGGAACGCGGCGGCCGACGCGACCCCGAACACCACGAGCAGCGAGAACGGGGCCGTCTGATGGAACGCCACCACGGCCGCCGAGCTCACCAGCGCACCCGTCGGCACCACCGGCACCAAGGACCCCAGCGCCACCAGGAGAAACAGCGACGGATAGCCGACGGCCTGCTGGGCCGACTCGTCCGGCAGCTGCCGGACCATCTCGGCGATCACCACGCGGCCTCCGGCCGCACACGCTCACCGTGCTCCAGCCGGTGCACCGCCACCTCGGGGGCGAGCCGGGCGGCCTGCCGCACGAACTCCTCCCCGGGCGCGTGGAACTCGTGCGGCCGGATGCCGTCCATCCCGATCGGCCAGTACGTGCCGTAGTGCACGGGGACGGCCGAGCGCGGCCTGAGCAGGGTCAGCGCCTCGGCGGCGCGGGCCGCGTCCAGGTGGTTGTGCCCCAGCCAGGGGCCCCAGCCGCCGACCGGCAGCAGCGCCACGTCGACCGGGCCGACCGCCTCGGCCATGCCGTCGAAGAGGCCGGTGTCCCCGGCGAAGTACGTACGCGCCTCGCCCTCGACGACATAGCCGAGCGCCGGTGAACGGTGCGGGCCGACGGGCAGCCTGCGCCCGTCGTGCCGCGCGCGGACCGCCCGCACCCGCAGGCTGCCCGCCTTCACCTCGTCCCCCGCGTCGACCTCGGTGATGTGCAGTCCCCGCATCCTCCGCAGCACCCGCAGCCCCGGCACGGCCCGGACCGCCCCGGTGGGCACCAGCAGCCGGCTGCCGGGGGTCAGCCGTGCCAGCGACGGCAGGTGCAGATGGTCGGAGTGCAGATGCGAGACGAGCACCAGCTCGGCGGCGGCGGCCTCCGGCGGGGGGACCGCGCCGCGACGGCGGCGCAGATGCGCGAAGCGCCGTACGAAGAGGGGGTCGGTCAGCACCCGCACCCCGGAATCCTCGATCGTGCATGTGGCATGACCCCACCAGGTGACCTCCACCGGCACGCGTCGCCTCCTCGCTCTTCCCCACCGCGTACGCATCAACGCCGCTCACTCGTCCTCCCGAGCCTAGATCCTCGGGCTCCGGTACGGGACGGCTACGGACCGCTACCGTTGGACTCGCGGGCAGACTCTGCGTTCGGGGGAACCGGTCATGAACGATGTACGGGTGGCGGCCATCGCCAGTCTCACGCCGCTGGAAGAGCTCGACGGCGACCCCTTTCTCGTCGACACGCGCAGCCAGCAGGCCATGTGCGCCCGCTGGGCGGCCGCTCGGGGGTACGTCGTCACCCGGCAGCTGCGCGTCCACCGGCTGCGGTCCGGCCACTGCGCCCTGTGGGCGGACGTCGACGAGGGGGAGATCGACCTCTTCGTGGCGCCCAACGACCGGGTCCTCGCGCAGGCGCTCGCCTCGGTGCCCGAGCTCACCGCGGAGTGCGGGCGGCGCGGCGTACGGCTGGAACTGGCCGGCCTCCAGGAACCGGTCTGCACCGCCCGCTCGAAGGCCGGTGTCCACCGCAGACTCTCCATGCCGACCGCCGGATACGACGGCTGCTGACGGGCACGCCCGGCGCCGGCGCGCACGAAGCCCGCTGTGAAAGGCTGGTCGCGGGCCCTGTGACGACAGACCGGGCCCGGACGTGAGGTGGACGGCGTGAGAGACGCGCGATGGCGTACGACGGGCAGAGCCCTGATACGGGTGCTGGCGGTCTGGGCGGTATCCACCCTGACGATGCTGGCGCTCGCGGGCATCCTGCCTGAATTCCAGCTCCAGTCGGACAACGGCGACAGCATCACCAGGACGGCGTTCACCGCCGCCTGGGGCGCGGGAGCGTTCGGTCTGCTGTCCGCACTGGTCTGGCCCGTGCTCGTACGGGCGCTGCTCGTCGTCCCCGCCCTCGTCCTGGGCGCGCTGGTCTTCTTCCTCAACGGCTCGCTCCTGCTGATCGCCCTGCGCCTCATCCCGGACGACCGCGGCGCCGCCGATCCGGAGACCGCGGTCGTCGTCGCCGCGGTGATGTCGGCCGTCGCCTCCGCGACGTCCACCGCTCTCGCCGTCCGTGACGACGACGCCTACCGGCGCCGGCTCTCCCGCCTCGCGGACCGGCGCCGCCGCCGCAGGGGCACGGCGGGCACCGCGGACGGCGGCCGCGGCGGCCCGCCCGGCA
This sequence comes from Streptomyces sp. NPDC058620, assembly GCF_042717135.1. NCBI lineage: Bacteria > Bacillati > Actinomycetota > Actinomycetes > Kitasatosporales > Streptomycetaceae > Streptomyces > Streptomyces sp. NPDC058620. The sequence continues at coordinate 52,813 of NZ_JBHXQO010000019.1, forward strand.
CGGTGTTCATCCAGCTCGACGGGGTCGGCCACGACGTGCTGACCAAGGCCGCGGCCGACGGACTGATGCCGACCGTCGCCCAGTGGCTGACCGACGGGTCGGGGCACCGGCTGATGCCGTGGCACACGGACTGGTCGAGCCAGACCGGCGCCAGCCAGCTGGCCATCCTGCACGGCAGCAACCACGACGTACCCGCGTTCCGGTGGTACGAGAAGGAGACCGGCACCGTCATGGTCTCCAGCAGGCCCGCGAGCGCGCTCGAACTCCAGCGCCGCGCCATCGCCCGCACCCACGACGGCGGGCTGCTCACCGTCGACGGAGCCAGCCGGGGCAACCTCTTCAGCGGCGGAGCCGACCAGCTCGCCCTCGTCCTGTCGATGGCCGCCAGGCGCGGCAAGGGGCGGCGCTCACGCGCCGGGTACTTCGCGTACTTCTCCGACCCCGCCAACGCCGTGCGTACCGCGCTCTCCTTCGTCGCCGAGGCCGGCCGCGAGGTCGGCCAGTCGACGCGCGCCCGGCTGCGGAAGGAGACGCCCCGCATCAAGCGTGGCGGGCTCTACCCCTTCATCAGGGCCTTCGCCACCGTCGTCGAACGCGATGTGGTGGTCGCCGCCGTCATCGGCGACATGTTCGCCGGACGCACCGCCGTCTACGCCGACCTCGTCGCCTACGACGAGGTCGCGCACCACTCGGGGCCGCACAGCCGCGACGCGGAGAAGGTCCTCGAACGGCTCGACCGCTCCCTCGCCCTCATCTCGAAGGTCGCCGAACAGGCCCCGCGCACCTACCGGATCGTGCTGCTCTCCGACCACGGCCAGAGCCCCGGCGAGACCTTCGCCGGAAAGTACGGGCTGACCCTGAAGGACCTGGTGCGGGCGGGCTGCGGACTGCCCGTGCCCCGACGGGCGCAGCGTACGAAGAGCGGCTCGGAGGCCCGTGACGCGGTCCGGACCGCCCTGCACAGGCCGGTCGCGGCGGGGGAGGCCGAGCACCCCGCGAAACCCTCCGACCCGGTCGTGCTGGCCTCGGGCAACCTCGGGCTGCTGTCCTTCCCGGACATCGCCGGACGCGCCTCGCGCGAACAGATGGACCGCCGCCACCCAGCGCTTCTGGGGACGCTCGCCAACCATCCGGGGGTCGGCTTCCTGCTCGTACGGAGCGAGGAACACGGGTCCGTGGTGCTGGGAGCCGGTTTCGAGATCCCGGTGCCGGAGCTGACGGACGGGGAAGGGCCGCTCGCCGTGTTCGGACCCGGTGCGGCGGACGCGATACGGCGCACCGACACCTTTCCGCACGTCGCCGATGTCATGGTCAACTCGATGTACGAGCCCGGCACGGGGAACGTGCACGCCTTCGAGGAACAGATCGGCTCGCACGGCGGGCTGGGCGGAGAACAGTCGCGGCCGTTCCTGCTCTGGCCCCCCGGGATGACCGATCCGCTCGACGCTGCGGAGAGCGGGGAGGCACTGGTGGGCGCCGAGGCCGTGCACCGGGTCCTGGCCTGCTGGCTGCGCGAGGCGTCCGGACCGCAGGTGCCGCTGGCCCACGACGTCGTCCCCGCCCCGGCGGCGGACGAGCGCCGGCCGCCGGCGGACGACGCGGTGCCCGGCGCCCTGGACTGACGGGACGCGGTCACCGCCGCCGCACGCCCACGGGTACGCATGGTCGCCGGCCGGGCTCCCGTCGCGGTTCGGGCGGCTCGGGGCATTGTCAGTGGTGGGCGGCAGGATGGGGGCATGACGACGAACTCAGCTGTTGTGCTCGCCGACGCGCCCGCGTACGCCGCCGCTGTCGACCAGGCCGCGCAGGCCGCCGCCGCGTACTACGCCACGGGCGAGAGCACGCTCGACGACGACGCGTACGACCGTCTGGTGCGGGGGATCGCCGGCTACGAGGCCGAACACCCCCAGGATGTGCTGGCCGCGTCCCCCACGGGCAAGGTCGCGGGTGGCGCCGCCGTCGGGGACGTACCGCACACCATCCCGATGCTCTCCCTGGACAACGTGTTCTCCGCCGAGCAGTTCGTCACCTGGACCGCCTCCCTGGAGCGGCGCATCGGCAGACCCGTCGCCGCCTGGAGCGTGGAGCCCAAGCTCGACGGACTGGCCATCGCCGCGCGCTACCAGGAGGGCCGGCTGGACCGGCTGATCACCCGTGGCGACGGCACCGCGGGCGAGGACGTGTCGCATGCGATCGGCACCGTCATCGGTCTGCCCGGGCAACTCGGCTCACCGGTGACGATCGAGGTGCGCGGCGAGGTCCTCATGACCAACGAGCAGTTCGAACAGGCCAACACGGTGCGTACGGAGCACGGCGGCGCCCCCTTCGCCAACCCGCGCAACGGGGCGGCCGGCACACTCCGCGCCAAGGACAGGCCCTACCGCGTCGAGATGACGTTCTTCGCGTACGGCGCGCTCCCGCTGCCCGATTCCGGTGAACTGACCGCCACCCTGGCCGAGCTCCCGCACAGTGAGGTCCTCGCGTACGTCTCCGGGCTCGGCGTGCACACGGCGGCGGACACCGCCGTGGCGCCGCGCACCGTCACCACGGCCGATGAGGTGCGGGCCAGGGTCGAGGAAGTCGCGTCGCTGCGCGCCTCGTTGCCGTTCGGGATCGACGGCATCGTGATCAAGGCGGATCTGGCCGCCGACCAGCGGGAGGCCGGGTCCGGCACCCGGGCGCCGCGCTGGGCCATCGCCTACAAGCTCCCGGCCGTCGAGAAGGTCACCCGCCTCCTGGGCGTCGAGTGGAACGTCGGCCGTACCGGCATCATCGCGCCGCGCGCCGTCCTGGAGCCGGTCGAGATCGACGGCTCGACCGTCAGCTTCGCGACCCTGCACAACCCGGCCGACATCACCCGGCGGGATCTGCGCCTGGGCGACCAGGTGATGGTCTACAAGGCGGGCGACATCATTCCCCGCATCGAGGCGCCCGTCGCCCATCTGCGGACCGGCGGGGAACAGCCGATCGAGTTCCCCGAGATGTGCCCGCAGTGCGGCTCCGAGATCGACACCAGCGAGCAGCGCTGGCGGTGCACGCGCGGGCGCAACTGCCGTCTGGTCGCCTCCGTCTCGTACGCGGCGGGCCGCGACCAGCTCGACATCGAGGGCCTCGGCTCCACCCGGGTCGTGCAGCTCGTCGACGCCGGCCTGGTCGCCGACTTCGCCGATCTCTTCACCCTGGAGCGCGAGCAGCTGCTCGCCCTGGACCGGATGGGCGAGACCTCCACCGACAACCTGCTGGCCGCCATCGAGACGGCCCGCAGCCGACCGCTGTCCCGCGTGTTCTGCGCCCTCGGGGTACGCGGCACGGGGCGCTCCATGTCCCGGCGCATCGCCCGCTACTTCGCCACGATGGACCGGATCGTCGCCGCCGACGTGGAGACGCTTCAGCTGGTCGACGGCATCGGCAAGGAGAAGGCGTCGGGAGTGGTCGCGGAGCTCACGGAACTCGCCCCGCTGATCGGCAAGCTGGTGAGCGCCGGCGTCAACATGACGGAGCCCGGTGCGACGCCGCCCGCCGAGCCCGGAGCCGAACACGACGCGGAGGCGGGTGCCGAGGGCGGTGGAGGCCGGTCGGAGCTGCCTCTCGACGGGATGACCGTGGTCGTCACCGGGGCGATGACCGGCCCCTTGGAGAAGCTGTCCCGCAACCAGATGAACGAGCTGATCGAGCGGGCGGGCGGGAAGTCCTCGTCCAGCGTCTCCAAGCGGACGAGTCTCCTGGTCGCGGGGGAGAAGGCCGGGTCCAAGCGCACCAAGGCGGAGGATCTCGGGGTACGGATCGCGGCACCTGACGAGTTCGCCGAGCTGGTCGAGGCGTTCATGGCCACGGAGGTCTGACGGCGTGGGCCTGTGATTCCTTTGATTCCTTGAGGAAGTGGCGTTCTCTCCCTGGGTATTGCATAGTGAGGGGTCGGTCATGCCTCGCTATCGGCGGGTCATCGGTGCGTGGACGGCTGCGGTGGCGGGCCGGGGTGAGGGGCGATGAGTTCATGCGCGACGGACGGCGACACGGCGGGCCGGCCCAGCGGCGGCTGAGCCCCGGGCAGGGCCATGGACCGTCGGTTCACGGGCGGCCCCGGGCCACGCGTGGCCTCGCCATCGATCTCGGGAGCTCACGGACCCGCGCCTGGGTCCCGGGTCAGGGGCTCGTCCCCGACCCCCTGACGGAGGACGCCTCCGGGCGGCCCGTACGGCGCGGACGCATCACCGACCGCGAGTCCTGCGGAAGGCTGCTCGGCCGGCTGATGCTCGGCTCCGTCCTGCGCCACCCGGGTGCGGCGTCCGCCGCCCTTCCCGGCCGACCGAGGTGACCCTCCTCCCGGGGCCGCCCCCGGGAAACACACACCCGTGGGGCAGGACCCGTCCCCGGACCGCGGGCGCCCGGCACCTCCTGGCCGCAGTGCTCCTCACCGTCCTCGCGCTCGTCGGCGGCGCTCCGGCGGCGGCGGGTCTCAAGGGGCACGCATCCGCAGCCCCGGCATTCGCAGCCCCGGCATTCGCAGGCTCAGCTCCCGCGCCCCCGGCATCCGCCGCCCGCGCACCCGCCGCACACGCTCCGGCGCAGCACACCGACCGCACGGCGCGCCCGGGGCAGGTCCAGGACACCCGCCGCCCGCGCACACTCGGCGCAACCGCCCAGGAACCCCACCGCCCCCTGCCTCCGGCAGCGCCCTCCACCCGCCGCGCCGGGGCGCCGGGCGGCGATCCCACCGGGCCTCCCCGGGCCGGCACCGAACGCCCCCACACCTCCCCGTTCCTCGCGCCGCCCGGTCACCACGCCCTCCCGCCGGGCCCGCACCGTACGGCCGCGCCGCGCCCCACCGGACCGCGCACGGCCGACGCCCCCGTCCCCGCACCCCGCCGCGCCCGCGCCGCGCTGCCCGGCGTACGGGGTCCTCCCGCAGGGCAGACCGGTCGGCCGACCGGTCTCCGGACCTGTTCCACAGAGCAGCCGTTCCGTCCTCGCTGAGGCGAGGGCGGCCGGCGCCCCCTCGGAGGATTCCCCATGACTCGCGCCACCACGGTGCGAGCGGTTCTGGCTGCCGCCGTACTGCTCGTCTCCGTGTACATCACCCTGACCATGTCACCCGCCCTCGGCCTCGATCTGCGGGGCGGCACCCGGATGGTGCTCCAGGCCAAGGACTCCGGCACCGCCGTCGCGGACCGGGAGAGCACCGACCGGACCCTGGAGGTGCTCCGCCAACGCATCGACTCCCTCGGTGTCGCCGAGCCGACGCTGACCCGCTCCGGCGAGACGCGCGTCATCGTCGAACTGCCCGATGTGCAGGACCCCCGCAAGGCCGCCGACGTACTCGGCAGAACCGCCCAGCTGACCTTCCACCCCGTGCGGGGACCGGGTACGCCGGAGGCGGACGGCGACAAGGGCGGGACGACGCTGCCCGACGAGCGGGGCCGCCCCCTCGCGCTAGGCCCCGCGGAACTCTCAGGGGCGGGCGTGAAGGACGCCACCGCCGTGTTCGACGCCCAGCAGGGCGCGGGCTGGACCGTGGACCTCGCCTTCCACAAGGACGCCGGCCGCGACTGGACCGGGCTCACCGCCCAGGCCGCCTGCCACCCCGCCCAGGACGACCGGCGCCGCGTGGCCATCGTCCTGGACCAGCGGGTGATCTCCTCGCCGCAGGTCGACCCCTCGGTCGGCTGCGACGACGGCATCCCGTCCGCGTCGACCCGCATCACCGGTTCCTTCTCGGCCGACGAGGCCCGCGAACTCGCGCTCCTCGTCAAGGGCGGCGCCCTGCCCGTCCCGGTGGAGATCGTCGAACAGCGGACCGTCGGCCCGACGCTCGGCGCCGAGGCCATCGACGCCGGCGCGGCCGCCGCCCTCATCGGGGCCTCGGCCACCGCACTGTTCATCACCTTCGTGTACCGGCTCTTCGGCGCGCTCGCCGCCGCTGCCCTCGCCGCGTACGGCGTCATCTCGTACGCCGCGCTCGTGGCCCTCGGTGTCACACTCACGCTTCCCGGGCTCGCCGGTTTCGTCCTCGCCATCGGGATGGCGGTCGACGCCAACGTCCTCGTCTTCGAGCGGGCCCGCGAGGAGTGCGCGGAGCGCCCGGGCCGTTCCCTGCGCTCCGCGCTCACCGCCGGATTCCGTAACGCCCGCAGCGCCGTCGCCGACTCGAACGTGACCACCCTCATCGCGGCGGGACTTCTCTTCCTCCTGGGCTCCGGACCCGTCAAGGGCTTCGGCGTCACACTCGCCATCGGCGTGCTCGTCTCGATGTTCTCCGCGCTCGTCATCGCCCGCGTACTCACCGAGACGGCCGCCCGTTCACGGTTCGTCAGCGACTACCGGGGTGTCAACGGCATCGCCAGGCCCGGACGCGTACGGACGTGGCTGACCCGCCGCGACCCCCGCCTGTTCGCCTCACCGCGCCGGTGGCTGTGGGTGTCCACCGCGCTGGTCGCCCTCGCCGTGCTCGGCATCGTCGTGCGCGGCGTCGGTCTCGGCGTCGAGTTCACCGGGGGCCGGCTCGTCGAGTACTCCACGAGCCGGCCCGTCGACGTGGAAACCGCCCGTACGGCCCTCGCCGCCGCCGGTTTCGGCGACGCCGAGGTCACCACCGCGGGCGCGGGCGACCTCTCCGTACGCACCGGAGAGCTCGACAACGACGGGGAGCACGCGCTCCGCGCGGCGCTGGCCGCCGAGGGAGGCGAGACGGCCAAGGTGCGCGACGAGCTGATCGGCCCCAGCCTCGGCGACGAACTGCGGCGCAACGCGCTGATCGCCCTCGCCGTCGCCGTGTGCGTGCAACTCGCCTACCTGGCCGTCCGGTTCCGCTGGACGTTCGCCGTGGCATCGGTCGGGGCGCTGGTCCACGACCTCGTCATTCTCATCGGCGCCTTCGCCTGGCTGGGGCGCACCGTCGACGGCATCTTCCTGGCGGCCCTGCTCACCGTGATCGGCTACTCCGTCAACGACTCGGTGGTGGTCTTCGACCGGGTACGCGAGCTGTGGGCCCGGAACCCGGGCGCGCCGCTCCCGAAGGTCGCCGACCGGGCCGTCCTGCAGACCGTCCCCAGAACCGTCAACACCGGCATGGGCGCGCTCTTCATCCTCACCGCGCTCGCCGTGCTGGGCGGCGACTCCCTGGCGGACTTCGCGCTCGCCCTGCTCATCGGCGTCTGCGTCGGTACCTACTCCTCGGTGCTCACCGCCGTGCCCCTCGCCCTCGTACTGGAAAGGAGCAGCAAGGCCCCGCCGCCGGTCCGCACGGCCGGGCGCCGGACGGCCCCGGCGGCGCGGCGCGGCCCGCTCGACAACGGAGCCAGGGTCTGACCCGGTCGCCGTGTCCATCGCGACAGGGGTCGCACGGGCACCGTAACGTCACGGGCACTGTTGATCCGCCCGTCGCCGGTAGGGAGCCGTGTCATGGCCGATGAGCCGCTGTCGCAGGAAGAGATCGAGGCGCGGCTGGGCGATCTGCCCGGCTGGGCGCTGGAGGGGGGCCGGATCACCCGCGCTTACCGGCTCCCCTCGCACTTCGCCGCCGCCGCCCTGACCCTCCACGTCGCGCGGATCCAGGAGGAGCTGGGCCACCACTCGGACCTCACGCTCGGCTACAACACGGTCGGGCTGTCCGTGAACACCCACTCCGCGGGCGGCGCCGTCACCGAGAAGGACCTGACACTGGCCATGCGGGTGGAGGCCATCGCTCCCGGACACGGCGCCCGGTGAATGCGGCGCCGCGCCCTGTGCCCCGCCTGGTCGTGGCTCAGGGCGCGGCGCCGAACCGGGGATGCGCGGCGAGCCACCCCGTACAGCCGGCGCCGCGCTCCACCGCCTCCGCGTAGGCCGCCCCGGCGTGCCCGCTCACCACGGAGGCCGCACGGCCGACGACCGGTGAACGCGGTTGCCGGCCCGGCGGGTGACGCCGGCTCAGCGGCGGACCGGCGATCGGCCGAGTCACGAGACCCGGCGCCACTGAGCGCGGGCTGCGCCGGCCCCAGGGAGGCAGCGGCCTTGGTGAGGCTTTCGGTGTCGGCGATCGCCCGTACGGCCCGCGGATGGGGTAACTCCAGCTCCATAAACGCACGTTATGGGCCCCGGCGACGCGGCGGCGATACGCGCGTCTCCTTTCTGCCCTGCGATGTCAGCCCCGTGTCCTAGAGTCATTCATGTGCTGGACTACAACATCGAGGCAGCGGTCTACGACACCACGCGCGGCGGAGTGCCCCGTGCCGAGGCCGCGGCCGACGCGGTCCTCGGCCTGATCCCGTCCACCGCCCGCACCCTGCTGGACATCGGCTGCGGTACGGGCCTCGTGACCGAGCGCATAGCGCTGGGCCGCCCCGGGCTCCGGGTGATCGGCGCCGACGCCTCGCCGGGCATGGCGCGGATGGCGCACCAGCGGATCGACGCGGTGACGCTCGCCGATGTACGACAGCTGCCGCTGGCCGACGCCGCGGTCGACGCCGTCACCGCCGTCTGGCTGCTGCATCTGCTGAGGCCCGCCTCAGCCGTGCGGGACGTGGTGGCGGAAGTGGCCCGGGTCCTGAGACCGGGCGGAGTCTTCGTCACCACCGTCGACAAGGACGCCGGGCACGACGTGGGAAGCGACATCGACGAGCTGTTCGCCCCGTACCTCACCTCACATCCGTCGGACGGTGCGGAGACCGTCGGCGGATACGGGGAGCGGTACGGGCTCGAACAGGTGGCGGAGGCCCGGTTCGTCGGCCATGGGCAGGGCCGTTCGCCGCTCACCACGGCGAGGGGTGTGCGCCAGGGGAAGTACGCCTCGCGGCTCGCCCTGCCGGGGAACGCGGCCGAACGGCTCGCGATGCGGCTCACCGGCCTGCCGGAACCGGACCGGCCGCGCCCCGACCCCGAGTACCGCCTGCTGGCCTTCCGCCGCGGCTGACCGCAGCGGAGGTGCCCGGCGGTCCCCGCCGCTCTCCCCTCACACCCGCCAGGCGCCGTCCTCGGCCGCCTCGCGCACGAACGTGCCGAAGTCCTTCGGTTCCCGGCCAAGGGCGCGCTTCACGCCGTCCGTCGTCATCGCGTTGTGCCCGTCCAGCAGCATCGTGAACAGCTCGGCCAGGAAGCCGGCTTCGGGGCCCGGCATGCCGTACCCCTCCAGTGCCGCCGCGTACTGCGGCCCGGACACCGGGACGTACCGCACCGCACGCCCCGTCGCCTCCGCGATCTCCGACGCCACCTCGTCGAAGGTCAGCAGCCGGGGGCCGGTCAGTTCGTGCACCCCCTCCCCGGGGCCGTCCCCCGTGAGTGCGGCGACGGCCACGTCCGCCAGGTCGTCGGCATCCACGAACGGCTCGGCGGTTGCTCCCGCGGGAAACACCAGCTCCCCGCCCAGCACCCCGTCCACCAGAGCGCCCTCGCTGAAGTTCTGCGCGAAGAACGCCGACCGCAGGACGGTGAGTTCCACGCCATGGGCCGCTCCGCGCAACGCCTCCTCCGCGACGACCGCCTGCGGCTCGCCCCGCCCGGAGAGCAGCACCACCCGTCGCACCCCGCTCTCCGCCGCGATCCGGCCGAAGGCCGCCATCGCCTCCGGGGCGCCGGGCGCCGCCAGGTCCGGGTAGTACGCGACGTACGCCGCGTCCGCGCCGCGCAGCGCCGCGCCCCAGCCCGACTCGTCCTCCCAGTCGAACGGCACACCGCCGCCGCGTGAGCCCGAGCGCACCGGGACTCCGAGAGCGGTGAGCCGCTCCACCACCCGGCGGCCGGTCTTGCCCGTGCCGCTCGTCACCAACACTGTGTCCTGCTTCGGGTTTTCCGTGTGCGTTGTCATGACTCAAGGTTCGCCGTGCGGCTCCGTCCGCACCATCCTCGACCGTCTCGCCCGCATGCGTGTGCGTCTACGCTGGCGCGCATGGACGCACTCGCCGGACTGCTGGACGGGCCGAGGGCCCGAGGCGCCTTCCTGCTCCGGATGGTCATGGAGCCGCCCTGGTCGGTACGGATCGAGGACCGGGCCCCGCTCTGCCTGATGTCCATGACCCGTGGCGAGGCATGGATCGTGCCCTCCGCCGGATCTGATCCCGTCCTGCTGCGCCCCGGCGACATCGCGATCGCCCGCGGCCCCAGGCCGTACACCGTCGCCGACGCCCCCGGCACCTCTGCGCGCTCGCGCATCGGCCCGGGCGGCGTCTGCACCACGCTGTACGGGGAGCCGCTCTCCGAGTCCATGCGTCTCGGGGTACGCACCTGGGGCAATGCCCCCGACGGGTCGGCGACGATGCTCATCGGCACCTACCTCCTCGAAGGCGAGATCAGCCGGCGGCTCCTCGACTCCGTGCCCGCCCTGCTCGTCCTGCCCGCTGACGCCAGGACCGGACCGCTGCTGCGCCTGCTCGACGACGAGATCTCCCAGGACGAGCCGGGCCAGAGCGTGGTCCTGGACCGGCTGCTCGACCTGCTGCTGATCGCCGGGCTGCGCACCTGGTTCGCCCGGCCCGGCGGCCGGGCCCCCGCCTGGTACGTCGCCATGGGCGATCCCGTCGTCGGACAGGCGCTGCGGCTCCTTCAGAACGATCCCGCCCGCCCCTGGACGGTCGCCGGACTCGCGGCCGCGACCGGGGTCTCCAGGGCGGCGCTGGCCCGCCGCTTCACCGAACTGGTCGGGGAGCCCCCGATGGCGTATCTGACCGGCTGGCGCTTCGCCGTCGCCGCCGATCTGCTGCGGGGCAGCGACGCCACGGTGGAGGCGGTGGCCCGGAAGGTCGGCTACAGCGGCTCCTTCGCGTTCAGTACCGCTTTCAAGCGCGTACGGGGCATGAGTCCGCAGGAGTACCGGGGGACGCCTGCCGAACCCCTGGACGCGCCGGCCGAACCCCTGGATGACGGCTTGCCGAACCGGCAACAAATTTCGCCGGATGCGTGATTCCCGTGCAGGGTGACGCCATGACCAAGCACACCGAGCACGGCCACGACGGACACCACGGACAGCCGCAGGGGCACGGCCATGCCGCACACGGCCACGGCCACGATGCCGGCGACTTCGACTGGGGCGTACTGGGACCCATGCTGGAGCAGGAAGGCGAGCTCAGCCTCGGACAGTACGGCGAAGCGGCCCGCTGGATCGCCGGTCTGCCGGCCGCTCCCGAGGTGCGCCGCGTCCTGGACATCGGCAGCGGCCCCGGCGTCATCACCTGCCTGCTCGCCGAGGTGTTCCCCGAAGCCGAGGTCATCGCGGTGGACGGCACCCCGGCTCTCCTGGAGCGCGCCCGGGCCCGCGCGGAGCGCCTCGGCCTGGGCGACCGGGTCCGGACCCTGCGCGCCGAACTTCCCGGCGATCTCGACAAGTTGGAGGAGGCCGACCTGATCTGGGCTGGCAACTCCCTGCACCACATGGGTGACCAGCGCGGTGTCCTGGCCGGCTTCGCCGGAGTGCTGCGCCCGGGCGGCGCCGTCGCCCTCGTCGAGGGAGGGCTGTCCACACGTCAGTTGCCGCGCGACATCGGCATCGGCAGGCCCGGTCTGGAGGCCCGCCTCGACGCGCTTTCGGCGGACTGGTTCGCGGACATGCGGGTGGCCCTGCCGGACGCCAAGCGGGAGACCGAGGACTGGAGCGCCCTGTTCGGCGCGGTCGGACTGGAGCCGCAGGGCACCCGCAGCTTCCTGCTCGACCTTCCGGCCCCGCTCTCCGCACGCGCCCGCGAGCACGTCGTGTCGAGTTTCGCCCGGCAGCGCGAGGCGCTCACCGACCGGCTGACGGCCGAGGACATCGTCGTACTCGACCGGCTGCTCGACCCGGCGGACCCTGCCGGACTGCACCGCCGCGACGACGTCTTCGTCCTCGCCGCCCGGACCGTCCACGTGGCAGGGCGGGGCCGGTGACGGCCGGTCAGGGACTCAGTGCCCGCCCCGGGGCTCTACGCAGCCGCCCTCCATGTAGGGACCGTGGGCCTCGACGCTCAGGGGCGGTCCCACGCCGCCGCTGACGCACGGGGCGCCGGGAACCGAGAGGCTGAAGCCGAGCGCGTGGCCGGAGCCGTATACCTGGGTCACTTCGGCCGGATAGCCCAGCCCTTCGAGGACGGCGCGCAGGTCCTGCTCGTTGGAGGGGACGGGCCCGCCGGTCTCGCGCAGGGCGTCGGTGATCCGGTCCGCGTGGGCGTCCCCACGGCACTGCTGTTCGGGACCGAGAGGCGCCTTCTGCTTGAAGGCGTGGTTCTCGCGGTAGCGGGCCGCCTCGGGGTTCTCGGGCTCCGTGGCGCCCTCCGTCGTCCGGTCGGCCGACGGGCTCGGCGCGACGTCCGCGCAACGCGCCGCCACGTCACGGAACTTCTTGTCATGCTGCGCGCGGACGGCCTCCGCCTGCCTCTTCCAGTCCTCCGCCGTGGACGGCCGGGCGCTGGAGGGCGAGGCGGTGCCTGACGGACCGTCGGCCGTGGTCACGCGCGGGGATTCGGTGCCGCAGCCGGTCAGCAGGAGCAGACCGGCCGCGACGGCCAGCGGTAGACGTCTCACGAAGGCACTCCATTCCCGTACGACAGGGGCCTGTCGATTGTGGGACGAGCGGATTGTCGTGGTCATGAGTACGCGTACTCATGACCACGCCCTGTCTACGCGCCGGGGTGCGGCACCGGCTCCAACTGCCACCACTGGCCCGGGGAGTCGGTGTCCTCCCACTGCTGGACGTTGGCCCCGTCCTCGGTGCTTCCTCCGGCCACCTCCAGGACGAGGCCGCTGATGAAGCTGACCAGGGTCACCGTGCCGGGCGCCTCCAGGTGCTGTTCGATCAGCCACTCCTGGGCGCCGAAGTTGTTGGCCCTCCACTGCTGGATGTTGGCACCGTTCTCCGTGGAGGCGTTGGCGACATCCAGCCGTTTGCCGCTGTGGGCGTTGACCAGATGATGCAGTGCCGCGCCGTCGTGCACGGGAGAGATCTGCCAGTGCTGCGAAGGAGACCCGTTCTCCTTGCCCTGCTGCACGTTGGCGCCGCCGCCCTTCGCCGCGCCGTACACCTCCAGCAGGAGGCCGCTGGCCACATTGCGCAGGCGGTACGTGCCCGCTTCGACGACGGGCGCGGTGTCGGCGCTCATGTTCCGTTCTCCTCAGGCGTGTTCGGACGCGGAAGCCAGTATCCACCGGGACCGGACGCACGACGCCGCCACCGGCCCACAGGGGCAGGTGGCGGCGTCGCTTCACCGGTTACCGGGAGGCTCAGGCGTCGTAGTGGAACTCCGCCGGGTCCGGGCCGAGGCGCTTGCCCTCGTCCAGGGCGGCGAACGCGGCCAGGTCGTCGGCGTCCAGCTCGAAGCCGAACACGTCAAGGTTCTCCACGATCCGCGACGGCGTCACGGACTTCGGGATCACCACGTTGCCCGTCTGGATGTGCCAGCGCAGCACCACCTGGGCGGGCGTCCGGCCGTGCTTCCGGGCGATCGCCACGACGGTCGGGACCTCCAGGAGGCCCTTGCCCTGACCCAGCGGCGACCACGCCTCGGTGGCGATGCCGTGCTGGGCGTGGAAGGCACGCAGCTCGGTCTGCTGGAGCTGCGGGTGCAGCTCGACCTGGTTGACCGCGGGGACCACGGAGGTCTCGGCGATCAGACGCTCCAGGTGCGCGGGCAGGAAGTTCGACACGCCGATGGCCTTGGCGCGGCCGTCCGCCTGGATCCTCTCCAGGGCCTTGTACGTGTCCACGTACGTGCCCTTGGACGGCAGCGGCCAGTGGATCAGATACAGGTCGACGTAGTCGAGGCCCAGCTTGTCGAGCGACGCGTCGAACGCGCGCAGCGTCTTGTCGTGGCCCTGCTCGCTGTTCCACAGCTTGGTGGTGACGAACAGCTCGTCACGCGCGACACCGGAGGCGGCGATCGCCTTGCCGGTGCCCACTTCGTTCTCGTAGATCGCGGCGGTGTCGATGCTCCGGTACCCGGACTCGATGGCCGTGGCCACCGCTTTCTCCGCCTCGTCGTCCGGCACCTGCCAGACACCGAAACCGAGCTGCGGCATGTCGACGCCGTTGTTGAGGGTGAGGGAGGGGACCTGGCTCACGAGCAGTCGATCCTTACGTCGTCGGGTGGTACTCCGAGAGTCAACGATCACGGAGGCGTACACATTCCCGCCCGCGTGCGCGGAAATGCGCGACCGGCCCGTGCGGTCAGGTGCTGTGCGACCGTCCTCGGCGAGCGGCTCAGTGATACAGCGCGTCGACCTCGGCCGCGTACGCCGTCTCGATCGCCTTCCGCTTCAGCTTCAGTGAGGGGGTGAGCAGCCCGCGCTCCTCGGTGAACTGGTGCGCCAGTATCCGGAACGTACGGATCGACTCCGCCTGGGACACCGCCGTGTTGGCGGCGACGACCGCGCGGCGGACCTCCATCTCCAGATCCGGGTCGCGCACCAGTTCGCTCGGGCTCAGCAACGGCCGGCCCTGCATGGCGAGCCAGTGCTCCACGGACTCCTGGTCCACGGTGACCAGCGCCGCGATGTACGGACGGTCGTTGCCCACGACGATGCACTGCGCCACCAGCGGATGCGCCCGCACCCGCTCCTCCAGACCGGCGGGCGACACGCTCTTGCCGCCCGAGGTCACCAGGATCTCCTTCTTCCGCCCGGTGATCGTCAGATAGCCGTCCTCGTCGAGCGCGCCGAGGTCGCCCGTGGCCAGCCAGCCGTCGCGGAGCGTCGCGTCGGTGGCCTTCGGGTCGCCCAGATAGCCGGAGAAGATGTTCGCGCCGTGCACCCACACCTCGCCGTCATCGGCGATGTGCACGGTCGTGCCGGGGATCGGCTGCCCGACCGTGCCGTACCGGGTGCGCTCCGGCGGGTTCGCGGTCGCCGCCGCGGTGGACTCGGTGAGGCCGTACCCCTCGTACACGAGCACGCCGGCCCCCGCGAAGAACAGGCCGAGCCTGCGGTCCATCCCGGAACCGCCCGACATCGCGTGCCGCACCCGGCCGCCCATCGCGTCGCGGACCTTCTTGTAGACGATCTTGTCGAAGAACTGGTGCTGCATCCGCAGCCCTGCGGAGGGACCCGGGCCGGTGCCGAACGCACGGTGCTCCATGGCCTCCGCGTACTTCACCGCGATCTCGACGGCCTTCTCGAACGGTCCGAGCCGCCCCTCCGCCTCGGCCTTGCGCCGGGCGCCGCTGAAGACCTTCTCGAAGATGTACGGG
The DNA here is from genome assembly GCF_042717135.1 of Streptomyces sp. NPDC058620. Classification (NCBI taxonomy): domain Bacteria; kingdom Bacillati; phylum Actinomycetota; class Actinomycetes; order Kitasatosporales; family Streptomycetaceae; genus Streptomyces; species Streptomyces sp. NPDC058620. The sequence goes on from NZ_JBHXQO010000019.1 coordinate 67,929, forward strand.
ACCGCGAGGATGAACGTCGGGCGGAACGAGACCAGGTCCGGCATCAGGGCGCGCGCCGACAGCTCCGGCTGATGGCCCAGCTTCACCCGGCCCCGGAGCGCGGCGATCTCCACCATCCGGCCGAAGACGTGGGCCAGCGGGAGGAAGAGCAGGGTCGCGGCCTCGTCGCCCGGCTTGGAGTGGAACACCGGCTCCCACCGGCTGACCATGGTGTCCGACTCGAACATGAAGTTGGCGTGCGTGATCACGCAGCCCTTGGGGCGGCCCGTGGTGCCCGAGGTGTAGATCACCGTCGCCACCGATTCGGGCGTCACGGCACGGCGGTGCCGGTGCACGACCTCGTCGTCGATCTGCGCGCCCGCCGCGACCAGTTCGCCCACCGCGTCGGAGTCCAGCTGCCACAGCCGCTTCAGATGGGGCAGCCGGTCGACGACCGAGCCGATGGTCATCGCGTGGTCCTCGTGCTCGACCATGACGGCGGTGACCTCGGCGTCGTGGAGCATCCAGAGGACCTGTTCGGCCGATGACGTGGGGTAGACCGGCACGGACTGGGCCCCGACCGTCCACACCGCGAAGTCGAAGAGCGTCCACTCGTAGCGCGTACGGGACATCAGGGCGATGCGGTCCCCGAACCGGACACCGTGCGCGATCAACCCCTTGGCCAGGGCGAGCACCTCGTCGCGGAAGTTCGCGGCGGTGACATCGCGCCAGTGTCCGTCCGCGTCCTTGCGCCCCAGTGCGATCCGGTGCGGATCGTCCTCGGCGTTGTCGAACACGGCATCGGCGAGACCGCCGACGTGGGGGGCGGCCGCCATGGGCGGGACAGTGAATTCGCGCAATGAACTGCTCCTCGTGGCCTCCGCACAGCGCCGCGACGCTACCCCACCGGGCGCCGTCGCGGGAGAGTGTGAAGCCTCCGTAAAGCCTGGCATCTGCTCAGGTCAGCCGCTGAAATCCGGCCAGACGGGCAAGGCCCGGGCAGACTTCCGACCACGGCGTACGGGGCTCGCGCCGGAATCTGCACCGAATCTGTACACCGCGATCACTCCCACTCTGTACGGAGATGCGGCCTTTCCTCACCCGTGCCCAGGCCGTCAGGCGGATTCCCTGCCGCTGATCCCCCGGTGCAGCCGGTCGCCGGCCGCCAGGATCGCCGAGGCCAGCGCGTCCGCCGCTTCCTGTGCCCCGCCCCGGTTCCTGCCGTGCAGCAGGACGAAGTCCACGTCGCCGAGCTCCGGCAGCCCCGCCCTGGCCGGCACCGGCGCCAGTCCGGGCGGGATCAGCCCACGGGTGTGCGCCATGACGCCCAGTCCCGCGCGGGCCGCCGCGATCAGCCCGCTCAGGCTCGTGCTCGTACAGGACACCCGCCAGGACCGGCCGTGCTCCTCCAGGACCTCCAGGGCGCGGGCCCGGGTGATGCCGGGCGGCGGGAAGACGATCAGCGGCACCGGGCGCTCCGGGTCGATCCGCAGCTGCGGCGCGCCGATCCAGGTCAGCGCGTCCCGCCAGACCACCTCGCCGTGCGTGTCGCCGGTGCGCCGCTTGGCCAGCACCAGATCGAGCCGGCCCGCCTCCAACTGCTGGTGCAGGGTCCCCGACAGCTCGACGGTCAGTTCCAGTTCGACTTCCGGGTGGTCGCGGCGGAATGACTCCAGGATCTCCGGAAGCCTGGTGAGGACGAAGTCCTCGGACGCGCCGAACCGCAGCCTGCCGCGCAGCCGGGTGCCGGTGAAGAAGGCCGACGCCCGCTCGTGGGCCCGCAGGATCGACCGGGCGAAGCCGAGCATCGCCTCGCCGTCCTCGGTGAGATCGACGCTGTGGGTGTCCCGGGTGAACAGCTGGCGCCCGGTCGCGTCCTCCAGCCGCCGCACGTGCTGACTGACCGTGGACTGGCGGACGCCGAGCCTGCGGGCAGCCTGCGTGAAGCTCAGCGTCTGCGCGACGGCGAGGAACGTACGGAGCTGGACGGGGTCGTACATGGGCCCAGGTTATCGCGATCCGTGATCACAGTCAGAGCGGTATACCGGATTCCCGATTGCGCTGATCACGAGCACGATGGAGAGGGCACGACCTGACCGAGAGACACGTGGAGCACATGAGCCGCCGCACACCGAAACCGCCGTCCTGGCTGCCGATCGACCCGTACATCCTGGCGCTGATCGGCACGGTCGTGCTCGCGGCGCTGCTGCCCGCGTCCGGAACCGCCGCCGAGGTGGCGGGCGGGGCGTCCACCGGGGCGGTCGCCCTCCTCTTCTTCCTGTACGGAGCCCGGCTCTCCACCGTGGAAGCGCTCGAAGGACTGAAGCACTGGCGCCTCCACCTCACCGTCCTGGTCTGCACGTTCGTCGCGTTCCCGCTGCTCGGACTGGCCGGCGAGGGACTCGTGCCGTACGTGCTGACGCCCCAGCTCCAGGAGGGCCTGCTCTTCCTCTGTCTGGTCCCCTCGACGATCCAGTCCTCGATCGCCTTCACCTCGATCGCCCGCGGCAACGTGCCCGCGGCGATCTGCGCGGGCTCGTTCTCCAGCATCGCCGGGATCCTCCTCACCCCGCTGCTCGCCGCCCTGCTCATCGGGGGGAGCGGCGGGGGGTTCTCGGCCGACGCGCTGCTCAAGATCGTGCTCCAGCTGCTGGTGCCGTTCCTCGCCGGGCAGCTGCTGCGCCGGTGGATCGGCGGCTTCCTCGGCCGGCACAGGAAGGTCCTCGGATTCGTCGACCGCGGCTCGATCCTGCTGGTCGTCTACACGGCGTTCAGCGAGGGCATGGTCGCCGGCATCTGGCACCAGGTCACCCCGGCCCGCCTCGGCGCGCTGCTCGCCACCGAAGCGGTACTGCTCGCGCTGATGCTCACGCTGACCTGGTACGGCGCCAAGCGCCTCGGATTCGACCGGGGGGACCGGATCGCCATCCAGTTCGCCGGCTCCAAGAAGAGCCTGGCGGCCGGACTGCCGATGGCGAGCGTCCTGTTCGGCGCGCACGCGAGCCTCGCGGTACTGCCGCTGATGCTCTTCCACCAGATGCAGCTGATGGTCTGCGCGGTGATCGCGAAGCGGCGCTCACGCGATCCGCTGCCGAAGGACCGGGCGGTGTCGGAGGAGGCCGTCACGGTGGGGTGAGACCGACCACGCTGCCCGGGTAGGAACCATGGCCAGTGGCGACACCGCGTACGAGGACGACTTCCCGGAGTGACCCCACTGGGTGAGCGGGCGCGCGGGGAGGGTCCGGCCGGCGCAGGGGGCGCTCCCCGCCGGCCGGACCCCTGACCCGTGCAGCGGGCAGGACCGCGTCAGCCCTTGTCGGTCGTCGCCTCCAGGGCGATGCGGTGCTCACCCGCGTACACGTTCATGGACGGACCCCGGAGGAAACCGACCAGGGTCAGTCCGGTCTCGGCCGCCAGATCGACGGCCAGCGACGACGGCGCCGAGACGGCGGCGAGCATCGGGATGCCGGCCATCACCGCTTTCTGCGCCAGCTCGAACGACGCCCGCCCCGACACCAGCAGAATCGCCCGTGAGAGCGGCAGCCGGTGGTCGGTGAGGGCCCGGCCGACGAGCTTGTCGACGGCGTTGTGCCGGCCGACGTCCTCCCGGATGTCGAGCAGCTCGCCCTCCTCCGAGAACAACGCCGCCGCGTGCAGACCCCCGGTCCGGTCGAACACCCGCTGTGCCTCGCGCAACCGGTCGGGGAGGCCGGCGAGTAGTCCGGGCGTCACCCGGACCGGGGGAGTATCGGCGACGGGGTGACGCGTCGTGGTGCGGACGGCGTCGAGGCTCGCCTTGCCGCACAGACCGCACGACGACGTGGTGTAGACGTTGCGTTCGAGCGTGATGTCGGGGACCACGACGCCCGCCGCGAGTTTCACGTCGACCACGTTGTACGTGTTGACCCCGTCGGCCGTCGCCCCGGCGCAGTACACGATCGACCGCACCTCGGAGCCTTCACCGATGACGCCCTCGCTCACCAGGAAGCCCGCCGCCAGCGCGAAGTCGTCGCCGGGGGTGCGCATCGTGATGGCGAGCGGCTTGCCGTTCAGCCGGATCTCCAGCGGTTCCTCGGCGACCAGTGTGTCGGGGCGGGTGGAGACCGCTCCGTCCCGGATGCGGATGGTGCGGCGGCGCTCGGTGACCCGTCCCATGGCGCTTAAACCCGATTCTGTACGTGTTGGTAGCCGAAACGGCCCTTGATGCAGAGGTTGCCGCGGGTCCCCGGATTGTCGTGCGGCGAGGTGACCTTGACGATCTCATTGTCCTGCACATGGAGGGTGACGTTGCAGCCCACGCCGCAGTACGCGCAGACGGTGGTGGTCTCGGTCTGGGCCGGCTCGGGTGCCGGCCGCGCGCATGTCGAACTCGCTCTTGAAGGAGAGCGCCCCGGTGGGGCAGACCTCGATGCAGTTGCCGCAGTAGACGCACGCGGAATCGGTCAGCGGGGCGTCGTGCTCGGTGGAGATACGGGCGTCGAAACCGCAGGGTCGGGATGTGGTGAAGTCACCGCGCGGGCTGAGGACGCGTACACCGTCACGGCGCATGGCCGCGAGATGTGGTCCCCGGGCGATCAGATGGACCTCGGCGCCGGCGCGGTGGAGCGCGGCCCCGACATAGGCGCCGATGGCTCCGGCACCGACAACTGCGACTTTCACGGGGCTCTCCGTTCGGTGAGAGGACCGAGCGAGGGTGTCAAGTCGACAGAATATTGTCTACAGTATGCCTTCTGGAGGGTCAAGGCTGTTGTCAAGGCTCCAACCCCTGGCCCGGAATCCTGTGGGGTTACGTGTCCTCGTACCGGGCGGTAGCGACCAAGACTGGATGGTTCCTGCCATACGTAACGAGGGGAACCCGTACATGACCGGCTCACGTGTCGTGGCGCTCGGCCACTATCAGCCCGCCAAGGTGCTCACCAATGACGATCTGGCCGCCATGGTCGACACCAGCGACGAGTGGATCACCAGCCGGGTCGGCATCAAGACCCGCCACGTGGGGGGTCCCGACGAGCCGGTGGACGAGATGGCCGCACACGCGGGAGCCAAGGCACTGGCCGCGGCCGGCCTGCAGCCCTCGGACATCGATATGGTCCTCGTGGCCACGTCCACGGCCATAGACCGCTCGCCGAGCATGTCCGCACGGGTCGCGGCGCGGCTCGGTATGGGCTCGCCCGCGGTGATGGACATCAACGTGGTCTGTTCCGGCTTCACGCACGCCCTTGCGACCGCGGATCACGCGATCAGGGCCGAGGCCGCCACCCGGGTCCTCGTCATCGGCGCCGACAAGATGGCCGACATCGCCGACTGGACCGACCGCACCACCTGCGTCCTGCTCGGCGACGGGGCGGGCGCGGCGGTCGTCGTCGCGGATTCCGGGACGACTGACCGGCCAGGGATCGGCCCGGTCCTCTGGGGCTCGGTGCCGGAGATGGGCAACGCCGTACGCATCGAGGGCACGCCCCCGCGCTTCGCCCAGGAGGGGCAGTCCGTCTACCGCTGGGCCACCACGCAGCTGCCGCCGATTGCCCGCAAGGTGTGCGAAAAGGCAGGAATCGCCCCCGAGGACCTCGCCGCGGTAGTGCTGCATCAAGCCAATTTGAGGATCATCGAACCGGTCGCGAAGAAGATCGGTGCGGTCAACGCGATCATCGCCCGGGATGTGGTGGATTCAGGCAACACGTCCGCCGCTTCCATCCCGATGGCACTGTCCAAGCTGGTGGAGCGCGGGGAGATCGAGAGCGGTGCTCCGGTACTGCTTTTCGGCTTCGGTGGCAATCTCTCGTACGCCGGTCAAGTGATCAGCTGCCCCTGACCCGCATTGTGCTCGGTAGACTGTAGACGATAAGCAATTGCTCGTCGCCTGGAGGGGGACCGCGATGTTGTCCACAGGACTGCCGCAAGGGGCCGTGCCGAAGCTGGAACGGCCCGGTCCGCTGCGCGAGCGCGTCTACGAGGCGCTGCTCGAACTGATCACCACGCGAGCGCTGCGACCCGGCCAGCACCTGGTCGAGAGCGAACTCGCGGGGCATCTCGGGGTGTCCAGGCAGCCGGTGCGCGAAGCGCTCCAGCGGCTGAACACCGAGGGCTGGGTCGACCTGCGCCCCGCGCAGGGTGCCTTCGTCCACGAGCCGACCGAGCAGGAGGCGGATCAACTGCTGTCGGTCCGTACGCTCCTGGAGGCCGAGGCGGCCAGACTCGCCGCCGCCAACTCGGGCACGGCCGGCATCGCGGTGCTCGAAGAGCTCTGCGCCAAGGGCGAGCAGGCCGCGGCCGACGACGACGTGGACCTGGCGGTCGCCACCAACGCCGCCTTCCACGCCAAGGTCATGGAGCTGGCCGGCAACGTCGTGCTCGCCGAACTGGCCGGTCAGGTGGACCGCAGGGTCCGCTGGTACTACACGCCGGTGGCCCGTCAGCGCGGTACCCAGTCGTGGATCGAGCACCGCGCGCTGATCGCGGCGATCTCCTCGCGGGACGAGCGGCGGGCCACGGAGGTCATGCGCGCGCACACGGAGCACACGCGGGAGACGTACCACCGGCGCGAAGAGGCATAGAAGAGTCGTGGTGCGGGTGTGCGGCGCAACGCCGTAGCGCGCTCGCGGCACACCGCCGGACCTGACTGATGGGGCATCGGGACCTCCCGGTGCCCCATCGGCGTGTCCGAACCCGTACCGCCCCGCCCGGGGAGCGGTCGCCTCCTTTGTCCTGGGTGTGGAGAAAGTTGGAGCGGATTGCTGCGCAACTTCTTCCCACTCCGGGAAAGCGCTGCTACGTTCCCCTCCAAAGCCCGACGGACTGTCCGATGTGGCGGGGAGGGACGTGTGAGACGCATGACGGCTCGGCCCGCGAACGCGCATCAGGCGCGACTGCTACGGCTGTTGCGCGACGGCGGTCCCAACTCCCGTGCTCAGCTGGGCGACGAGGTCGACCTCTCGCGCTCCAAGCTCGCCGTCGAGGTGGACCGGCTGCTGGAGACCGGCCTCGTGGTGGCCGACGGACTCGCCGCCTCGCGCGGCGGGCGCCGCTCCCACAACATCCGGCTCGCTCCGGCACTGCGGTTCCTCGGTGTCGACATCGGCGCCACGTCCATCGATGTGGCCGTCACCAACGCCGAGTTGGAGGTCCTCGGGCACCTCAACCAACCCATGGACGTACGCGAAGGTCCCGTCGCCGTCTTCGAGCAGGTGCTGTCGATGGCGGCCAAGCTCCGGGCCTCCGGGCTCGCCGAGGGCTTCGACGGCGCGGGCATCGGCGTACCAGGACCCGTCCGCTTCCCCGAAGGCATACCGGTCGCGCCGCCGATCATGCCCGGCTGGGACGGTTTCCCGGTCCGCGAGGCGCTCAGCCAGGAACTGGGCTGCCCCGTCATGGTCGACAACGACGTGAACCTCATGGCGATGGGGGAGCAGCACGCGGGCGTCGCACGCTCCGTGGGCGACTTCCTCTGCGTCAAGATCGGTACGGGTATCGGCTGCGGCATCGTCGTCGGCGGCGAGGTCTACCGCGGTACGACGGGCAGCGCCGGGGACATCGGCCACATCCAGGTGGAACCGGACGGCCGGGCCTGCGCCTGTGGCAACCGGGGCTGCCTGGAGGCCCACTTCAGCGGCGCGGCGCTCGCCCGCGACGCGGAGGACGCGGCGCGCTCCGGGCAGTCGGCGGAGCTCGCGGCCCGGCTGGAGGCGGCCGGGAGACTCAACGCCGTCGACGTCGCCGCCGCCGCGGCGGCCGGTGACGCCGCCGCCCTCGACCTGATCCGTGAGGGTGGCAACAGGGTCGGCCAGGTCATCGCCGGACTCGTCAGCTTCTTCAACCCGGGCCTGGTGGTGATCGGCGGCGGAGTGACCGGCCTCGGGCACAACCTGCTCGCCAGTGTCCGTACCCAGGTCTACCGGCAGTCGCTGCCGCTCGCCACCGGCAACCTCCCCATCGTCCTGGGGGAGTTGGGACCGGCCGCCGGAGTCATCGGCGCCGCCCGGCTCATCAGCGACCACCTGTTCTCACCGGCCTGATCCCCGGACCGGTCGCACGACAGCACGTCCGCACGAGAGCACGTCCAGTACCTCCCGTATCCCCCGTACCTCGCCCTGCCCGCTCACCGGTCCCGCACCGAGGGGATTTGTCATGGCACCAGAACCGGCATCAGCGTCGGTACCGGCACCGGAACCAGCACGTGTTCCGAACCCGGAAACAGCAGCGGAACCAGCACCGGAACGCCCCCTGCTCACCATGTCCGGCATCACCAAGTCCTTCCCCGGCGTGCGCGCCCTCGACGGCGTGGACCTGGAAGTACTGGCCGGCGAAGTCCACTGCCTCCTAGGGCAGAACGGCGCCGGCAAGTCCACCCTCATCAAGGTGCTGGCCGGGGCCCACCAGCCCGACGGCGGCGAGATCACCTGGCGCGGCGCACCCGTCGCGCTCAGGTCGCCCATCGCCGCCATGCGCCTCGGGATCGCCACCATCTACCAGGAACTCGACCTGGTCGAGGGCCTGTCGGTGGCCGAGAACATCTTCCTCGGGCACGAACCGACGACCGCGGGCTTCGTCGTCCGCACCCGCGAAGCGCGCACGGCGGCGGGCGAACACCTCAAACGGCTCGGCCACCCGGAGATCGACCCCGCCCGCGCGGTCGGCGAGCTCTCCGCCGCCCAGCAGCAGATCGTCTCCATGGCGCGGGCGCTCTCCCACGACGTACGCCTCATCGTGATGGACGAACCGTCGGCCGCCCTCGACCCGGACGAGGTCGACAACCTCTTCCGTATCGTCGACGGGCTCACCGCCGAAGGCGTCGCCGTCGTCTACATCTCCCACCGGCTGGAGGAGATCCGCCGGATCGGCGACCGGGTGACCGTCCTCAAGGACGGCCGGGCCGTCGCCGTGGGGCTCCCCGCCAAGTCCACACCGACGCGCGACATCGTTGCCATGATGACCGGCCGCAACGTCGAGTACGTCTTCCCCGAACGGACCGGGACCCCGGCCGGGCGCACCGCCGCCCAGCCCGTGCTGACCGTCGAAGGGCTGTCCAGGGAGGGCGAGTTCGAACCGCTCGACCTCGAACTGCGGCCCGGCGAGATCGTCGGCCTGGCCGGACTCGTCGGCTCGGGACGTTCCGAGATCCTGGAAACGGTCTTCGGTGCACGCAGGCCCACCACGGGCCGGGTCACCGTCGACGGAAAGCCGCTGCGTCCCGGCAGCGTCCGCGCCGCGGTGGCCGCCGGAATCGGTCTGGCCCCCGAGGAACGCAAGGCGCAGGCCCTCCTGCTGACCGAATCGGTCACCCGCAACGTCTCCGTCTCCTCCCTCTCCCGTTTCGCCCGCGCCGGCTGGCTCGACCGGGGCGCCGAACGGCGGGCGGCCAGGACCGCCACCCGGGAGCTCTCCCTGCGGCCCGACAACCCGGACGCGGCCGTCCGTACCCTCTCCGGCGGCAACCAGCAGAAAGCGGTCCTGGCCCGCTGGCTGCTGCGCGGCTGCCGGGTCCTGCTCCTCGACGAACCCACCCGCGGTGTCGACGTCGGCGCCCGCGCCGAGCTGTACGCCGTGATCCGCCGGCTGGCCGACGACGGCCTCGCCGTCCTGCTCGTCTCCAGCGAGGTACCCGAAGTGCTGGGCCTCGCCGACCGGGTGCTGGTGCTCCGCGAGGGACGCGTCGTGCACGCGGCCGACGCGCAGGAGCTCGACGAGCACCGCGTACTCGATCTCGTGATGGAAGGGAGCCCGGCATCATGACGCAGCCCGTCTCTTCGGCGCAGCACAACGGGCCGGACAAGGGGGTCCTGACCGGCCCGGCCGCAGCCCCGCCCTCGAAGAAGGAGGGAGGGCCGCGCGCGTTCGGTCTGCGCGCCGACGTCCGCAACCTGTCGCTGCTCGGCGTACTCGCCGTACTGATCGCCGTCGGCGGCATCACCGAGCCCGAAGCCTTCCTGGACACCGGGAACCTTCAGCTGATCCTCACGCAGGCGTCCGTCATCGGAGTCGTCACCGTCGGCATGACCTTCGTCATCACCAGCGGCGGCATCGACCTGTCGGTCGGTGCGATGGTGGCGCTCGCCTCCGTCTGGGCGACGACCCTGGCCACCCAGGAGTACGGCTTCGCCGGCATCCTCTTCACCGCCGTGATCGTCGGACTCGCGGCCGGACTCGTCAACGGGCTCCTCATCGCGTACGGCGGTATGGTCCCGTTCATCGCGACGCTGGCCATGCTCGCCTCGGCCCGCGGGCTGGCGCTCCAGATCACCGACGGCAAGACACAGATCGTCACCGTGCAGTCCGTCCTCGACCTGGGCCTGCCCGACTCCTACATCCTGGGAATCCCGCCGCTGGTCCTGGTCTTCGCCGCGGTCACCGTCGTCGGCTGGCTGATCCTTAACCGGACGACCTTCGGACGGCGTACGGTCGCCGTCGGCGGCAACGCGGAAGCGGCCCGGCTGGCCGGCATCGACGTGCGCCGCCAGCGGCTCTACCTCTACCTGCTCTCCGGACTCTGCTGCGGCATCGCCGCCTTCATGCTGATCATCCTGTCCGGCTCGGGCCAGAACACCAACGGCAACCTCTACGAGCTCGACGCCATCGCCGCGGCCATCATCGGCGGCACCCTCCTCAGCGGCGGGCGCGGCACCATCGTCGGCTCCGTGCTGGGTGTCCTCGTCTTCACCACGATCACCAACATCTTCGCGCTCAACAATCTGCAGAGCGATGTCCAGCAGATCGCCAAGGGCGCGATCATCGTCGCCGCCGTCCTGGTCCAGCGCCGCACGCTGCGCAACGGAGAGACCTGATCCAGGGGTTCTCCCCACCACCACCCGCTGTTCCGTACGCACCGCCCGGATGAAGGGTTTGACAGCCATGCCAGAAACCAGCCGCAGAGGACTGCTCTTCGGCACCGCAGCCGTCTCCGCGGGCGCCCTCCTCACCGCCTGCACCAGCAACGAGCCCAAGTCCACCGGCAACGCCGCCGCCCAGAGCAATCAGCCCGCCGCCGACGACAAGCCGGGCAAGGCCGTCACGATCGGCTTCGCAGGACCGCAGGCCGACCACGGCTGGCTCAACGCGATCAACGTGAACGCCAAGTCGCGGGCGGAGAAGTACTCCGAGGTGACCCTGGAGATCACCGAGGGGTCCAACGACACGGCCGTCCAGATCGGCCAGGTCAAGACCCTCATCAACAAGAAGGTCGACGTCCTCGTCATCCTGCCCGCGGACGGCAAGGCGCTCACCCAGGTGGGCCTCGAAGCGATGAGGGCGGGCATCCCCGTCATCAACCTCGACCGCATCTTCGCCTCCCCGCAGGCGTACCGCTGCTGGGTCGGCGGTGACAACTACGGTATGGGGCTGAACGCCGGTCACTACATCGGCGAGCAGCTCAAGGGGAAGTCGAGCGCCAAGGTCGTCGAGCTGGCCGGCATCGACAGCCTGGAACTCACCAAGCAGCGCAGCCAGGGCTTCGCCGACGCGCTCAAGAACTACTCCAACATCGAGCTGGTGGCCCGTCAGGCCGCCGACTTCACCGTCGAGTCGGGGCAGGCCAAGATGGCCCAGCTCCTCCAGGCGCAGAAGAAGATCGACGCCCTGTGGAACCACGACGACGACCAGGGGGTCGGAGCGCTGCGGGCCATCCAGCAGGCGGGCCGCGACGAGTTCGTCATGGTCGGCGGGGCCGGGGCCAAGTCGGCGATGGACGCCATCAGGGCCGACAACAGCGTCCTCAAGGCCACCGTCCTGTATCCGCCGACGATGGCCGCGTCCGCCATCGACCTGGCGCGCGCCCTGGGGCAGAGCAAGGGCATCGGGGGCCTGTCCGAACTGGAGATCCCGACCTCGCTCACCCTCTACTCGGCCGTGGTCACCAAGGAGAACATCGACCAGTACCTGCCGACGGGCTTCAGCTGATCCGGACGTAGGAGGGGGCTGACCGCCCCTCCTGCCGCGCCCACCGAACGACCGACGAGGAGGAAGCCCGGATGGCCCGTAGGGAAGAGACGGAGCAGGAGGCCGCAGCGCCGCCGAGACAGGCGCCGGACACGGCGACGCTCGGAGTCGGCATGGTCGGATACGCGTTCATGGGCGCCGCCCACTCACAGGGGTGGCGCACTGCAGGACACGTCTTCGACCTGCCGATGCGGCCCGCTCTCGCCGCGATCTGCGGACGCGACCGGAGCGCGGTCGACGCCGCCGCCGCCAGACACGGCTGGGCGGCGGCGGAGACCGACTGGCGTGCGCTGATCGCCCGGGACGACGTGCAGCTCGTGGACATCTGCACGCCGGGCGACAGCCATGCGGAGATCGCCATCGCCGCCCTGGAGGCGGGCAAGCACGTGCTGTGCGAGAAGCCGCTCGCCAACACGGTCGCCGAGGCGGAGGCCATGGTGGCGGCCGCGGAACGGGCCGCCACGCGGGGGCAGGTGGCCATCGTGGGCTTCAACTACCGCAAGGTGCCCGCGATCACCTACGCCCGCACACTGATCGCGGAGGGCCGGCTCGGCGCCCTGCGGCACGTACGGGCCACCTACCTCCAGGACTGGCTGGTCGACCCCGAATCGCCCCTGACCTGGCGGCTCAAGCGCGAGCGCGCCGGTTCCGGCGCGCTGGGGGACCTGGGGGCGCACATCGTGGACCTCGCCCAGTACCTGACGGGGGAACTGCTGGTAGGGGTGTCGGCGGTCAGCGAGACGTTCGTACGCAGCCGGCCCGTCCTGGCCGGTCCGGGGGCCGGGCTTTCGGGGGCCGGTGACAGTACCGCGCGGGGGGCGGTCACCGTCGACGACGCGGCTCTGTTCACCGGCCGGCTCGCCTCCGGGGCGCTGGCCTCCTTCGAGGCGACCCGGATGGCCGCGGGCCGCAAGAACGCGTTGCGCCTGGAGATCAACGGAGAGCTCGGCTCGCTCGCCTTCGATCTGGAACGGCTCAACGAACTCTCCTTCCACGACCACACCGAACCGGCGGTCAGTGCGGGATTCCGGCGCATCCTCGTCACCGAACCCGAGCACCCCTACCTGGAGGCGTGGTGGCCGCCGGGCCACGGCCTCGGCTACGAGCACACCTTCGTCCACCAGGCCGCGGACGTCGTGCGCACGATCGCCGCGGGGTCGGCGCCCATGCCGTCCTTCGCGGACGGGCTCCAGGTGCAGCGGGTGCTCGCCGCCGTCGAGGAGAGCGCCGAGAAGAACTCCGTCCACACCCCGGTTTCGTTCTAGGAGGTCCTGCGCATGCCCCGTCCCTTCACGCTCTTCACCGGTCAGTGGGCCGACCTGCCGCTGGAGGAGGTCTGCCGCCACGCCAGGGACTTCGGTTACGACGGGCTCGAACTCGCCTGCTGGGGCGACCACTTCGAGGTCGACAGGGCGCTCGCCGACCCCGGCTACCTGGACGGGCGGCACGAACTGCTCGAGAAGTACGGACTCACCTGCTACGCGATCTCCAACCACCTGGTCGGGCAGGCCGTCTGCGACAACCCGATCGACGAGCGTCACCAGGCGATCCTGCCGGCCAGGATCTGGGGCGACGGCGAGCCCGAAGGCGTACGCGGGCGGGCAGCCGAGGAGATCAAGAACACCGCGCGCGCCGCCGCGGCCTTCGGCGTGCAGACCGTCATCGGCTTCACCGGGTCGTCGATCTGGCACCTGGTCGCGATGTTCCCGCCCGTACCGCCGCACATGATCGAACGCGGCTACGAGGACTTCGCCGAGCGCTGGAACCCGATCCTCGACGTCTTCGACGCGGAGGGGGTGCGCTTCGCCCACGAGGTGCATCCCAGTGAGATCGCGTACGACTACTGGACGACGAAGCGTGCCTTGGAGGCCGTGGACCACAGGCCGGCGTTCGGGCTGAACTTCGACCCGAGCCACTTCGTGTGGCAGGACCTCGATCCGGTCGGGTTCCTGTACGACTTCCGGGACCGGATCTACCACGTGGACTGCAAGGAGGCGCGCAAGCGCCTCGACGGGCGCAACGGCAGGCTCGGCTCGCACCTGCCGTGGGGCGATCCCAGGCGCGGCTGGGACTTCGTCTCGGCGGGTCATGGCGACGTCCCCTGGGAGGACGTCTTCCGGATGCTGCGGTCCATCGGGTACGACGGGCCCGTCTCCGTCGAGTGGGAGGACGCGGGGATGGACCGGCTGACGGGCGCCCCGGAAGCGCTTGCTTCGCTGAAGCGGTTCGATTTCGACCCGCCGGCCTCGTCGTTCGACGCGGCGTTCGGCAGCGCGGACTGAGTCACCCCGGGGGTGCCGCCCACCGGGGGCGCCGCCCCCGGACCCCCGCTCCCCAATCGCCTGAGCGGCCCAGAAGACGTCCTCGAACGCCCGTTCAAGCCGGCCCGGCGATCGAGGGCATCCTTCGCTCCGTGCTGCCCGGAACCCGCTTTGTCCTGCCGCGGGAAGAAGGTCAACTTACTTGCTGCGCAAGGGCTTTCCGTCCCGGACGAACAGGTCTACCGTCCCATTGGTGTACACGACACGACTCGCGTCGGTGGAGCCCGTCCGGCCCCACTGACATGCGCGGCAGTCCCCGCGCTGCACGGCCACGGCTCCACCCGCCCGTACAACCGGCACTCTCCGGAGGACACTCGTGCACAGAACCCGAACCCGATATCGAGGCCGACAGCACACCGGATTCCGCAAGTCCCTCGCCCTGCTGACCGGCGGTCTGCTGACCGCGACGACCCTCGCCCTCGGAGTCGCCCCCGGCGCCTCGGCCGGACCGCGTACCCAGCACGCCGCCGCCGACGCGGCCGCCGAGGACTTCCAGCAGGTCACGCTCGCCAAGGGCGGCGCCGAGACCGGTGAGCCCATGTCGCTGGCCGTCCTCCCCGACCGCAGCGTCCTGCACACCTCGCGCAGCGGCGAGCTGCGCATCACCGACAGTGCGGGCAACACGAGGGTCGCCGGCACCATCCCCGTCTACTCGCACGACGAGGAAGGGCTCCAAGGCGTCGGAATCGACCCCGACTTCAGCGACAACCGGGCGATCTACCTCTACTACGCGCCGCCGCTGGACACCCCCGCCGGTGATGCCCCGGCCAACGGGACCGCCGCGGAGTTCGCCAAGTACGACGGGGTGAACCGGCTCTCGCGCTTCGTGCTCAACGCGGACGGAACCCTCGACAACGCCAGCGAGAAGAAGATCATCGACATCCCCGCCACCCGCGGGATCTGCTGCCACGTGGGCGGCGACATCGACTTCGACGCGCAGGGCAACCTCTACCTCTCGACGGGCGACGACTCCAACCCGTTCTCCTCGGACGGCTTCACCCCCATCGACGAGAGCCCGGACCGCAACCCGGCGTACGACGCGCGGCGCACCTCCGGCAACACCAACGACCTGCGCGGCAAGATCCTCCGGATCAAGGTCGCCGCGGACGGTTCGTACACCGTGCCCGAGGGCAATCTCTTCGCACCCGGTACGGACAGGACGCGGCCCGAGATCTACGCGATGGGTTTCCGCAACCCGTTCCGCTTCTCCGTCGACAAAGCGACCGGCATCCTCTACGTCGGTGACTACGGCCCCGACGCCGGTGCCGCCGACCCGGCGCGCGGACCGGCCGGACAGGTCGAGTTCGCCAGGGTGACGAAGCCCGGAAACTTCGGATGGCCGTTCTGTACGGGTGACAACGACCCCTACGTCGACTACGACTTCGCCACCAGGACATCCGGCGCCGCCTTCGACTGCGCCGCACCGAAGAACACCTCGCGGCACAACACGGGACTGGTCGACCTGCCGCCGGCGGAGACCGCCTGGATTCCGTACGACGGTGGCTCCCTGCCCGAGTTCGGCAGCGGCTCCGAGTCCCCGATGGGCGGGCCCGTCTACCACTACGACCCGGACCTGGACTCGCCGGTGAAGTTCCCCGAGGCGTACGACGGGGACTTCTTCGCCGGAGAGTTCGGCCGCCGCTGGATCAAGCGCATCGAGCACGACAGCAACGGTGCCGTCCAGTCGATCAACCCCATTCCGTGGACCGGCACGCAGGTCATGGACATGGCCTTCGGACCGGACGGGGCGCTGTACGTCCTGGACTACGGCACCGCCTGGTTCGGCGGGGACGAGAACGCCGGTCTCTACCGCATCGAGAACGCCACCGGCGGACGTTCACCCGTCGCCGAGGCGAGCTCGAACAAGACCTCCGGCACCGCGCCGCTCAGGGTCGCCTTCTCCTCGGCCGGCACGGCCGACGCGGACGGCGACGCCCTCACCTACGCCTGGGACTTCGGCGACGGCGGAAAGTCGACCAGCGCCAATCCCACGTACACGTACAAGAAGAACGGAACCTACACCGCGACCGTCACCGCCAAGGACCCGAGCGGCCGAACCGGTTCGGCGAGCGTCCACGTGACCGTCGGCAACACCGCCCCGACCGTGAAGCTCCAACTGCCGGCCGAAGGACAGCTGTTCACGTTCGGTGACGAGATTCCCTTCAAGGTCACCGTCACCGACCCCGAGGACGGCACCGTCGACTGCTCCAAGGTCGCGGTCCGGTTCATCCTCGGCCACGACAGCCACGGCCACCCCGTCACCACGGTCAACGGCTGCACCGGCGTCATCAAGACCGAGGCGGACGGCGGGCACGACCCGAACGCCAACATCTTCGGAGTCATCGACGCCTCCTACACCGACGGCGGAGGCGGCGGCCAGGCCGCGCTGACCGGCAGCGACCAGGCCCAGCTCCAGCCGCGCCACCGCCAGGCGGAGCACTACAGCGCCCAGTCCGGTGTCGCACCGCAGGACAAGGCGAGCGCGCACGGCGGCAAGACCGTCGGGGACATCCACAACAACGACTGGATCTCCTTCGAGCCCTACCTGCTGACCGGCTCCACCAAGCTCACCGCCCGGATCTCCTCCGCCGGAGCGGGCGGCTCCCTCGAAGTGCGCACGGGCTCGCCCAGCGGCACCCTGCTGGGCTCCACCACCGTCCCGGTGACGGGCAGCTGGGACACCTTCCAGGACGTCGACGTCTCCCTGCGCAACGTCCCCAAGCGGACCACGGAACTCTTCCTGGTCTTCAAGGGCGGCAGCGGAGCGCTCTACGACGTCGACGACTTCCAGCTGTCGTCGGCCGCACCCGGCGCGGGCGCCAAGCGGGTCCTGGTCTTCTCCAAGACCGGCGGCTTCCGCCACGACTCCATCCCCGCGGGTATCACCGCGCTGAAGGAGATCGGCGCCGAGAGCGGCATCACCGTCGACGCGACCGAGGCGGCCGGGCAGTTCACCCCGGCCAACCTGGCACGCTACGACTCCGTCGTCTTCCTCTCCACGACCGGTGACGTCCTCAACAGCGACCAGCAGAAGGCGTTCGAGGACTACGTGGCCGACGGGGGCGGATACATGGGCGTCCACGCCGCCGCCGACACCGAGTACGACTGGGAGTTCTACGGCGGGCTCGTCGGCGCGTACTTCGCCTCGCACCCCCAGATCCAGCCCGCCACCGTACGGGTGGAGAACCACGACCACCCGGCGACGGCCCACCTGGACGAGGCGTGGGACCGCACCGACGAGTGGTACGACTACCGCACCAACCCCCGGGACAAGGCCCAGGTGCTCGCCACGCTGGACGAGACCAGCTACACCGGCGGCACGATGAAGGGCGACCACCCGATCTCCTGGTGCCAGACCTACCAGGGCGGCCGCTCCTTCTACACCGGGCTCGGCCACACCAAGGAGTCGTACGCCGAACCGGACTTCCGCAAGCACCTCCTGGGCGCCATGCGCTACACCACCGGTCAGGCCACGGCCGACTGCAGGCCCGACACCGGCTACCGGACGATCTTCAACGGGAAGACGCTCGACGGCTGGAAGCAGGCGGGCCCCGGAACGTTCGACGTCGCCGACGGCGAGCTTCGCACCGAGGGCGGCATGGGGATGCTCTGGTACCAGGCCAAAGAGCTGAAGTCCTACTCCCTGAAGCTCGACTGGAAGATGGCCGGCGACGACAACTCCGGAATCTTCGTCGGCTTCCCGGCCTCCGACGACCCCTGGTCCGCCGTGAACAACGGCTACGAGGTCCAGATCGACGCCACCGACGCGGCCGACCGCACCACGGGAGCCGTCTACGGCTTCAAGTCAGCCGACCTCGCCGCCCGTGACCGGGTCCTCAAGCCGCCGGGGGAGTGGAACAGCTACGAGATCCGGGTCGAGGGCGAACGCCTCCGGGTCTTCCTCAACGGCGTGAAGATCAACGACTACACCAACACCGATCCGGTCCGCAGCCTGAAGAACGGCTACATCGGCCTCCAGAACCACGGAGCCGACGACCAGGTGTCCTTCCGCGACATCCGGCTGAAGCAGCTGCCCTCGACGTAGGGCCGCCCCGACCGACGGCGGGCGGGGGAGTCCGAGGCCCCCGCCCGCCGTCCTCCACCCGGCACCGCAGCCCCGCCTCGTACACCGTCCCAGCTCCACCGTGCTCCACCCCGTCAGGAGCCCCAGCCAGGGAGTCAGCCCGTGACCGCACAAGCCGTCCGTACCGGAGTCTGGTTCATCGGAGCACGCGGCTCCGTCGCCACCACCGCCACCGCGGGGTGCGCCGCCATCGCGGCCGGGCTCCACCCGGCGACCGGCATGGTCACCGAGACGCCCCCCTTCGCCGACAGCGGACTGCCCCCGCTGAACTCCCTGGTCTTCGGCGGCCACGACACCATCGACTGCCCCCTGCCGAAACGGGCCGAGGCACTCGCCGCCGGGGAGGTCCTGCCGTACGGTCTGCCGTCGGCGGTGCGCGCCGAACTCACGGCGGCCGACGCGGAGATACGGACCGGCGGCCCCCTCCCCGGGGACACGCGCACCGACGAACAGCTCATCACCGCGTTCGCCGCGGACCTCGCCGACTTCGCCCGGCGCCACGACCTGGCGCGCACGGTCGTGATCAACGTCGCCTCCACGGAGCCCCTGCCGCAGGAGGGCGAGGCCCGCCTCCCCGCCAGCTCCCTCTACGCGGCGGCGGCGCTGCGGGCCGGCTGCTCCTACGCCAACTTCACCCCGTCCACGGGCCTGCGCACCCCGGCCCTCCAGGACGCCGTCGACGCCTGCGGACTTCCCCACGCGGGCCGCGACGGCAAGACAGGCCAGACGCTGCTCCGTTCCGTCCTCGCCCCGATGTTCGTGCAACGCGCCCTGCCCGTACGGGCCTGGTCGGGCACCAACCTCCTGGGCGGCGGGGACGGAGCGGCGCTGGCCGACCCGGCGGCGGCAGCGGCCAAGAACGCCGGCAAGGAACGCGTGCTCGCCGACACCCTGGGTACCGCTCCCGAGGGCGAGGTGCACATCGACGACGTGCCGGCGATGGGCGACTGGAAGACGGCGTGGGACCACATCGCCTTCGACGGCTTCCTCGGCTCGCGCATGATCCTCCAGACGATCTGGCAGGGCTGCGACTCGGCGCTGGCCGCCCCCCTGGTCCTCGACCTGGCCCGGCTGCTGGCCCGCGCCCACGAGAACGGCCTCACCGGCCCGCGCCCCGAACTGGGTTTCTACTTCAAGGACCCGGACGGCGGACCGGCCGCCCTCTCCGAGCAGTACGCGGCGCTGCTGGCCTTCGGCGAGCGGCTGCGGGGCGAGCGATGAGGCTCAGCCGCTGGGGCGGCGCGGCCGGCCTGCTGCCGGCCCTGACAGCCGTGGGCGCTGCCCGTGGCGCTCGCGCCGCGCGGTCCGGCTCCGTGCCGGAGACCGCCGCGGCCACAGACGGCCTGTCCGGTGCGGGTGGGACTGCGCCCGCACCGGATAGGCCCCCCACCCCGAACGGCCGGGGCGGTGCCGGGCCCGGCCCGGCCGGGTTCCGCGAACGGGCGGGCGCGTGGGCGGAGCTGCTGAGGGTGTCGGCCCTCTTCACCGTGCCGGGTGACGCCCTGGCCGGAGCAGCCGCGATGGGCCGCAGGCCCGGCCGGGGCACCGCACTGGCCGTCGCCGCCTCCCTGTGCCTGTACGAGGCGGGGATGGCGCTCAACGACTGGGCGGACCGCGAGGAGGACGCCGTGGACCGCCCGCACCGTCCGATTCCCTCCGGCCGCGTCGCCCCCGGTGCGGCTCTCGCCGCGGCGGGCGCGCTGACAGCGGCGGGCCTGGCCCTGGCCGCACGAGCCGGCCGTCCCTCGTTCGTGGTGGCCTCGGGTCTCGCGGCCACGGTGTGGTCCTACGACCTGTACCTGAAGCACACAGGAGCTGGCCCGGCCGCCATGGCGACGGCCCGCTCCCTGGACCTGCTCCTGGGCGCGACAGCGACTGCGACGGCGGCAGCAGCGCCTGCGCCTGCGCCTGCGACGAGGGTGCCGGTGTCGACGGGAACGCGAGCGGCCCCCATCACCCCGCCCGCACACCCGTCCCCGTCCCCGCTCACCGCGCTCCCCGCCGCCGTGCTCCTCGGCGCGCACACCTACGCCGTCACCGTCGTATCCCGGCACGAGGCGCACGGCGGCTCAACCGTCGCGCCGCTCGCCGCGCTCACCGCGACCGTGGCGCTCGGCGCCACCGTCGCGAGCGCGCCCAGGCGACCCCGGGGCTTCGGCCCGGACCCGGAGCCGCCTCCCCGGCGCGCGCCAGGGGGTCCCGTCGGCGCCCCCGCCCGCCTCCTCCTCACCGCCTTCGCCGGCGCCTACCTCCGTACCGCCGGGCGCCCCCAACTCCACGCCGCGCTCAACCCGTCCCCGCCCCTCACACAACGCGCCGTCGGCGGCGGCATCCGCGCCATGATCCCGCTCCAGGCCGCTCTCGCCGCCCGCGCCGGAGCGCCCGTCACCGGGCTGGTCCTCATGGGGCTCGTCCCCCTGGCGCGCAAGCTCGCACGGAAGGTGAGCCCGACATGACGCTCCACTTCGGTTACGGCACCAACGGGCTCACCGACCTCCGGCTCGACGACGCCCTCGGGCTGCTCGCCGACCTCGGGTACGAGGGCGTCGGGCTGACCCTCGACCACATGCACCTCGACCCCCTCGCCCCCGACCTGGCCACCCGCACCCGGCACGTGGCGCGGCGGCTCGGCGACCTCGGACTCGGCGTGACCATCGAGACCGGCGCCCGCTACGTCCTCGACCCGCGCCGCAAGCACGGCCCGTCGCTGCTCGACCCGGACCCCGAAGCCCGGGCGGCCCGTACCGCCCTGCTCGTCAGTGCCGTCGACATCGCCGCGGATCTCGGTGCGCACGCCGTGCACTGCTTCAGCGGCATCACCCCGCCGGGGCCCGGGGACGGGGCCACGGCCACCGTCGCCTGGCAGCGGCTCGCCGACGCGCTCACCCCCGTCCTCGACGCCGCGACCCGCACCGGAGTACCGCTCGCCATCGAGCCCGAGCCCGGTCATCTCCTCGCCACTCTGGCCGACTTCCACCACCTCCGTGCTCTTCTCGGCGACCCGGAGCCGCTCGGGCTCACCCTCGACATCGGCCACTGCCAGTGCCTGGAGCCCGCCTCGCCCGTCGACTGCGTGAAAGAAGCCGCACCCTGGCTGCGCCACGTCCAGATCGAGGACATGCGCCGGGGGGTGCACGAACACCTGCCCTTCGGTGACGGCGAGATCGACTTCCCGCCCGTCCTCGAAGCGCTCGCCGAAGCGGACTACCGCGGCCTCACCGTCGTCGAACTGCCCCGCCACTCGCACGCCGGTCCCGAGCTCGCCCGCACCTCGATCGAGTTCCTGCGCAAGCACAGTCCGTCGAGCCGCTGACCCGCCGAAGGGAGCAACGCCATGCCGATGACCCCGCTGCTGACCCGCAAGGAGCTCGACGCACAGCTCGGCGGAGCCGCACGTGCCTGGTTGGACGAAGCCCTCGCCGAAGCCGAGCACGCAGCCGAGCACCCGGACCCCGAGCACCCGGACCCCGAGCACCCGAACGCCACGCACACCGCCGCGCCCCCGTGGGAGCTGCGGTACGCCGCCGCCGGCCGGTACTGCGGACTCGACCACGCCGACTCCGTACGCGTCCTGCTGCTCCTGGAGGCCCGGGCCGGGCTGCCCGCCCTGACCAGGATCTACGAACAGGGCACCGCGGCCGAACGGCGCGCCGTACTCCGCGCCCTGCACCGGCTGGACATCGGCTCCGCCGCCCTGCCGCTCGTCGAGGACGCCCTGCGCACCAACGACACCCGGCTCGTCGCGGCCGCCGTCGGCCCGTACGCCGCCGCGCACCTCGACGCGCACCAGTGGCGCCACGCCATTCTCAAGTGTCTCTTCACCGGCGTCCCCGTGGACTGCGTCGACGCACTGGCCGGCCGGTCGCGGGGCGACGCGGAACTCGCCCGCATGCTCGGCGACTTCGCGGCCGAGCGCACCGCGGCCGGACGGAACGTCCCCGCCGACCTCGCGCACGTACTCGGCTTCACCGCTCCCGCCCCCACGGTCCCCCCGGAGGAGTCCTGATGCGCATCTTCGACCCCCACATCCATATGACCTCCCGCACCACGGACGACTACCGGGCGATGTACGACGCGGGTGTCCGCGCCCTCGTCGAACCCTCCTTCTGGCTCGGCCAGCCCCGTACCTCGCCCGCCAGCTTCTTCGACTACTTCGACGCCCTGCTCGGCTGGGAGCCCTTCCGTGCCTCCCAGTACGGCATAGCCCACCACTGCACGCTCGCCCTCAACCCCAAGGAGGCGAACGACCCCCGCTGTGTCCCCGTCCTCGACGCGCTGCCCCGCTACCTCGTCAAGGACTCGGTCGTCGCCGTCGGCGAGATCGGCTACGACTCCATGACCCCGGCCGAGGACATCGCCCTGGCCACGCAGCTCCAGCTCGCCGCGGACCACGGCCTGCCCGCCCTCGTCCACACCCCGCACCGCGACAAGCTCGCCGGTCTGCACCGCACCATCGACGTCATCCGTGAATCCCACCTCCCCCCGGAGCGGGTGCTGCTCGATCACCTCAACGAGACGACAGTGAAGGACGCCATTGACAGTGGCTGCTGGGCCGGTTTCTCCATCTACCCGGACACCAAGATGGACGAGGACCGCATGGTCACGATCCTGCGGACGTACGGAACCGAGAAGATCCTCGTCAACTCGGCCGCCGACTGGGGCCGGAGCGACCCGCTGAAGACCCGCAAGGTGGGCGACGCGATGCTGAAGGCCGGCTTCACCGAGGACGACGTCGACCAGGTCCTCTGGCGCAACCCCGTCGCCTTCTACGGGCAGAGCGGCCGGCTCCAGCTCGACATCGCCGCCCCCGACCCCCTGCACGAGGGGAACTCCATCCTGCGCGGCGGGGAGTGAGGCGATGCGCTTCCGCCACCCCGACGGCTCCACCGTCCACCTCTCGTACTGCACCAACGTGCACCCCGCGGAGACCCTCGGCGGTGTGCGGGCGCAACTGCGCGACCACTGCGAACCGGTACGCAGACGTCTCGGCCGTGACCGGCTGGGCATCGGCCTGTGGCTCGCCAGGGACGCCGCCCGCACCCTGATCAACGACCCCGCCGAACTGCGCTCCCTGCGCGCCGAACTGGACCGCCGCGGACTGGAGGTCGTCACGCTCAACGGCTTCCCGTACGCGGGATTCGGCGCCGAAGAGGTCAAGTACCGCGTCTACCGGCCGGACTGGACCGATCCCGAGCGCCTCGCCCACACCACGGACCTCGCCAGGCTGCTCGCCGCCATGCTCCCCGACGATGTCACCGAAGGCAGCATCTCCACCCTGCCGATCGCCTGGCGCACCCCGTACGACGGCGACCCCGACGCTGCCCGCACCGCCCGCGCCGCCCTCACCACCCTCGCCCAACGCCTCGACGCCCTCGCCGAGCTGACCGGAAAGTCCATCCGGATCGGTCTCGAACCCGAACCGGGCTGCACCGTCGAGACCACCGCCGACGCCATCGCCCCGCTCACCGCGATCGGCCACGACCGCATCGGCATCTGCATCGACACGTGCCACCTCGCCACGTCCTTCGAGGACCCGGACACCGCGCTCGACGCCCTCGCCGGGGCCGGGGTCCTCGTCGCCAAGGCCCAGCTCTCCGCTGCCCTGCACGCCGAACACCCGCATCTGCCCGACGTGCGCACCGCCCTCGCCGCCTTCGCCGAACCCCGCTTCCTGCACCAGACCCGGATGAACTCCGCCACGGGCCTGCGCGGCACCGACGACCTCGACGAGGCGCTCAACGGCCACGCCCTGCCCGACAGCACCCCGTGGCGCTCCCACTTCCACGTACCGCTGCACGCCCCTCCGGCGCCCCCGCTCACCTCCACCCTCCCGGTACTCGCGTCCACGCTGACCCGGCTCGTCGGAGGCCCCCGGCCCCTGACCCGGCACCTGGAGGTCGAGACGTACACCTGGCAGGCGCTGCCGGCCGAGCTGCGCCCCCGTACCCGCACCCAGCTCGCCGACGGCATCGCCGCCGAACTCACCCTCGCCCGCGATCTCCTGGTCGACCTCGGGCTCAAGGAGCTCCCGTGACCGCACCCGAAGCAGTGACCGACGCAGGCCCCACCCCCACCCCGACGCCCCTCCTCGTCCTCGACGTCGTCGGGCTCACCCCGCAGCTCCTCGATCACATGCCCCACCTCAAGGCCATGGCCGGCAGCGGCGCCCAGGCACCGCTCACCACCGTGCTCCCCGCCGTCACCTGCGCCGCCCAGTCCACCTTCCTCACGGGCACGACCCCCGCCGAGCACGGGATCGTCGCCAACGGCTGGTACTTCCGCGAGCTGGGCGACGTCCTCCTGTGGCGCCAGCACAACGGCCTCGTCGCGGGCGACAAACTGTGGGACGCGGCCCGTCGCGCCCACCCCGGCTACACCGTCGCCAACATCTGCTGGTGGTACGCCATGGGCGCGGACACCGACTTCACGGTCACCCCGCGCCCCGTGTACTACGCCGACGGCCGCAAGGAACCCGACTGCTACACCCGGCCGCCCGCCCTGCACGACGAGCTCACCGAGAAGCTCGGCACCTTCCCGCTCTTCCACTTCTGGGGCCCGGGCGCCGACCTGGTCTCCTCCCGGTGGATCATCGACGCGACCCGGCACATCCTCGCCACCCGCGCCCCCGACCTGGCCCTCTGCTACCTGCCGCACCTCGACTACGACCTCCAGCGCTACGGCCCCGACGACCCGCGCTCCCACCGGGCGGCGACCGAACTCGACCGGGCCGTCGCGCCCCTGCTCGAGGACGCCCGCCTCCAGGGACGCACCGTCGTGGCGCTCTCCGAGTACGGGATCACCCGCGTCGAGCGGCCCGTCGACATCAACCGCGCCCTGCGCCGTGCCGGCCTGCTGGAGGTCCACACCCAGGACGGCATGGAGTACCTCGACCCGATGGCCTCCCGCGCCTTCGCCGTCGCCGACCACCAGATCGCGCACGTCTACGTACGCCGCCCCGAGGACCTCGAAGCCACCCGGGAGGCACTAGCGGGGCTGCCCGGCATCGAGCAGCTCCTCGACGACGAGGGCAAGAAGGCCCACCACCTCGACCACCCCCGCTCCGGGGAGCTGGTCGCCGTCGCGGAGCCGGACGCCTGGTTCACGTACTACTACTGGCTCGACGACGACCGCGCCCCCGACTTCGCCCAGCTGGTCGAGATCCACCGGAAGCCGGGCTACGACCCCGTCGAGCTCTTCATGGACCCCCAGGACCCCTACGTCCGGGTCAAGGCCGCCGGCGCCGTCGCCCGGAAGAAGCTCGGCATGCGCTACCGCATGGCCGTCGTCCCGCTCGACCCCTCACCCATCCGCGGCAGCCACGGCCGCCTGCCCACGAGCGACGAAGAAGGTCCGCTCATCCTCTGCTCCACCCCCCACGCGTTCACCGGCCGCGTCCAGGCCACCGAAGTGAAGTCCCTGCTCCTCCGGCTTGCCGGACTGCACTAGCAACCCCCGCTCACTCATCGAGGGAGTCACCTGATCATGAGCCGCACCCCCAAGGACGCCGAACTCACGCGCAGACTCAGCCGCCGTAACGTTCTGGGCGTCGTCGCCGGAGCCACCGCCGCCACCCTCCTGGGCACCGCGACCGCCGAGGCCCACGGCAGGAACCGTGCCGTCCTGCCCCCCGGCCGCCTCGGCATCCAGCTCTACAGCCTCCGCGACAAGGTCTCCACGCTCGGCTTCGCACCGGTCTTCACAGAGCTGGAGAAGTACGGCTACGACGAGATCGAGTTCGCCGGGTACTCCCAGGGCTCGGCCGGCGCCATCACCCTCGCCCAGTTGAAGCGCCTCGCCCGGGACCACGGGCTGAACCCCATCGGCAGCCATGTCGGCTACTACGACAACAACAACCCCGGTGCCTACACCTTCGCCCAGAACCTCACCAAGGTCCTGGACGACGCCGAGGCCCTCGGCCTCAAGCACATCGGCACGGCATCGGGCCCCTTCCGCTACGGCTCGACCGTCGACGGCTGGAAGCGTGCCGCCGAGGATTTCAACACCTACGGAGCGGCGGCCCGCAAGCGCGGGATGAAGTTCTACCAGCACAACCACGCGGAGGAGTTCTCCTTCGCGACCGACCAGCCCGACGTACGCCTCTACGACGTCCTGCTCGCCGAGACCGACCCCGACCTGGTGTACCTGGAGATGGACATCTTCTGGGCCTACGCCGCGCAGTTCCGCTTCGGCAAGAAGGCGGACGGCACACCGGCCCCCTTCGACCCACTCGACTACGTGCTCAGGCAGCCCGACCGCTATCCGCTCTTCCACGTCAAGGACGGCATCCGGGACGACACGGCGCGCGACGGATACCGCATGTCGGACGTCGGCGACGGTGACATCGACTACAAGACGTTCCTCAGCCGTGTCACCGCGCGGACCCCCCGCGGCCGTGCCTACCACCACTGGCAGACCGAGCACGACAACCCGGTCGAGTCCTTCGCGTTCGCCCGCAAGTCCAGCGAGCACCTGCACTCGCTGCGGGAGAGGTGCGGCGAGTAGCCGCCCGGTCGCCGTGTGACGGCCCCGGGGCGCTTGTGAAGCTCCCCGGGGCCGGCCTCGGTCCGTCTCCCGGCTGATGGGCATCGGATTGGGCTCGACTGCCTTCTTCGGCCGGCCCGGTGCGGTGAGGAAGAGTGCGATGAACGCCGCGAACAGGGAGATCGAGCCCGCCAGCGTGAAGGCCCCGCTGTGGCCCCAGTTGTCCACCACGACCTTGCCCATGCCCGCTCCGTCATGGCCGCGAACATCGGGAAGATCGCGCCGCCGCCGAATAATTCCCCGCCGCGCCGAACGGCGGGATGAACGCCTTGAACGCCGCGTCCAGGTCCGGCGGGATCTCCATCAGCGACAGGCCGTTGTCCACGATCGCGTCCGAGAGGAGCACGCCCGAGCCGCCCGCCCCGGTGATGACGACGACGTTGTCGCCCTTCGGCGTCGGCAGGACCGGCAGCGCACGCGTGCCGCGACGAACTGTTCGGCGGTTTCGGCGCCTCCTGGCGCGGCGCATTCGCGGGCGGCGAACTACTCGTCCGGGCCGTCACCGAAGGCCCTGGCACTGAACGGCTCCCGGGCAACTTCCCGGACCACCACCTCATGCCGTAACCCCCGTTCCCCACCTGCCCCCTCAGCCGATCCCCTGATGGTCCGGGAACAACGCGAACTCCCGCTCCGCCGCCTCCGGCACCGTGCGCTCCACCGACTGCACCAGGAGCGCACGGTGTCTGACCAGCGGCTTCCTACGCTCCTCGGGGGCCAGCAGCATCAGATCCCCGATCCCGGCCAGCAACCGCCGCGAAACCTGCGGACTGCCGACCGAGCACCAGCGGATCTCCTCGAAGGCGAGATCGACCAGATCCGTCCAGCCGGGCACGTCCTGAACGAGCCTGACCTCGCCCCGGCCGTCACGGTGATGCACGGTTCCCAGCGGCCGGTCCACCACCGCGGCGAGGAACTGCACGATCCGGTCCAGGCACTGCACGGCGGTCGTCGGATCGTTGACCGCCGCCGACAGGGCCCGCAGAGCGATGTCCGAAAGCTGCCGCAGCCCGAACGACAGATCCTGGTGCAGCGTGCGCTCGACCCCGACGGAGATCGTGTACCGCAAGGCGCGCCGGGGCGGCGCGGCTCCACCGTGGACGGCGAGCACCGGTGTGCCCGGCACCACGAAGTCCCCGATGCGCGGGATCAGCCGCAGTACGACGCCCTGGCGCCGAGCGGCCCGCACCAGCCGCGCCACGTTCACGTCCTGGAGGACCCCCGCCCGGCCCCAGTGCATGATCCGCGCCGTCTCGGCCGCGAGCGGAGCCCCCTCCGATGCTCCGACCGGCATCCGTCCGAGCACCCGGAACGAATGGCGGGTGATGTGGTCGACGACGGGCCCGACCTGCATGAGCCGCAGCGTGGAGCTCACGTAGGCGATGAACAGCAGCAGGCTCAGCCCGACCATCCCCAGCGTCAGCAGACTCTGCAGCAGGGGTACGGACGTGACCCGCCGGGGATCGGT
This sequence comes from Streptomyces sp. NPDC058620, assembly GCF_042717135.1. Lineage (NCBI taxonomy): Bacteria > Bacillati > Actinomycetota > Actinomycetes > Kitasatosporales > Streptomycetaceae > Streptomyces > Streptomyces sp. NPDC058620. The sequence goes on from NZ_JBHXQO010000019.1 coordinate 96,247, forward strand.
CTCGCTCTCGTAGGAGGTCAGGACCAGCAACGAGAAGGAGAACGTCGCCAGGAACACCGTGAGCGTGAGCTTGCTGATCCGGCTCCGTACGAAGATCCGCACCACTCGGGGCGTCAACTGCCCGCTGGCCATCTGTACGGCCACCAGCGAGATGCTGAAGACCACACCGATGAAGGTCATCATCGCCGAGCTGATCGTGGTGACGATCGTCCGGGCATCCGCGGCGAACGAGATCAGCTCCCTGATCTCGTCGTACGCCCGCGCGTCCTGGAGGTGCCCGACGATCTCCGTATCAAGGGTGGACGCCACCCACCACAGCACGAAGGTGCTGAGCAGCCCCAGCGTCGGTGCGAACCAGAACGTGTCGCGCAGATGCTCACGCACGGGGGACAGCGGGCGGGGCCGCCGGTAGGCGCGATCACTCATGGACGCGAAGGTAGCCGGGACCACCCGCCGTACACGGCAGGCGACGGACCGTACGCGCGTCGGAACATAGGGGTACGCATCGGATGCGGAAGGACCTCCCCGTGTCCGCCGCGCGCCACTGACCACCGAAAACGCAGGTGAGGGGCACCCCAAACCCCTGGTATTGTTTTCTTTGTCGCCGCGGGGAAACAACCGCGAACGACAGACACCTTGTCCGGGTGGCGGAATGGCAGACGCGCTAGCTTGAGGTGCTAGTGCCCTTTATCGGGCGTGGGGGTTCAAGTCCCCCCTCGGACACCAGCAGGAGTGAAGACAACTCCCGGAGCGGATCTATCCGCTCCGGGAGTTGTTTTTTTGTGCCCGCACGGCCGCCGGGTCCGCACAGCCGTGCCCGGCGGGCCGGGCGCGCGCCTTCGTGCCGGCCTTCTTGACCGTCGATCGGCCGCTGCCGGCTACAGCAGCGGCTTCGTGCACACCGTGCTGGTGCCGTCGCTGATGCAGGCGCGTACCGACTGCCCGCTCGTCGCCTTCATGATCTTCTCGGCGGCCACCTTCGTGTACGTCCCTCCAGGCGCCTTGTCCTCCAGCCACACCGTCGTACCCGTGGCGGTCGTGTGGGCCCAGGCGTAGTAGTCGGAGACCGACCAGGACGGACGCGAGCCGCTGAGTGTGACCTTCTGTCCGCCGGGCAGTGCGGCCGTCGACCAGTCGGTGGCGACCGAAGCCCACTGCGTGACCGTCGAGGGCGCCACGCCCTCGCAGATCTCGCCGGGGGCGCAGGGGCCCATGGTTCCTTCCTTGTCGGTCATGTAGAGGTTGTTGCCCTGGTGGGTGGCGAACGCCCACGTCCTGCCGTCCACGACGAGCCCGGCGATCTCCTTGCCGCCCAGCGGGTCCAGGGCGATCATCTTCGTCCTGCCCGTCGCCGTGAGCCGGGTCCCGGGCACGGGTACCGGCCGCTCGGGGCGCGAACCGATGGTGGCGTTGGTGTGGGTCATCAGGGTGGCGAAGACGCCCGTGCGACCCGTGGGCAGCTCGGCCTCGCCCCAGTAGTACATGTGGTGCGGGTCCCAGGCCGGACGGCCTTCCCAGATCTTCAGTCGGCCGCCCTGGTAGACGTTGGCGTCCTCGACGAGGCGCGGCTCGTAGTTCGGCATCCACTCGGTCACGGTCGACGAGTCGACGCCCGCACAGGGCAGCGTGGCGCAGGGTGCCTGGGTCGGAGCGGTCGTCGTGGCCTCCGGGTCCCGGGTGCACGCGGTGCCGCTGCTGTCGCTGACGCAGGCGCGCAGCTCGGGCAGCCACGAGTACGCGCGGGTCGATCCGGACGTGGTGCGCGAGGCACCTGCCGGCGTGAACTCGGTGTAGACCTCACCCCAGCGGCCCGCGCCCTGCCACGCTTCCAGCCAGAACCTGCCGCCGGAGCCCGCGAGTTGGCCCTCGGCCCAGCCGAGGTAGCTTCCCTGCTTCAGTCGCCCGTCGACCTTCTGGACGGAGGCGCCGGAGGGCAGTGCCACGCGGTCGAGGTCGGAGCGGTCCACGTACGACCAGTCGGATGCGGCGATCGCGGTCGGATCGGCTTCGGAACACCAGCCCGCGCACGGCCCGTTGGGTACCACCGTGGCCACGGTGGCGTTGACGCACCCCGTCTCCTTGCCGTCCGTGATGCACGCGCCGTTGGCGTACACGACCCCTGACCTGATCGTGTCGTACAGGAACATGCCGGTGGTGCCGGTGGTGTCGCGGTACGAACGGGGGTGTTCCAGCGACGTCCTGATATCGATGCCGTCACCGAGGTTCTCCTCGGTCCGCAGCCAGCCGCGCCCCTTCGTCGCTCCGGTGAGGGTCACCTCGGCCCATGAGTAGACCGTCCCCACGGTGTCCCAGGCCGGTTTGCCCGTGTACAGCCTGAGCCGTGATCCCGAGGCGAGGACGGCCTCCTTGACGAGCTTGGGCGCACCACCCGTCTGCCATGCCGTGACGCTCCCGGGGTCGGAGCCCTCGCACGGCAGCGCCGGACACGGCGCCGCCTGGGCGGCCGCCGCTTTCGCCGGAGGCGAGGCTCCGGCGGCCGTCGCCGTCGGAGCCGTCATCAGTGCGGAGGCGGTGACCGCCACGGCGACGGGCACACACCATGCCCATAACCGTCTCCACCGCCCTCCGCCCGTCGTGCCCCGTACATCCCCGTTTCGCATGCGATCTCCTCCGCCGAGTATCTCTGTCGGGCCGTGACGGAAGCGATGCAATGTGCCGTGACTCTTCCGCCTGTCTCTGCGGGGTCTTCGCGATGGGGAGGATGGCTCGTTACGCGCCATCCGTGGAAGGGCCGGGGCCGCTCAGGGGCGTGGCCAGGGGTGTCCGTCCAGCCGCTCGATGTCGCTGTTGAAACGGGTGAGGAAGCCGGCGAACGTGGCGACCTCCTCGGGCGTCCACGCCTCCAGGACCTTGTCCAGCCCCTGGGTGTACTCGGCGCGGTCGGCGTCGAGCCGGTGCTCGCCCTCCGCGGTGATGCTGAACTTACGGGCCATCCCGCCGTCCGGGTCCGCGATCCGCTCGACGACCCCGGCGCGCAGCATGGCGGCGGTCTGGCGGTTCAGCGTGGAGGCGTCCAGGCCGAAGGCATCGCTGAGCTGGCCGATGGACATCGGGCCGTCCATCTGGATGCGGCTCAGCAGGACGTAGGCGCTGCGGTCCAGGCGCCCGCCGGACTGCCGGGCGCGGGGGTTGAACAGGTGCGCATGCCGTCCGAGCAGCATGGTCTCGAATTCGATCAGATGAACGGGTTTGTTCACGCGAGGCATCCTTCGGCTCCTGGCTCGCTCCGGACGGGCTGCCCTCGCCAGCCCTGCCGCACATGATGCACGGTAATCGGAATATGCATGATGCATGCCATGTGTATAGTGCACACCTTGGTCGGCGACAGGCGATCCGAGAACAGCCGAGGGAGAAACACAGTGGTCAGCTCCAAGCCCGACGTGCGCCATGGGCGCGTCGTCGGGGTACTCGCCCTCGCGGGCATCGTGGCCGCGATCATGCAGACCCTGGTGGTCCCGCTGATCGGGGATCTCCCGAACCTGCTGGACACCAGCGCATCCAACGCCTCCTGGGTGATCACGGCCACGCTGCTGTCGGCCGCGGTCGCCACGCCCGTGGCCGGGCGGCTCGGCGACATGTACGGCAAGCGGCGCATGCTGCTCGTCTCCACCGTGCCGCTCGTCCTGGGCTCGGTCGTCTGCGCACTCGCCTCCTCCGTGGTGCCGATGATCGTCGGGCGCGGGTTGCAGGGCCTCGGGATGGGCGTGGTGCCGCTGGGCATCAGCCTCCTGCGCGACGTGCTGCCGGCCGAGCGGCTGGGTGCCTCCATCGCGCTGATGAGCGCGTCCATGGGTGTGGGAGGCGCACTCGGCCTGCCGTTCTCCGCGGCCGTCGCCGAGCACGCTAGCTGGCGTGTGCTGTTCTGGGTCGCCGCCGCACTGAGCGTTCTGGTCGCCGTTCTCGCCTGGCTGTTCGTGCCGGACGGGCGGGTCGGAACCGGCTCGGCACGCTTCGACGTACTGGGCGCCGTCGGCCTGGGCGGCGGGCTCGTCTCGCTGCTCCTCGCCGTGTCGAAGGGCTCCGACTGGGGCTGGACGAGCGGCACCACGCTCGGCCTTTTCGCCACCGCGGTCGTCGTCCTGGTGGCCTGGGCGTGGTGGGAACTGCGCAACAGTGAGCCGCTGGTCGACCTCCGGGTCGCCGGACGCCCGCAGGTGCTCATGACCAACGCGGCCTCGGTCCTGGTCGGCTTCGCGATGTACGCCCAGTCGCTGGTCGTGCCCCAGCTGCTCCAGCTGCCCGAGGCCACCGGCTACGGGCTGGGCCAGTCGATGATGGCCATGGGCCTGTGGATGGCCCCCGCGGGTCTGATGATGATGGTGCTGGCGCCGCTGGGCGCCACGCTCTCGGCGGCCCGCGGCCCCAAGGTCACCCTCGCCGTGGGAAGCCTGGTCATCGCCATCGGCTACGCGTCCTCGCTGCTGCTCCTCGGCTCGACCTGGGGCCTGCTCGTCGTGACCATCATCTGCAACGCGGGCGTCGGCCTGGCCTACGGGGCGATGCCGGCCCTGATCATGGGAGCGGTGCCGCCGGAGGAGACCGCGTCGGCCAACAGCTTCAACACGCTGATGCGCTCGATCGGCAGCTCGGTCTCGGCCGCCGTGATCGGAGTGGTCCTCGCCCAGATGACGACGGACTTCGGGGGATTCCTCCTGCCGTCCGAGGACGGCTTCCGTGCGGCGATGCTGATCGGCTGCGGTGTCGGCCTCACGGCAGCGGTCGTCGCCTCCCTCATCCCCGTACGCCCCGCCGCCGCGGCTTCCGAGCCGCGGGCCGCGACCGAGCCGCTTCCGGCGGCCGAGGTCAAGGCGTGACGTGACCGGCCGATGAGTCAGTCACCAGGAGGGCAGACGGCGGGCATCCGTGGATACGGCATGTGACCGCGGGAGTTGACCAGTCAGGCGGGGCCCGGCAGCAGCTGCGTGCCGGGCCCCGCCGGCGTTTCGAAGCGGGACGGGGAGGCCGTCGGCTCCGGCGAGTCCCGCGAAGCGGCCGGCGGCGCCCGTTACTGCGCCTGGTGCCCATCAACTCCCGTGATCTGAAGCGTACTTCCGGCTGAGGATGGCCCGAACTCGCCTTCCGCGGTTTGGGGTGCGGCCCGTGACCCGTTACGGACCTCCGTCAAGGCAACTCCTCGTAGCCGTCATCCTCCCGCTCTCCGTCATCCCGTTCCGCCTCGCGCCCTGGCTGCCCTCCGGCACCGCCAGGCAGCCCGGCCTCTTCGTCACGATCCGATCTCGGACGGTCGGAGAGGTCTTGTTTTCAGCCGTGTAATCGATTCCAATCATCCGTGTAATCGATTCCACGGCCATCGGCCGGTGGTTTCGAGGCTTACGGAAACCACAAGGAGGTGGTCCGGAAAATGGCGAGCATCAAAGATGTCGCGGCCCGGGCAGGAGTGTCTGTCGCCACGGTCTCCCGTGTCCTCAACAGCCATCCCTCCGTCAGCCCCGACGCGCGCAGACGCGTCCTCGCCGCAGTCGACGTCCTCGGCTACCGGCCCAATGCCGTGGCCAGATCGCTGCGCACCGATCAGACGCGCACCCTCGGCCTGGTCATCAGTGACGTACTCAATCCGTACTTCACCGAGCTGGCCCGCTTCGTCGAGGAGGAGGCCCGCGCGCACGGCTACAGCGTCATCATCGGAAACGCCGACGAGCGGCCCGAGCTGCAGGACCACCACGTCCGCACGCTGCTCGACCGCCGGATCGACGGACTTCTCGTCTCCCCGGCGGACGGCGGCACCCCGCTCATGCTGGACGTCGCGCGCGGCGGTACGCCGATGGTCTTCGTCGACCGCTGGATCCCGGGCGTCGATGTCCCCGTGGTGCGCGCCGACGGCCGCGAAGCCATCCGGGACCTGGTCGCCCACCTGCACCGCCTCGGCCATCGCCGGCTCGCGATCATCGCGGGCCCCGCCGCCACCACCACGGGCAACGAGCGCGTCGAAGCGTTCCGTGAGGCGCTGCGCGAGCACGGACTGGCGCTGCCCGACACCTACATCGGCCAGGGTGACTTCCAGGCCGACAGCGGCCGTCGCGCCACCGAGAGCTTCCTCGCACTTGCCGAACCGCCCGAGGTCGTGTTCGCCGCCGACAACCTGATGGCGCTCGGCGCGCTGGACGCGATCCGCGCACGCGGGCTGCGCGTCCCGCAGGACATCGGCCTCGCGGCGTTCGACGACATCCCGTGGTTCGTGCACACCGATCCGCCGATCACGGCGATCGCCCAGCCGACCGGCGAGCTGGGCCGCGCCGCCGTACGGGCGCTCGTCGACCTCATCGAGGGACGGTCCCCGCGGTCCGTCACCCTCCCCGCCCGCCTTGTCGTACGCAGCTCCTGCGACGAGCACGCTTCGAACCGGAGGAGCAAATTGTGAGCATCCCCGACGAGTTGCTGCGCATAGAAGGCGTACGCAAGTCCTTCCCCGGCGTCGTCGCGCTCGACAGCGTCGACTTCGACCTCCGACGCGGCGAAGTGCATGTCCTGCTCGGTGAGAACGGAGCGGGCAAGAGCACTCTCATCAAGATGCTCTCCGGTGCCCACCGCCCGGACAGCGGGCGGATCCTCGTCCAGGGGCGGGAGGTCCGCATCCACTCCGCGCAGGACGCCGAACGGCTCGGGATCGCTACCATCTACCAGGAGTTCAACCTGGTGCCCGACCTGACGGTCGCCGAGAACATCTTCCTCGGCCGGCAGCCGCGTCGCTTCGGGCTCATCGACCGCAGGCGGATGGAGGCGGACGCCGAGGAACTGCTCCGCCGGGTCGGCGTGCGGGTCTCTCCGAAGACCAAGGTGCGCGAACTGGGCATCGCCCGGCTCCAGATGGTGGAGATCGCCAAGGCCCTCAGCCTCGACGCGCGCGTCCTGATCATGGATGAGCCGACGGCCGTTCTCACCTCCGAGGAGGTCGAGAAGCTCTTCCGGATCGTGCGGCAGCTCCGCGAGGAGGGGGTGGGGATCGTCTTCATCACCCATCACCTCGAAGAGATCGCGGCGCTCGGCGACCGCGTCACCGTCCTGCGCGACGGCCGCAGCATCGACCAGGTGCCGGCCTCGACGCCGGAGGCGGAGCTCGTGCAGCTGATGGTGGGACGCAGCATCGAGCAGCAGTATCCGCGGGAACGTCCGAAGGCGGGGGAGCCCCTGCTCTCCGTCCGCGGACTGACCCGGAACGGCATCTTCCATGACGTCGGCTTCGAGGTCCGTGCGGGTGAGGTCGTCGGACTGGCGGGCCTCGTCGGCGCCGGGCGTACCGAAGTTGCCCGCGCCGTGTTCGGCGCCGACCCCTATGACGCCGGCACCGTCGACGTACTCGGCGAACGGCTGGCCAAGTACGACGTGACCGCCGCCATGAGCGCCGGGATCGGCCTCGTACCCGAGGACCGCAAGGGCCAGGGCCTGGTCCTCGACGCGTCCGTGCAGGAGAACCTCGGCCTGGTCACGCTGCGCTCGGCGAGCCGCTCGGGTCTCGTGGACCTCAAGGGGCAGCGCACCGCGGCAGCCCGGATCGCCGAACAGCTGGGCGTACGGATGGCCGGGCTCGGCCAGCATGTCCGCACCCTGTCCGGCGGCAACCAGCAGAAGGTCGTCATCGGCAAATGGCTGCTGGCCGACACCAAGGTGCTCATCCTCGACGAGCCGACCCGCGGCATCGACGTCGGTGCCAAGGTCGAGATCTACCAGCTCATCAATGAACTGACGGCCTCCGGGCACGGGGTCCTGATGATCTCCAGCGACCTGCCCGAGGTCCTCGGCATGAGCGACCGGGTGCTGGTCATGGCGCAGGGCCGCATCGCCGGTGAACTTCCCGCGCACGAAGCGACCCAGGACGCGGTCATGGCCCTCGCAGTCAGCGCTCCGACCCCCACGACCATCCCCGCAGTGAACGAAGTGGAGGGCCCCCGTGGCCACTGACACGCTCAAGAGCAACACGGGCGGGAGTGGCGCCGCGGTCCGAGCGGGCCGCCGCATCCTGCTCGACAACGGCGCGCTGAGCGCCCTCGTGGTCCTGGTGGTGGCGATGTCGCTGCTCTCCGGAGACTTCCTGACCACTCAGAACCTGCTGAACGTCGGTGTGCAGGCCGCCGTCACCGCGATCCTCGCGTTCGGCGTCACCTTCGTCATCGTCTCGGCGGGCATCGACCTGTCGGTCGGCTCCGTGGCCGCCCTCTCCGCGACCGTCCTGGCATGGTCGGCGACGTCCGAGGGGGTGCCCGTCTGGCTGGCGGTCATTCTCGCCGTCGCCACCGGCATCGCTTGCGGCTTCGTGAACGGCGCCCTCGTCTCGTACGGCAAACTGCCGCCGTTCATCGCGACGCTCGCCATGCTCTCGGTCGCTCGCGGCCTGTCCCTGGTCATCTCTCAGGGCAGCCCGATCGCTTTCCCCGACTCGGTCTCCGTACTCGGCGACACGCTCGGCGGCTGGCTGCCGGTCCCCGTCCTCGTGATGATCGCGATGGGACTCGTCACCGCGCTCATCCTGGCCCGCACCTACATCGGCCGCTCGATGTACGCGATCGGCGGCAACGAGGAGGCGGCCCGCCTCTCCGGCCTGCGCGTCAAGCGGCAGAAGCTCGTCATCTACGCCCTGTCCGGCCTCTTCGCCGCTGTCGCGGGCATCGTCCTGGCCTCCCGTCTCGTCTCCGCGCAGCCGCAGGCAGCACAGGGATACGAGCTCGACGCGATCGCCGCGGTCGTCATCGGCGGCGCGAGCCTGGCAGGCGGCGTCGGCAAGGCGTCCGGCACCCTGATCGGCGCGCTCATACTCGCCGTGCTGCGCAACGGCCTCAACCTGCTCTCGGTATCCGCCTTCTGGCAGCAGGTCGTCATCGGCGTCGTCATCGCACTCGCCGTACTCCTCGACACCCTGCGCCGCCGGGCCGGCTCCGGAGCCGCACCCGCGTCGGCGTCCGGTGCCCCGGGTCCGGGCCGGAAGGGGCCGGGGGCAGCCAAGCTCGCGGTCGGTGCCGTGTGCGTGGCGGCCGTCGTCGCCGCCGTGTCGTTCTTCAACTCCGGTACGTCCGGTGTGACCACCAAGGTGGGCATGTCGCTCTCCACCCTCAACAACCCCTTCTTCGTCCAGATGAAGGCGGGCGCACAGGCGGAGGCCAAGGCCGCCGGGATCGACCTCACCGTCACCGACGCGCAGAACGACGCGTCCCAGCAGGCCAACCAGCTCCAGAACTTCACGAGTTCGGGGATGAAGTCGATCATCGTCAACCCGGTGGACTCGGATGCGGTCGGCCCCGGGGTGCGGAGCGCGAACAAGGCGGACATCCCGGTGATCGCCGCGGACCGCGGCGTCAACAAGGCGGACACCGCGACCCTCGTCGCCTCGGACAACGTGGCCGGCGGCAGACTCGCCGCCAAGGCGCTGGCCGACAAGCTCGGCGGCAAGGGCAGCATCGTGATCCTCCAGGGGACCGCGGGCACCTCCGCCAGCCGCGAGCGCGGCGCGGGCTTCGCCGAGGGCATCAAGGCATACCCGGGCATCAAGGTCGTCGCACGACAGCCCGCGGACTTCGACCGCACCAAGGGGCTGGACGTCATGACCAACCTGCTCCAGTCCCACGCCGACGTCACCGGTGTGTTCGCCGAGAACGACGAGATGGCGCTCGGCGCGGTCAAGGCGCTCGGAAGCAAGGCCGGCACGTCCGTGACCGTCGTCGGCTTCGACGGGACTCCCGACGGTCTCAAGGCGGTCGAGGCAGGCACGCTGTACGCGTCCGTGGCTCAGCAGCCGAAGGAACTGGGCAGGATCGCCGTCCGCAACGCGGTCAGGGCCGCGCAGGGCAAGGAGGTCGACAGCATGGTGAAGGTACCGGTCAAGGTCGTCACCGAGAAGAACGTCGCCGACTTCTCCTGAGCGCCCCGCACTCCCGAACAGACCTGACCACGGAAAGCAGGAGAGATGCACGAGTACGACCACGGCCGGTACGACCTGTTGGTCGTGGGGTCGGCCAACGCCGACCTGGTGATCGGCGTCGAGCGCCGCCCCGCACCGGGCGAGACAGTGCTCGGCTCCGATCTGGCCGTCCACCCGGGCGGCAAGGGCGCGAACCAGGCGGTCGCCGCCGCCCGGCTGGGCGCCGGCGCCGCCCTGCTGGCCCGGGTCGGCGACGACGCCCACGGCAGGCTGCTGCTGGAATCACAGCGCGCGGCGGGCGTCGACACCGCCGGCGTCCTCGTCGGCGGGGCACCCACCGGGGTCGCGCTGATCACCGTGGACCCCTCGGGCGACAACAGCATCGTGGTGTCGCCCGGGGCCAACGCCCGGCTGACCCCGCAGGACATCCGGGCCGCCGGGTCCCTGCTGGCCGCGGCGCGGGTCGTCTCCGTACAACTGGAGATTCCCCTGGAGACCGTGGCCGAGGTGGCCCGTACGCTCGCGTCGGACACCCGGTTCGTGCTCAATCCCTCGCCGCCCGCACCCCTGCCCGATCAGGTGCTCGCGGTCTGCGATCCCCTGGTCGTGAACGAGCACGAGGCACTGTTCATCCTGGGCGACGCGGCGGGGCACACACCGGAGGACCGGGCGCGGGCCCTGCTCGCTCTCGGCCCGAGGTCGGTAGTGGTCACGCTGGGGGCGGCGGGCGCACTCGTCGCCGACAGCCGTACGGGTGAATTCGTACGCGTACCGAGTCCGAAGGTGGATGCCGTGGACACCACCGGGGCCGGTGACGCCTTCACCGCCGCGCTGGCCTGGCGGCTCGGTCAGGGCGAAGCATTGGTGGAGGCTGCGGAGTTCGCCGTAAGGGTGGGCGCAGCCGCGGTCACCCGCAAGGGCGCGCAGGATTCCTTCCCGACTGCCGACGAGGTCTCCGCGCTGTGAAGAAGTCAGGCATTCTCAACCGTCATCTGTCGGGCGCGCTGGCCGAGTTGGGCCACGGCGACGGAGTCCTGGTCTGTGACGTGGGGATGCCCATCCCGGACGGCCCCCGGGTCGTCGACCTGGCGTTCCGGGCCGGGACCCCGTCGTTCGCCGAGGTGCTCGACGGGCTGCTGGCCGAACTCGTGGTGGAGGGAGCGACGGCCGCGTACGAGGTACGGGAAGCCAACCCGGCGGCCGCACGGCTACTGGACGAACGGCTCCCGGACCTCGCTCTCGTTCCGCACGACGAGCTGAAGGCACTCTCCGCGGGTGCCCGGCTGGTGGTGCGGTCCGGGGAGGCCAGGCCCTATGCGAATGTGCTGCTGCGCTGCGGGGTCTTCTTCTGACGCCGCTTCATGGCCGCGCCACCTGCTCGTCGCGCCGGGACAGCGCGTCCACCAGTGCGGCCAGCGCCGCGGCCAGGGTGGTCAGGCCGGAACCGGCCGGGCCCCCTGGCTCCCGCATGTACACATCGCGCCGGACCTCGATCATCAGCGCGGTGACGCGCGGGTCCTCGCCGTAGTGCTTCAGCGGGACGTACGTACCGGGGAACGGGCTGTTCAGCCCCGTCCCGCCGAACCCGGCGAACGCCTTCTCGGCCTCGGCCAGGAGCCCCGGCGGCGTGTGGAAGGCGTCGGTGCCCAGGCAGACCGGCGGGCGCGGCCCCGCGCCGTGCAGTTCATAGGGCAGCGGGGCGGTGGGGTAGGAGTGGACATCGATGACGACGGCCCGCCCGGTGGCTGCGAGCCGTGCGTCGACGGCCGCGGTCATCGCCTCCGCGTACGGATGGAAGTAGCGGTCGATCAGGGGCTGAGGATCGGTGTCCGGGGCGCGCAGCCGCTCGCGATGCGTCGTGTGCGTGTAGACCGCCCCCATGCCGACGGCCAGCATCTCCTCGCGCTCGTCAGGGAAGCGTTCGGGGTCGGTAACGAGCCTCGACAGCCCGTTGACGAACCGCCAGGGCGCCACAGCGGAAGCGATCGCCGCACGCTCCGCCAACTCCGCCGTGTGGGAGTCGGTGATGTGGTCGATCTCCCGCTCCAGGGCCTCGTCGTCCAGCACGATCCCGGCCCGCACCTCCGTTGGGACGATGCGCGACGCGTGCGGCACGTGGAGCAGCACCGGCGAATCGGCCGCTCCCGGCAGGAGGTGGAACGGCTGGCGGGCGGGGGCCATGGGAGGTTCCTTCGAGGTCGCACGCGGCAGGCGGACAGCGGCGGGGGAACGTCGGCGCGCTGTGCCGATTCCCCCGCCGTGCCCGATTATTCACCGGGTGCCGTCACCGCCCGGACGCGACCACCGGGTAGTGATCCGAGAGGTTCGTGTACGTGTACGTCGTGCCCCAGCTGGAGACGGACCAGGGGGCGCTCTGCTCCTTGATCACCTCGTTCGTCCAGCCGGACGGCTTCACGTGCCCGGCGCGGTGCAGGACGTAGTCGAGGTCCTCGCGCGGGTCGTCCGGGTAGCGCTCGGCGGCGATCGAGTTGTCCTGGGTGTCGAAGGAGTAGAGGTGCCCCGTCCGGGCGTCCGCTCCGGCGAGCCCGGCGTCCGCGAGGAGGGACGCGTATTCGGCGGAGCGCGAGTCGACGTTCAGGTCGCCCGCCACGATGACCTGTTCGGACGCCGGGATGTTCTTCGCGTCGAGGAACGCGTCGATCTGCTTGAACTGAAGACCGCGCTTCTGCGCCGCCTCACCGGCCTTGCAGCCGGGGTCGGTCGACTGCGCGTGGGTTCCCACGACGTGTACGCGGGCGCCGGCGACGTTCAGCACGGCATACGCGAAGCCCTTGTTGGACCACCAGTCGGCACCGCAGGCGTCCTTGAAGATGTGCTGCTCCTTGCGGATGACCGGCCACTTGCTCAGCACGGCGACGCCGCCGTCCTCCGGAGTCGTCGAGGAGTAGGCGCCGCCCGTCGCGTCCCACCCGCTCGTGCTCCGGCCCACCACCGGAGTGCGGTACGGGTACTCGGCCGAAGCGTTCCGCATGAGCGCGTCCGAGGCTCCGTTGTCGAACGCCTCCTGGATCACGACGACGTCGTTGCCGCGGAAGAACGCAGTTTTCGGTATCTCCACCGCCCGGTGGTCCTGACCCCAGTTGGGGTAGAGGTTCTTGCTGAAGATGAACGTGTTGTACGAGAGCACGCGCAGCGACGGCGTCTCGGCGGCCGAGGCGGGAGGGGCGCCGACGCCGAGCGTGACCGCGGCGAGCGCGGCGGACAGCGTCATGCCCGAGAGGCGGCGGAGCGAGGAGTGCGGCACGAGGGTCTCCAGGTTCTGCTGAGGTGGGGTGAACCGGCGACACACATCAAATCAGCGGGAGTTACTTGCGGGTAGACCTTGGGTGGACCCGGTCTGTCGATCGGCGCACAACCCCGCCAGGTCGGTCAGCAGCTCCTCGGCCACATGCTCTTCCAGGACGGCCGTCCCTCGTGCCGCGAGGGCCGGAGCCAGGCCGGCGTCCCACGGTGCGTCGGTGATCCGGCCGGCCGGTGGACCCGAAGGAGCGCGGAGGTGCGCCGCGAGGAAGTCGGCCGCGGACATGCGCCAGAGCGTGGCCGTGCTCCGCGCCAGGACATGGGCGGCGATGCGCAGTCCCTCGCCGTCGAAGTCGCCGTGGTAGCGCAGAGGCGCGCCCGCCTCGGTGAGCCGGTCGAGCAGGAGGACCACCGCGCTGTTCGGCCAGCCCGAGGTGCAGACCAGCGGTGGGCAGGCGGACCCGAAGCGCTGGAGGGCCAGGGCCGGGATACTGGGATTCTCCGTGATGTGCACGGTGGTCCGGGGGAAGTGGAGCTCACCTGGATCGCGCAGTTGGGCCAGCGTGAGGTGGGTGGCGTGACCGGCGGCGGAGAAGGCGGCCAGGGAGTGGGCCACCGGACCCCGGCCCGTCGGGTGCATGCCCGCCGTGAGCACCGTCGCGGACAGCGCGTCGTCGGCGAGACCGGCGCGCGACCACAGGGCGCGCCGGTCCGCCGCGGTCTCGGGGGCCGCGACACCGTAGAGGGCCGACAGGGCTCGCAGGACCAGGGACGAGAGGCGGGTGCCGTCGTCGAGCGCGTGGGAGTCGTCGAGTATCCGGGTGGCGAAGACCGGCAACGGCTCCCCGCAGGCGGGTAGTCCGGCCAGGACACCGAGGGCGTCGCCGAGCGCGCGCCGGGTGGCGGGGACGGACCCGCCGATCAGCCCGGACCGTCGGACCGCGGCGACCCAGACGCCCAGTGCGGGCTGCGCCAGGACGACCGGGTGGGTGGCCAACCACTCCCACAGGGCGGCACGGTCGGCGGTGTCGGAGGCGCGGTCGGCTGCCCGGTCGCCGAGCGGTCCGACGATGGTGGCCACCACGGAGCGGGTGTCCTCGCCGCAGCTGTCGAGAAGGGCCTCGTCGAGCCGCGCCAGTGCAACCGTGGGCTGCGGTCCGGGAAGCCGGTCGAGCCCGAGGAGGTCCGCGAGCGCACTTCGGGCGGCCTCGTCCAGCGGCCCGGTCCGTACCCGCGTGACCTGCTGGCCGGCGGACAGGCGGGTGTGGAACGCCTGCCAGAGCGGGGTCAGTTCGGGACGGTCGAGGGGGTGCTTCACGGCTGCTCGTCGCGCGGCGACGGCACGGGCGCGCCGGATGCGGGTACCTCGGGTGCGGGTGCCCCGGGAGCCTCGTCCGCCACCAGGTCCGCGCCGTTCCACACGAAGCGCGCCGTGGTCACCGCGTCGTCGTCGGGACCGCCGCCCCCGGTGATCAGCTGGTGCACGGCGATGCCGTCGAGCTCCCGGTACGTGCACCACTCGTGGTCCGACGTGAGCATGAGGTCGAGGTCGAGCGAGCACAGCAACGCGAAGACCTGCCCCCGGTTGGTGGAGTCGACCCCGACGAAGACCTCGTCCAGCAGGATCAGCCGGGGAGCCCTCGGCACCGCCTGATAGTGCGCGGCCACCGCCGCGAACAGCGGCAGATGCAGAGCGATGGCCTTCTCCCCGCCGGACAGCGCGCCGTGCAGCTTCTTGGTGAGCAGCTGCCAGCCCTGACCGTTGGCCCGGTCGAGCTTCACCACGAACTGGTGCCACGCCGTGTAGTCCAGCACCCGGGTCAGCTGCTCCTCCCAGTTCTTCGCGGTGTCGGACGCCTTGGCCTCCTCGATCCGTTCGCGGAAGAAGCGGTGCAGTGCCTCCCGGTCACCGTCCGACATCCGCACCGGGTCCTTCAGCAGCAGGTCGCGGGCGGCCCTGGTGCCCGGCGGCAGCCCCGGATCGACCTGCCACACCAGACGTACGGCCACCCGGGACGCCGTACGCACCCGCTCCAGCCGGGCGTTCATCGCGTCGACCAGCTCGTTGGCCTGCCTGATCCGTGCCGCGAGATGGCGCCGCGTGTTGCCTGTGAGCGTGCGGTCGAACAGCTCGCGCTCGTCGCTGGTGATCTCGTCCCGGCTGCGGTCGCGCTCCGCGGTGAGCGCGGCGAGCAGGCCCGCCGCGCCCATGCGTACGCCGTCCATGGCGGCGGACAGCACCTGCACGTCGTCGTGTGTCTCCATCGCGAGGTCGGCCCGCTCGCCGAGCGCCTGGCGGCTCACGTGAACGGTCTCGCTGAGCCGCCCGAGCGCGTCCGCGACGTTCTTCGGCTCGTACGGTACGGACGGCCACAGCGCCCCCAGGGCGCGCGCGGTCTCCAGCGTGGCCTTGGTCCCCTCGCCTGCCCGCACCCCGGCCTCGGCGCCCGCGTCGGCGGGGAAACCCAGCCGCAGCAGATAGCGGAAACGGTCCGCGGCCGCGTCGCGAGCCGTCACCGCGGCGTCGCGGCGTGCCGCCGCCACGGACCGCTCACTGTTCAGCGCTCCTATGCGCCCCTCGACCGTCCGCAACAGCGCCGTGATGTCGCGCAGTCGGGACTGGGCGTGCCGGTGGGCCGCCCGCATCTCCTCGATCCGGGCGAGCGTCTCCTCGTACTCCGCACCGATGGTGTGCTCGATCTCCTCCAACTGCGCGGCCAGCGCCCGCGCCGACGACGCCGCGCGGTCCGCCTCCGCCTCGTGCTCCTGGGCGGCCCGGCCGGAACGCTCGGCCCGGGACCGCAGCTCCAGGGCCGTACGCCGCTCCGAGGCCAGCTGCACATGGGCGAGGAGCCACTGACCGCCGGTGTCCTGAAGCCCCTGGACCGTCTCCGCCACCGCGCGCAGCGCCTGGGCGTCGGCTGGCAGCCCGTGCTCGGACGCCACGTGGTCCAGTCCGTCCTGCGCCGCCCGGGCGGCGGACTCGCACCTCGTGAGCCGAGCGACCGCGTCCCGTACCGCGTCGTCCCGGGCCTCGGTGTCGCACTGGGCCCGGTCGAGCTCGCGTTCCGCCGCGGTGACGGCACGGTGATCGGGGCGGCACTGCCGGTCGAACTCCAGCGTGTCCCGGCGGGCGGCGACCGCTGCGAGCTCGGCCGCGAGCCCGGCCAGCGTGTGATCCAGTGCCCCGATCGCCCCGGCCAGTTCGGCTACGCGGCGCTCCCGGGACCTCGCCCGCGCCGAGGCCCCGATGTAGACGACGTCCGGCTTGGCCCAGCTTCCCGTGGCACTGGCCAGCCGCCAGGTGCCGTCCGCACCGACCGCGGCGCCGTGCTCAGGGGGCAGCGTGTCCCCGTACGCGACACCTGTCAGCAGCTGACCGATGCGCTCGGCCGAGACGGGCGCCCCCGGCTCCGGCCGCAGCACCTCGCCGAGATGGCGGCCCGGGGCGGGATCGGCCCACTCGGCCTCGGCGAACGTGTCGTGGCCCAGCGCGAACGCGCCGCCGTACGGCGCGACCCACGCGTCCAGCAGGCCGCTGGCCTCCAGTGCCGCTTCGACCGCGTTGCGCGTGGCCGCGGGCACCGCGTCGTGGAAGGCCACCAGCTTCCACAGGGGCGCACCGGGCAGCCGGGAGCGGTCGGCGGTTCGGAACAACGGGGCCGGAGGCGGCAGTTCTGCCGTGTGCTGCAAGCGCTCGGCCTCCGCCGCCAGAGTCTCGCGCTCCGCGCGGGCCGTGGCGACGCGGGCGGTGAGCGTGGCCTCGGCCGTGGTCAGGGCGTGCTCGATCCCACGAGCCGCGGTGTCGACCAGCGCCAGCACCTCGGCCTCGCCGGTGGCCCGGCCGGCCAGTTCCTCCACGGCGCCCTCGTCGAAGGAGAGCTCTCCGCACTGCCGGGCCCAGCTCCGCAGCCGCTCCGCCTGCGCCGAGGCCGCCTGCTGATACCGGGCAGCGGCCTCCGCGCGCCGTTCGGATGCCGCGGCGAGCCCGGCCCGGGAAGCCTCCACGCGCTCTTCGGCGGACGTGCGTTCGGCGAGGGCGGCGCGCAGCACGTCGAGCGCTTCGCGTACGTCCTCCACCTGACCCCTCCGCCCCCGCACCGCACCGTGCAGAATCTGCCTGGCCCGGTCGGCGTTGCCCGATTCGAGCGCGCCGCTCACCTCCGTACAGGCGGCGGACATGCCGGCTCGCCGGGCGACCTGCCACGAGTCGCTTTCGGCGACGCGGACCCGCTCCGCCTGCGCGTCCGCCGCGTCCAGGGCCTGGGTGTGGCGGGCCTCGTCCTGGTCCGCGGTGGTCCGGGCCGCACCGGCCGCCAGATGCCGCGCCTCCGCTTCGCGGTGCGCATCGGCCGCCCGCTGACGGCGCTGGTCCAGGTCCCGCCCCTCCCGGTACGCGTCGGACTCCGTCAGCACCTCGATCCGCGCGACGAGCTCCGAGCCCGACGCCTCCGTCTCACGCTGCTGCTCCTCGGCCTTCTCGCGCTCGGCCACGGCGGCGCGGAGATCCTCTTCGCTCTCCGTGGCCGTGCGGGTCCGGTTGTCCA